>JAIYDD010000042.1 GCA_027487675.1 Acetobacteraceae bacterium | reverse complement strand
CGTGACTCTGTCGGGCCGTGAACCTGTCGGGCCAGGAACCCGTCGGGCCGTGACCCGTCGGGCCGTGACTCTGTCGGGCCGTGAACCTGTCGGGCCAGGAACCCGTCGGGCCGTGACCGCGTCGGGCCGTGACCCCGTCGGGCCGTGACCCCGTCGGGGCGTGAGCCGTCGGGCCGTGACCCCGTCGGGCCGTGACCCCGCCGAGCCGTGGCCCCGTCGGGCCGTGACCCCGTCGGGGCGTGACCCGTCGGGCCGTGACCCCCTCGGGCCGTGACCCCCTCGGGCCGTGACCCCGTCGGGCCGTGACCCCGTCGGGCCGTGACCCGTCGGGCCGTGACACCGCCGGGCCGTGACACCGTCGGGCCGTGACCCGTCGGGGCGTGACCCGTCGGGGCGTGACCCGTCGGGCCGTGACCCCGTCGGGCCGTGACCCCGTCGGGCCGTGACTCCGCCGAGCCGTGCGCCTGCCACGCCCGGGGCGTCCCGAAAAACCCCTGAATCGCGCCAAAGTGCCAAAACCGGCAAAGCCGTACATGCGTTTTGAAATTTAACACTGCGAATTCAATGACCTGCCGGCCCCGAGCCGCGCGCCGGCGTGCCGGCGCCCCCGGAATCGCGAAGATAAAGTGTGCACATCGCCAAATGGCCAAAGTGGCCCAGGCCACCGGCGCCCCGCCACGCCAGGCCGGCTCGCCTACCCGCCCAGCCTCGCCCGGCCGAGCGCGATCACCCGCAGCGCCTCCGGCCACAGCCCGAGGCCCGGCAGCTCCTCGGGCGCCGCCCACATCACCGCCGCGGCGTCGTCGCCCGCCCGCGCCTCGCCGGACCGCCAGCGCGCCACGAAGTCGATGATCGTGTAGTGGAAGCGCGGCCCCGTGCCCGCATCCCCCGGCACGATGGAATCGACCACCGCCAGCAGGTCGAGCGGCCCGACCTCCACCCCCGTCTCCTCGCGCAGCTCGCGGCGCGCGCAGGCCTCCGCCGTCTCGCCCAGAAGCTGCGCGCCGCCGGGCAGGGACCATTCGCCCGCCCGCGGCGGCCTGCCGCGCCGGATCAGCAGCACCCGGTCGCCCCGGAAGGCGATGACGCCGATGCCGACCCAGGGCCGGTCGGGGTATTCGCGGCCCCCCCCGGTCACGGACGCGGCTGCTTCGCCAGGTCCTCGAGCCTCGGGGCGAAGGCGCGTTCCTTCCACTGCCCCACCTGGTAGGCCCAGCCCGACCAGCGCGCGCCGAGCTGCCGCGCCTCCTCGTCGCCCTCGGCCGAGAGCGTCGCCCACAGCTCCTCGCCCTCCTTGTGGGTGGTGACGAGGATGCGGAGGTTGTCGGTCAGCTCGAAGCGCGCCTCGGCGATCCTGGCGCCGGGGATGTCGGCGGCACGGCGCACGTCCAGGAAGGTCAGGAACTCGAAGGCGCGCGCCACCTCGTCCAGGCTGAGTTCGTCCAGTTCCGGTGTTTCCGCCGGCTCCACCACCGCCAGCCCCGCCTCGGGATCGCGCCCGCGGCGCAGCACCAGCGGGGGCTCGCCGGCCCGGGACACCGCGGCGGCGCGGACGCGGTCGCGCGGGATGCTGGCGATGTCGCGGTCGATCCAGAGGTTCGGGTCGCCATCCAGCGGCAGCCGGCCTTCCGCCAGCCAGGCCTGGCTCTCGGCCGGGCGGCGGACATTGACCGTCTCCGGCACGTTGCCCTGCACCCGCATCCGCCGGCGCCCCACCACCAGCTCCGCGATCGGCTGCCCGCGCCCGTCCAGCACCCGCAGCAGGGATGAGGTGGCGCCGGCCTGCGCCGGATCCTCGAGGCCGAGCCGTTCCAGCATCTCCGGGTTCGCCGTGCGGGGCTCGGTCAGGCGCAGCTCGGTCAGGCCCACCAGCACTTCCCGCACCCGTTCGGGCCGGACGGGGTGGCCGGCCTTGGCGGGCAGCACCCAGCGGTCGGCGTCTTCCCGCCGGATCTCCAGCGTGCCGTCATGCCGCCGCACCTCGATGACGCGCGCTTCCGCCAGCCGCGCGGCCAGGCCCGGGAAGGCCAGCGGGCTCGCCGAGGCCGGCGGGGGCGGGGCCTCGCCCGGGGTCAGCAGCAGCGCGCCGCCGACGGTCGCCACCGCCCCGGCGCCCAGCAGGATCAGCGTGCGGCGGTCCATCGCGTGCCCCCCTCAGGCCCGGGCGGCCGCGCGCCGGCGGGCGCGCAGCAGGCCGAGGAAGATCGCGAAGACCGTCAGCAGCGCCGGCACGGCGGCGACGTTGATGGCGCGCAGCGTCGCCTCCAGCCGCTCGATGTCGCGGCGCAGTTCCAGCTGCACCTGGCGCAGCTCGCCGCGGGTGCGGCGGATCTCGTCGCGCGCGCGGTCGATCTCGGCGCGCTGCTCGGGCGTGATGACGGTGCCGCCCTGGCCGCCCGGGCCCTGGCGCAGCTCGCGCAGGCGGCGCTCGGTGGCCTCCAGCCGTTCCTGCAGGGCCTGCTCGGTCTGGCGGAACTGCGCCTCCGCCCCGCGGCGGATATCGTCGATCATCTCGAAGGGGCGCAGCGATTCGCCGCGGGAGCGCAGGCTGACCAGCGCCTCGCCGCCGGCCAGGCTGTCGGCCAGGTTGATCAGGAAGGCGCCGTTGTCGCTGAAGGGCGTGGTCACCTGCTGGCCGAAGAAATCCTGCACCCGGACCCAGAAGCGGTCCTCCAGCAGGTCGGCATCGTTGGCGACCACCAGGTTGGCGGGGCCGTCGGTCGCGGCGCGGTGCGGCGGCGCGTCCTCCGCCGCGTCGGCCGGCCGGGCGGGGAAGGCGGAGGAAAGCGGCCCGCGGATGCGCGCCACCAGCACCCGCGCCTGGCCGTCGGGGCGGAATTCCGCCAGCAGGCGGGACGGGCTGGGATCCTGCCGAACCCGCGCCGCATCCACCAGCATCGAGCGGTCCGAGGAGGTGACGAGGGGGACGAATTCCACCGCCGCACCCGGGCGCCGCCGCACCTCGCCGGCCGAGCCGAAGGTCAGCTGGGCGAGTTCCGCGGTCGCCACCTCGTTGCGGTTCATCGCCGCGGCGGGGGCGTTGAACCAGGCCAGGTAGTCCACCGCCTGCACCCGGTCGCGCGGATCGGCCCGCACCCGCCAGGCGCCGCGCTGGTCCAGCACCACGCGATCGGGCGGCGCCTCGATCCCCCAGGCGTTCAGCAGAAGGTCGAGGGAGGAGGCGGTGTCGCGCGAAGGCGGCTGGCCGGGGCTGGGGCGGGAGGCCTGGCTTTCGCTGTGCGGATCGACCATCACGATCAGCCGCCCGCCGCGCATCACGAACTGGTCGATGGCGTAGAGCGTGCGCTCCGGCAGGCCCTGGGCGTGCGCCACCAGCAGCACCTGCACCTCCGGCTCGATCACGCCGGCATCGAGCGCGACGTCGCGCACCGTGTAGAACTGCCGCAGCTGCGTCATCGCCACATAGGGCTGCCCGATATCGGGCCGGCGCATCATCATCGCCCGCGGGTCGCCGTTCAGCGGCAGGGAGGACATCACGCCCAGCACCGGCCGGCGCGGGTTCGACAGCTCCCACACCATCCGCGTCAAATCGTATTCCAGGAAGCGTTCCCGCTCGGGCTGGAGGAAGGGGATGGTCCGCTCGTCATCCAGCAGGTTCGACCCCGCGAGCCCGAAGAAGACCTGCTCGCCCGACTGGTCCACGGGCACGCCCTGCAGGCCGAGGGCGACGGCGCGGTCCTCGGTCTCGCTGAAGGGCTCGGGGTCCAGCACCTCCAGGCGCACGCGGCCGTTCGACAGCGCGACGTATTCGGCCAGCATGGCGCGCACCCGGTCCGCATAGGCGCCATAGGCCGGCAGGTCGGCGCCGAGCCGGCGCGAATAGTAGAGCCGCAGCGTGACCGGGTCCCGCAGCCCCGCCAGCACCTGCTTCGTGCCGTCGGACAGCGTGTAGAGCCGGTTCTGCGTCAGGTCGAGGCGCGCGCGGGACAGCAGCCGGTCGGCCAGCATGTTGACGCCGACGGCCAGCACCGCGGCCAGCGCCAGCGCGACCCAGGCGGCAAGCCCGCGGCGCGGGCGGGCGGGCGGGGCGGGGGAGGTGGTCGTGGACATCGGCTCAGTCCGCCTTCCGCTGGTCCACGGCGACCGTGTTCGCGAACAGGAAGAACCCGATCAGGGACGCGAAGAACACCAGGTCGCGCGCCTGCACCACCCCGCGCGAGAAGCCCGACAGCCGCTCGGTCACGCTGACGGCGCGCGCGATCTCGGCCAGCACGGGCAGGCGCTTCGACAGGAACTCCGTCACCACCGGGCTGCCGGCCGAGGTGAACAGGAAGCACGCGGCCACCGCCAGGACGAAGGCGATCACCTGGTTCTTGGTCAGCGCCGAGATCGCCGCCCCGATCGCGAGGAAGGCGCCCGCCACCAGCAGGCAGCCGAGATACCCCGCCGCGATCACCCCGTTGTCCGGCCTGCCGAGCGCATTGACGGTCACCACCAGCGGGAAGGTCAGCGCCAGGGCGATGGCGCAGAAGGCCCAGGCCGCCAGGAACTTGCCCACCACCGCCTGCCATTGCGCGACCGGCAGGGTCAGCAGCAATTCGATGGTGCCGAGCCGCCGTTCCTCCGCCCACAGCCGCATGGTCAGGGCGGGGACCAGGAACAGGAACAGCCAGGGCACGAAGCTGAAGAAGGGCTGCAGGTCGGCCTGGCCGCGGGCGAAGAAATTGCCGACCGTGAAGGTCAACGCGCCGGCCATGACCAAGAAGATGACGATGAAGACGTAGGCGACGGGGGTGGCGAAGTAGCCCGCCAGTTCCCGCCGCGCGACGGTCAGCGCGCCGCCCATGTCACGCAGCCTCCGGCATCGGGTCGGCGCCGAGCGTCAGCGCCCGGAACACGGCATCGAGGCTGGGGCCGCGGGCGGCGAGCGCGGCCGGCGTCTCGTCCGCCACCACCCGCCCCTTCGCGATCACCACGGCGCGGGTGCAGATCGCGGCCACCTCCTCCAGGATGTGGGTGGAGATGACGATCGCCTTCTCGGGCGCCATGGCGCGGATGAGGTTCCGCACCTCGTGCTTCTGGTTGGGGTCGAGGCCGTCCGTCGGCTCGTCCAGCACCAGCACCGGCGGGTCGTGCAGCAGCGCGGCGGCCAGGCCGACGCGGCGCTTGAAGCCCTTCGACAGCGTCTCGACGGGCTGGAGGCGCACGCCCTCCAGCTGGGTCAGCGCCATGGCATGCGCGACGCGATCCGCCAGCTCCCCGCCCCGATAGCCGCGGGCGCGGCCGGTGAAGGCCAGGAAGCCGGTGACCGTCATCTCCGGGTAGGTGGGCGCGCCCTCGGGCAGGAAGCCGAGCTGCCGCTTCGCCGCCACCGGGCGGTCCACCACGTCCTGGCCGCAGATGCGGGCGGTGCCGGCGGTGGGCGTCATGAAGCCGGCCAGCATGCGCATGGTGGTGGACTTGCCGGCGCCGTTGGGGCCGAGGAAGCCCAGCACCTCGCCGCGGGCGACGGTGAAGGAGACGTCGTCGACGGCCGTGAAGGCGCCGAAGCGCTTGGTCAGGCGCTCGATCTCGATCAGCGCGGTCACGCGAAGCCCCCCGATCCCCGCCGCGGCGATTAAGCAGGGTGGGCGGCGGATGCAAGGGCAGGGGGCAGGGGTGGGGTCGAATGTTCCTGGTTTGTTTGTTGGTGGGGTTGCGGTGTAGTGGCGCTACAGGGACTGATGTAGCGCTACTACAGGCCAGGTTCTGGCGAGGCCGGCGTTGTAAATCGGATTTACAAGCGGTGGCGCGGCGCGGGGGCAGGGCAGCGGAAAGCCTGGGTGTCTGTCGTCAGCGCGGCGCGCCCCGCCCGCACCGCGCCCTCCGACGCCGCCGGCATCCGACCCCGCCCGGGCGGGCGAGGGAGTGTTTCCGGCGGCGCTGGACTGGACCTGGTGGGGGGGCGCTGCGGGCGCGCGGTCAGCCGCCGCGCTCGGCGGCCTTCGCGGCGGCCCAGGCCGCTTCCATCTCGGCCAGCGTCGCATCGCCCGGCGCGCGGCCCTCTGCCGCCAGCGCGCGTTCCACCGCGCCGAAGCGCCGCTCGAACTTGGCATTGGCGCCGGCGAGGCACGCTTCCGGATCGAGGTCCAGCTTGCGGGCCAGGTTGGCCAGCACGAAGAGCAGGTCGCCCACCTCGTCCGCCAGCCGCGCCGGATCGGCGCCCGGCAGCTCGGCGCGCAGCTCGGCCGCTTCCTCCTCCAGCTTGTCCAGCACGGCGGCGGCGTCGGGCCAGTCGAACCCGACGCGCGCCGCCCGCCGGGTCAGCTTCAACGCCCGGGTGAGGGCCGGAAGCCCGGCGGGGATGCCGGCCAGCGTCCCGGTCTCGGCGCGGGCGGCGCGCTCGGCGGCCTTCTGGGCTTCCCAGGCGGTGGTCTGGGCGGCGGCGTCGCGCTGCTCGGCATCGCCGAAGACGTGGGGGTGGCGGCGGACCATCTTGGCGGCGATCGCCTCGGCCACCTCGGCGAAGGCGAAGCGGCCGGCCTCCTCGGCCATCTGCGCGTGATAGACGACCTGGAACAGCAGGTCGCCCAGCTCGTCCTGCAGCTGGGGGAAATCCGGGCCGCGGGCGATGGCATCCGCCACCTCATAGGCTTCCTCGATCGTGTAGGGCGCGATGGAGCCGAAATCCTGCTCGCGGTCCCAGGGGCAGCCATCCGGGGCGCGCAGCCGGGCCATGATGTCGAGCAGCCGGGTGATCGCCTGGGCCGGGTCGGACATGGGGGGATCCTGAGGAAGGGGCGGGAAGGTGCTTCGCAGGGGCGCGGCGGCCCGGCAAGCGCGGCGGCGGCGCGGGCGGTTCTCCAGCGCGCTTATCCCCACCCACGAATGCCGCATAAGATTTATTATGGAAAATACGGGCCTGGGGACAAGTCCGGGAAAAGCCGTGCATGGCGCCGGGCTCCGGCGGTCAGCCCCCCGGCACCTCCAGCACCATCCCGTCGAAGGCCGGCTCGATCCCCGGCGGCAGGTGCGCGCGCATCCAGGCCCAGTCCAGGTCGAAGCCCATATGCGTCAGCACGGTGCGGCGCGGGCGCAGCCGCTCCACCCAGGCGACCACCTGCTCGATATTGGCATGCACCGGGTGCGGCGCGCGCTGCAGGCAGGCCACCACCCAGGTGTCCAGCCCCTCCAGCGCCGCGAAGGACGCCTTCGGGAATTCCGCGACATCGGTGCAATAGGCGAAGCGGCCGATGCGGAAGCCCAGCGTCTCCATCACCCGGTGGTCCTGCAGCAGGCAGCGCACCGGCATGCCCGCCATCTCCACCACCTGCCCCGGCGCGATCTCCCGCACCGCCAGTGCCGGGCGGAAGAAGGCCGGCGGCTGCGGCGGGCGGAAGGCGTATTCGAAGCGCCGGGCCAGCTCGCCCAGCGTCAAGCCGGTGGCGAAGGTGTCGAGCGCGCGGCCGGTGGCGCGGTTGACCATGCGCAGCTCGTCCAGGCCCAGGATGTGGTCGGCGTGGGTATGGGTGAAGGCCACCGCATCCAGCCGCGCGACGCCGGCCGCCAGCAGCTGCGCCCGCAGGTCGGGCCCCGCGTCCACCAGCAGGCGGCGGCCGTCCTGTTCCACCAGGATGGAGCTGCGCAGCCGGCGGTTGCGCGGCTCGGCGGGGTCGCAGGCGCCCCAGGCGCCGGCCTCGTCGGCGCCGCCGATCTGCGGCACGCCGCCCGATCCGCCGCAGCCCAGGATGGTGACCTTGAGCGCCCCGGTGCCGGCCATCACGCGCAAGCCATCAACCGGGAGGTCATCGGGACCGCTGGAACAGACGGTGAAAATTGGCCGTCGTCCGTTCCTCCGCCTCGGCCATGGTCCAGCCGCGCAGTTCGGCCAGCCGCCGCGCCGTGTGCGCGACATAGGCCGGCTCGCAGCGCTTGCCGCGCAGCGGCACGGGGGCGAGGTAGGGGCTGTCGGTCTCGACCATGATGCGGTCGGGCGGGGCTTCCGCCGCCACCGCGCGGTTCTCCGTGCTCTTCGGGAAGGTCAGGATGCCGGAGAAGGAGAGGTAGCCGCCCAGCCGGATCGCGGCGCGGGCGAGGTCCGGGCCGGAGGAGAAGCAGTGCAGCAGGAAGGGGAAGGGCCCCCTGCCCGTCTCCTCCTCCAGGATCGCGGCCATGTCGGCGTCCGCGTCGCGGGCGTGGATCACCAGCGGCATGCCGGATTGGCGCGCGGCGGCGATGTGCCGGCGGAAGCTCTCGGCCTGCGCGTCGCGCGGGGCCTTGTCGTAGAAATAATCGAGGCCCGACTCGCCGATGCCGATGATCCTGGGGTGGTCGGCCTCGGCCAGGATCTCCTCGACGCTGGGTGGCTCGCGCTCGCCGGCATTGTGGGGATGGATGCCGACGGTGGCGAAGACGCCCTCATGCGCGTCGGCGATGGCGCGCACCGTCGCGGCCTGCGCGCCGAGGCGCGTGCCGATGGTGACCATGCGCGCGACGCCGGCGGCCTTGGCGCGCGCCACCGCCTCGGCCTGCTCCGCCCCCTCGAAATGGTCGAGGTGGCAGTGGGAATCGACCAGCATGGTCAGGCGGCGGCCTCGATCTTGCGGAACAGCGGGCTCGGCGGCGGCAGGGTCAGGCCGCCGGGCAGCGGGGTGGACAGCGCGGCCAGGGTGCGGGCCTCGGGCGGCACGCCGAGCTGGTCGAGCAGCGCTTCCATGGTGTCGGGCAGGAAGGGTTGCAGGACGGTTGCGAAGACGCGCAGCGCGTCGTGCAGGTGGCGCAACACGGCCTCCATGCGGGCGGGGTCGGTCTTCTTCAGCGCCCAGGGCGCCTCGACGGTGATGTAGCCATTGGCGTCCCGCGCCGCGGCCATCACCGCCTCCAGCGCCAGGTGGAAATCCTGCCGGTCGAGGTGGGCGCCGACCACCGCCGGCAGCGCATCGACCAGCGCGCCGAGCGCCGCATCGCCCGGCGCCCGCGCGGCCGGCGCCGGCAGCGTCGCCTCGCAGTTCCGCTGGATGAGCGACAGCGTCCGGTTCGCCAGGTTGCCGAGCGCATTCGCCAGCTCGCCATTGGTGCGCCCGATCAGCGCGGCGCGGGAGAAATCGCCATCCTGGCCGAAGGGCACCTCCCGCAGCAGGAAGTAGCGCACGGGATCGAGCCCGGACTCCTCGACCAGCCTGACCGGGTCGATGACGTTGCCGAGCGACTTCGAGATCTTCTGGCCCTCGTTCGTCCACCAGCCATGCGCGAAGACGCGCTTCGGCGGCGCGATGCCGGCGGCCATCAGGAAGGCCGGCCAGTAGATGGCGTGGAAGCGCACGATGTCCTTGCCGACGAAGTGGATCTCGGCCGGCCACCATTTGGCGAAAGCCTCGGGATCGGCGGGGTAGCCGGCGGCCGTGATGTAGTTGGTCAGCGCATCGAGCCACACATACATCACATGCGCCGGGTCGCCCGGCACCTTCACGCCCCAGCTGAACGACGTCCGGCTGATCGACAGGTCGCCGAGGCCGGACTTCACGAAGGCCATCACCTCGTTCCGCCGGCTGGCGGGCAGGATGAAATCCGGCTCGTCGTCGTAGAGCTTCAGCAGCCGGTCGGCCCAGGCCGACAGGCGGAAGAAATACGAAGGCTCCCTCACCCACTCCACCGGCGCGCCGGAAGGCGCGTATTTCACCCCGTCGCGCTCCACCAGCTCATCCGGGCCGTAGAAGGCCTCGTCGCGCACCGCGTACCAGCCTTCGTAATGGCCAAGATAGATCTCGCCGCGGCGGACGAGTTCGTCCCACAGCGCCGTGCAGGCTTCCTTGTGGCGCTCCTCGGTCGTGCGGATGAAATCGTCGTTGGACAGGCCCATCGTCGCGGTCAGGTCGCGGAAATGCTGGCTGACCTGGTCGGTGAAGGCCTGCGGGTTCATCCCCGCGTCGCGCGCGGCCTTCTCGACCTTCTGGCCGTGCTCGTCGGTGCCGGTCAGGAAGAAGACCTCCCTGCCCTCCAGCCGGCGCCAGCGCGCCAGGACGTCGGCGGCGAGCGAGGTGTAGGCGTGGCCGATATGGGGCCGGTCGTTCACGTAGTAGATCGGCGTGGTGATGAAGCAGGGGCCGGTCCTGGCCGGGGCTGCGTCGGTCTCTGGCACGGGGCGGGTCCGGTCCTGGCCTGTCCGAGGGGAAGGGTTCGGGCGGCGCGTCGCGGGCAGGCTTGCGCCGCCGCCACGCATTGCGCAAGCGCGCCTTTCGGCGGGCTGCGGCGGGCTGCGGCGGGCTGCGGCGCGCGGCGGGGCGGCTTCAGCGCCCCGCGCGCGGCGGCGCGAGGCGCATCAGCAGCGTCAGCACCGCCTGCTTGCGGTCGAGGTTGAGCGTGTCGGTCTCCGCCGCCAGCCGGCCGATCGCCTCCCACTGCGCCGACCAGTCGGCGAGCGGCCGCAGCGCCAGCCAGGCCGGCGCCGCGCCGCCGCGCGCGGCCTGGCGCACGGCGGCCGCGATGGCGCGGCGGAGCAGCGCGCAGAAGCCCTGGAAGGCGCTGCCGTCGCGCTTCGCGGCCACGGCATCCGCGATGGCGTGCCAGCGGCGGCGGTCGGCCTGCGCCAGGCCGGCCAGCACCTCCTCGACCATCGCCTGCAGCGCGAGCCCCTCGCCTTCCGCCAGCGCGACGGCGCGGCCGGGCGAGCCCTCGGCGATCGCCAGCAGCGTGGCGCGCTCGGCGGGCGGCAGGGCGGGCAGCAGGCGGGCGAGCAGGGGCTCCATCTCCGCCGGCGGCAGCGGCGAGAGTTCCAAGCGCCGGCAGCGGCTGAGGATGGTGGGCAGCAGCCGGTCCGGCGCGGCGGTGGTCAGCATCAGCACGCTGCGCGGCGGCGGCTCCTCCAGCGTCTTGAGCAGGGCGTTGGCGGCCTGGGGCTGCATCTGCTCGGCCTGGTCGACCAGCACGAAGCGCCAGCCGCCCTCGGCGGGGGTCAGCGACAGGAAGCGGATGGCGGCGCGGGCATCCTCCACCCGGATCACCCGCTTGACGCCGCCCTCGGCGGAGGGGCGGAGCGCGCGGAGATCGGCATGCGCGCCGGCGGCGACGCGGCGGAAGACCGGGTCGGCGGGGTCGAGGTGCAGCGGCGTGGGCGCCGGCGGGCGGGCGGAGCCGCCGGCCAGCAGCCAGCGGGCGAAGCGGTAGCCGAGGGTGGCCTTGCCGATCCCGGGCGGGCCCGCGACCAGCCAGGCATGCGGCAGCCGGCCGGAGCGCGCCGCGGCCTCCAGCATGGCGGCGGCGGCCTGGTGGCCGAACAGGTCGGGGGCGGCACGGACCGGGGCGTCCTCGTCCTCCACCGGCTCGGCGGCGGCGGCGGCGCGCGGGGCGCGGGCCATCAGGCGGGATCCGGCGCGGCGGGGCGACGGAGGGGGGCGCGGCGCGGCGCGGCCATCAGGCGGCGTCCGGCAGGCCGAGGCGCTGCGCGAGGGCGGCGCGGAGGCTGGCGAAGACGGCTTCCGGCGGGGCCGCCCCGTCCAGCACGGCGCAGCGCGCGGGCTCGGCCGCGGCGATCGCCAGGAAGCCGGCGCGGACGCGGGCGTGGAAGGCGGCGTCCAGCCGCTCGTAGCGGTCGGCGGCCACGCCGCGGGCCTTGGCGCGTGCCATGCCGGCATCCGGCGCGATGTCGAGGACCAGCGTCAGGTCCGGCGCCAGCCCCTCCAGCGCGATGTCGGAGAGGCGCCCGAACACCTCGCCCGGCACGCCCTGGCCGAAGCACTGGTAGGCGCGGGTGGAATCGGCGAAGCGGTCGCAGATCACCCAGATGCCGGCCGCCAGCGCCGGGCGGATTGTGGCGGCCAGGTGGTCGCGGCGGGCGGCGAACATCAGCAGCGCCTCCGCCACCGGGTCGAGCCCCTGCCCTTCCAGCAACACGCGGCGGATCGCCTCCGCGCCCGGGGATCCGCCGGGCTCGCGCGTCACCAGCACGGGAAGGCCGAGATCGGCCAGGTGGCGGGCGAGCAGCCGGGCCTGGGTGGACTTGCCCGCGCCCTCCCCGCCTTCCAGGGTGATGAAGCGGCCGGTGCTCAAGTGGTCAGGTCGAGGCGGCGCTCGATGCGTTCGACGCGGTCGGTGAGCCGATCCATCCGGGCGGACATGTGCGCGTCCGCCTCCGCCAGGTGGGCGAGTTCGCGCCGCACCGCCGCGAGGCCGAGCTCGACGGCCGTCATCCGGTCCCGCACCTCGCGCACATCCTCCCGCAGGTCGGCGATGTCCGAGCGGATGGCGCGCAGCAGGTCGAGGACGAGGTTGTCGCTCATGCCGGCAGCCTAATGCGCCCTCAGCTGCCGAACCAGCGCCCGATCACCGCCGGGATGCGCGGCAGCAGGCCGAGCCGGTCCACATCGGCACCCGCGATCAGCGGCACCTCCATGTCCGGCACGCCCTGGCCGGAGACCACCAGCCGCCCGAGTTCCTGCCCGCGCGCCACCGGCGCCGGCACCGGCGCGTCGTAGCGCACGCGGGCCTGCAGGTTGCGCCGCCATTGCCGCGGCAGCGTCAGCACCAGGTCGCGGCCGGCGACCAGCGGCACCGTCGGCCGCTCGCCCAGATAGACCGGCACCTCCTCCACCGTGTCGGCGGCGCGGAACAGCACCACGTTCTCGAATTCGCGGAAGCCCCATTCCAGCAGCCGCTCGCTCTCCTCCGCGCGCACGCGCATCGACGGCAGGCCGTTGACCACCAGGATCAGCCGCCGCCCGCCGCGGATGGCGCTCGCCGTCAGGCCGAAGCCGGCTTCCTCGGTGTGGCCGGTCTTCAGCCCGTCCGCGCCGGGCACGCGGGCCAGCGTCGGGTTGCGGTTCTCCTGCGTGATGTCGTTCCAGCGGAAGCTGCGTTCGTTGTAGAATCGGTAGTATTCCGGGTGGTCGAGGATGATCCGCCGCGCCAGCACCGCCAGGTCGCGCGCCGTCATGCGGTGTTCCGGGTCGGGCCAGCCGGTCGAGTTTCGGAAATTGCTGGCGCGCAGGCCGATGCGGCGGCCGGTCTCGTTCATCAGCTCGGCGAATTGCTGCTCGCTGCCGCTGATCCCCTCGGCCAGCACGATGCAGGCGTCGTTGCCCGACTGCACGATCACGCCGCGCGCCAGGTTCTCGACGCTGACCTGGGCGCCGACCTGGACGAACATCTTGGACCCGCCCATGCGCCAGGCGCGCTCGCTGACCGGCATTGTCTGGTCGAGGCGCAGGCGGCCCGCCTTCAGCAGGTCGAAGACGACATACATCGTCATCAGCTTCGACATGGACGAAGGCGGCATCCGCTCGTCCTGCGCCTTCTCCAGCAGCACGGCGCCGGTCTCGAAGTCGATCATGATCGCCTGGCGCGCCTGGGTATCCACCGGGCCGAGCGGGGAATTGGCGGGGATGGAGGGCGGCGGCGGCGGGGTGCGCGGCTGGGCGGGGCGCGCCGGCGGCTGGGCCGGGCGCTGCTGCGCGGCTGCGGGCAGGGCGTGCAGCCCACCCGCGATGCCGGCCGCGGCCCCCATGATGTCACGACGGCGCATGCTGCCCCCCCCGGGCGCCCGCGCGGCCGCCCCCCGATCCGCGGCAAGCGGCGCGACGCCGCCGACTCGCGGTCAGTCCACGATGATCCTGGCGTCGGATACGCCGGCGCGGCGGGTGTTCTCAAGCGCCCGGTCGGCCTCCGCGACAGTATTCAGCGGCCCGATCCGCACCCGGAAGCTCTGGCGCGCCCGCGGGCCGATCGCCTCCACCCGGGCGCCGATGCGCGCCGCTTGCCGCTCCGCCATGTCGCGGCGGGAGAAGGTGGCGGTCTCGACGAAGAGCCGACCGGGCTGCGCCCAGCCGCGCGTCACCTGCTCGGGCAAGCGGTCTGGCACCTGCACGGGGATCGCGGCGCCGTCGGAGGCCCCGCCCGGCGGGCGCGGCAGGGCGCGGGCTTCACGCACGCGGGCGGCCTGCACGGCGCCGGGTGGCGGTGCCAAATCTTCCCGCCCGATCGCGCCCACCGGAGCGGTCGCCACCGCCAGCCGCGGGGCCTCGGGGTTCGGCAGGGCGGCGGCCAGCGCCTGGCTGGCATCCGCCACCACCGCGATCCGCACCTGCGCGGTCCCGCCGGGGCGGATGCCGAGCAGTTCCGCCGCACGGCGCGACAGCTCCACCACCCGGCCGGGGCTGGCCGGGCCGCGGTCGTTCGCCCGCACGTCGAGTTGCAACCCGTTCTCGAGGTTGGTCACGCGCAGCACGGCGGGAAGCTGCAGGGTGCGATGCGCGGCGGTCAGCCAGGCGGGGTCGTGCACCTCGCCATTGGCGGTGCGGCGGCCGGCGCGGGCATCCGCCGCGACGGCGGCGAGGCCGGTCTCGACCAGGCCGAAATCCTCCCGCGGGTAGGACCAGCTGCCGCCCATCTGGTAGGGCTCGCCCACCAGGTAGCGCGGCTGCGGCTGCGGGCGGGGGGCCTGCGGCGCGCAGCCGGCGAGGACCAGGGCGAGCAGCACCAAGGGCGCGCCAGCGCGAAGCAGCGGGCGACGCATCAGGCCACGCGATCGGAGAGCAGGCCGACGGACAGCGCGTAGAAGTTGGACGGGTTGTAGCGCCGGATCACGTTGAAGTTGTGATAGACGGCGAAGGCCTGCCCGCCGGCCCCGCCCGGCAGCAGGATCGCCGCCTCGATCTCGGCCGCCGGCAGCGGCTGGCCATCGGCGCGGCGCACGCCCATCCGCGCCCAGTCGCGCAGCGGGCGGGTGTTCTCCCGCCGTGCATCCTCGGGGTTGAAGCCGGGGGGGAGCGCGACCTCCCTGCCCCACAGCTCCTCCTCCCGCCAGCCGCTGCGGGCGAGGTAGTTGGCGATGGAGCCGAGCGCATCCGCCCGGCTGTCCCAGATGTCCCGCCTGCCGTCGCCATCCATGTCCACCGCCAGGCGCTCGAAGTTGGAGGGCATGAATTGCGGGTGGCCCATCGCACCGGCCCAGGAGCCGCGCATGCGTTCCGCCGCGACATGCCCGCCATCCAGGATCTTCAGCGCGGCCAGCAGCTCGGCGCGGAAATAGGCGCTGCGGCGGCCATCCCAGGCCAGCGTCGCCAGGCTTTCGATGACGGAGAAGTTGCCGGTGAAGCCGCCATAATTGGTCTCGATGCCCCAGATGGCGACGACGATGCGGGCGGGGACGCGGAAGCGCGCCTGCACGCCCTCCAGCGTCGCGCGGTTGTCGGCGAAGGCGCGGCGGCCGGCATCGATGCGGCCCTGGGACAGGCGGGCGTCACGGTACTGCGCCCAGCTCTGGGTGAATTCCGGCTGGCGGCGGTCGAGTTCCAGCACGCGGTCGTTCGGGCGGATGCCCGACAGCGCGCGCGAGAGCGTGGCGGCCGAGACGCCGCCGCGGCGGGCTTCGGCCCGCACGCCGTCCAGGAAGGCGTCGAAGGTCTGGCTTGCCGCCCGCGCCGCGCCGGGCAGGGCAAGCAGCGTCACGCCGAGGAGGAATCGACGGCTGAGGCTCATGCGCGGTGGATGCCACGGCGGGCGGGTGCGGCGCAACAAGGCCGCCGGGGTCGGGCCTTGCGTGCGCATTGACATGGCCGCGCGCGCGCCGCCAGATCGCGCAGCGCCAGGATGGGTGGCCGAGCGGTTTAAGGCAGCGGTCTTGAAAACCGTCAGGGGTTTCCCCCCTCGTGGGTTCGAATCCCACCCCATCCGCCTGATTTACCTAGGGTTTTCCAGCTAGAGCCCTAGGGGAGCTTCCCCTCGTCGGAGCCACATCAGCCGGCCGCCAAGCGCGCGGCCCGTTGTCGTTCGTGGCGGCCGCTTTCTCAAGGGGACAATCCCAGCAGGCCAGGGCCAAGGGGGGGGGTTTTCCCTTACCATCCCACAGGCTCCCGCCGAAGGGTCCCCTCAAGGGGACATCAAGGAGGCACCTATGCCGATCACTCCCGAGGACATCCAGCGGCAGAAGCTGCTGGAGGAGGAGATGCTGACTGCCGGGGTCGCCCGGTATCGGGAACAGGTCGAGGCCGCCCGGCAGGCTGGCCGCGAGGACGAGACGAGCTACGGCAGCCGGATGCTGCTGGCCTGCGTCGAGCCCCTCGCCCAACCGGGCCATCCCGAAGCTGTGGGTCGAGAGCAGCAAGGCCGAGCAGGCCAAGGGCTTCGACAAGGCCCGCTGCTACCCGGCGCCCTGGCTGAACGAGACGCTGATCCGCCTCGGCGCCTAACCCTTGCGTCCGCCTCCCGGTGCGCCTTCGGGCGGCCGGGGGGCATGGCAAGGGCCAGCCCGTCAGGGTAGCCTGGGGTTGCTCCTTGGGGAGCAGGCGGCGGGGGTGCGACTTCCAGGGCTCGCGCCTTGGTTGCCCGGCCGCCACCACCCTACCGCCGCACCGCCGCCTTAGTGGCGTGCTGGCGATCTTCGCAGACTGTGGCAGAGAAGCCGCACAACCGCACAACTGATCGATTCCAGCAGGTCATTTCGTATACCAGCCTGTCGCAACCTGGGGCTGGTGTGGGACTCTACGCTCCTCCCCGGGCGGTTGTGCCCAGGAAGCCTCCAGCAGGCGGCAGGATGCCGCAGAGGTCATTCCATGTTCTTCAAGATTGGACGACTTGAAGTTTCCCTTCAGCGTAACTATCCCTTCACAGGGGACTTGCTCCCCAAGGGCGCTGTTGGCGGCGACCCGGTCGGCAAGTCCTCCTGGGTGTGGTGGCTCGGGTGGGAGTGCATCCTGAAATGGATGCCGCAGCAAGGAGGATGGACTGATGGCGGCGAACGCGACCGCCGGGAGCCTGAGGGCGGCGATCAACGCCCTGCGTGATGGGATCAACAAGGAAGTTGAGGCGCAGACCCTCCTCGTCCTGCTGACCGTTGCGGCGGAAGGGGAGGTCACGATGGCCGACCTACAGCGCGACATTGGCGTTGGGAGCAGCGCCATGTCCCGCAACGTCGGGGTTCTCGGGACTACCGGCTACCGCAACGGGGCGGGTCAAGTGACCGAGGGCCTCGGCCTGCTGGAGTCGTGGGAGAACCCCCAGGACCGCCGGCAGAAGCTCGTGCGGTTGACCCCCAAGGGCCGGGCGCTGGTCGCCCGAGCCGCCAAGCACATCGAAGGCTGAGATGAGCGTGACCCCGCGAGGGTCGTCGTGGCTGGCCCGGGTGTCCTTCCGGGGCCAGCGCCACGCCCAATCCTTCCCCACGAGGGAGCTTGCCCAGGACTGGCACGATACCGCCCTGGCCGCCCTCCAGGCGGGCAAACGACCGCCCGCAGTGGACGGGACGCCGGCACCCGAGGCGCCCAAAGGGATCACCCTGGAGGCCGCCCTGTCCCTCACCGCCCGCACCCGCTGGGCCGAGAGCAAGCCGAAGGCGCTCGCCAAGGCGCAGGCCCGCGCCCGCCTGGTCCTGGCCGACCTGGGCGCCGACACGGTGGTCGAGACGATCACCACCCGGCGGATCATGGAGTGGCAGGCTGACCTGTCCGCGCGCGGCAACGACGGGCCGACCATCAACCGCAAGGTCAGCACCCTCGGGGCCTTGATGCGCGCCGTCTCGGACGCCTCGGGCGGGGAGTGGCAGCCGCCGCGCTTCCCGAAGCGGAACAAGGAGAACCCGGGGCGCGAGACGATCCTCTCCCCGGAGGAGATCAAGGCCACCGCCGCCCTGCTCCGTAAGGCCGAGGGCTCCCGCACCACGGCGGACCTCGTCGAGGTCATGTTCTGGACCGGCCTGCGGCTGGGCGAGGCGCTGGCGCAGCGGTGGTCGGACGTGCATCTGGACAGCAAGCCGGCCGCATGGCTTCAGGTACGCGCCGGAGATGCCAAGACCGGGCCGCCTGGCGATCCTCTGCGGGAGCGTCGCCCCCCACCCACAGCCACCCGGCTTCGCCGTCGCGATCCTGCAACACCACGGTTGCGCGGCAGGCAGAGCTTCACAACCCATCTTCGCAGCCGGGCCGTGTTGGTCTATTGGAAACGATCATGACGGCGCCGCCCTCTTCCACCCCCAGGACACGTCGCGGCCTGCGGCTGCTCGCGCTGCTCGTCCTGACCGTCGCCGCGGCGGCGGGCGGGGCCGCGGTCGTGGTGCGCGCCGCCATTGAGCCCGCGCCCAGGATCGTCCCCTACGACCCTCTGCCGCGCTGGTAGCCGCCGCGCCGCGGAACGGGCGCGACAGGCACGCGCGCGAAAAGACACACGGCCGGAACGTCCCGCAGGTATGCTTGCCGGCGCGCAAGGGGACATCGCCATGACGCCCGAACAGACCGCCCTCGTCGAGGACAGCTTCCGCCTCGTCGTGCCCATCGCCGAACCGGCGGCCGGCATCTTCTACGCCAGGCTGTTCGAGCGCGACCCGGCGCTGCGCCCGCTGTTCGCGCAGGCCGACATGCAGGCGCAGGGGCACAAGCTGATGGCCGCCCTCGGCCATGTCGTCGCCAACCTCCGCCGGCCGGAGGCGCTGCTGCCGGCGGTGGCCGATCTCGGCCGCCGCCATGCCGGCTATGGCGTGCAGCCCCCTCATTACGACACGGTGGGCGCCGCGCTGCTGGACACGCTGCGCGCCGGCCTCGGCGAGGCCGCGACGGAGGAGGTCATCGGCGCCTGGGCGGCCGCCTATGGCGTGCTCGCCGCGACCATGATCGCCGCGGCCGCCGAGGCCGGCCCGGGCCCGGCGGCATGAGCGAAGGCTGCCCGCCCCGCGCGGCCGGTGCTATCCTCGCCCCGTGAACATCCTCGCCCCGCCCCGCGCCCGGCTGCAGATCGAGGTCGTCTTCGACCTGGTCTGCCCCTGGTGCTACCTCGGCACGCACAGGTTGCGGCGCACCCTGGCGTCGCGGCCCGACATCGGCTCGGACATCGCCTGGCGGCCCTTCCTGCTGAACCCGGACATCGCGCCGGGCGGCGTGCCGCGCCACGACTACCTGCTGCGCAAGTTCGGCGGCGAGGACCGGGCGCGGCGCCTGCACGGCACCATCGCCGAGCTCGGGCGGGCGGAAGGGCTGCGCTTCAACTTCGACCGCATCCGCCGCGTGCCGCCCTCGGTCGACGCGCACCGGCTGGTGCGGCTGGCGGCCCGGCATGGCGCGGCAGATGCCGCCGTGCAGGCGCTGTTCGAGGCCTATTTCCGGGACGGCGCCGATATCGGCGACCTTTCCGTGCTGGTCTCGGTGGCGGAGGCGCTGGGCCTCGACGGGATGCATGCGAAGCGCGTGCTGGGCGGCCCGCAGGAGGCGGAGTCGGTGCATGCCGACAACCTCCGCGCGCATCGGCTCGGCATCAACGGCGTGCCCTGCTTCGTCGTGCAGGGCCGCCACGCCATCGCCGGCGCGCAGGAGCCGGAGGTGCTGGAACGCCTGCTGGATGTGGCGCTGGTCGAAGGGTGAAGGGTCGCGCCGGCTGACCGCCGGGCGCCGGCGCGTCCAGCGTGCCGGAAGCTGCCCGGGCCGCCCGGCGGGCGAGTCGGGGCACCGGCGGAAGGGACGCGCCGCGGCCGCCGGCCCGCCGCGCCGCGGGCATTCCGCGACAGCCTGGCCTCGACATTGCCGCCCTGCAACCCAAAGCGGCTTATCCAAACGATATCTCTCGCGCAGCAACTGGATACGTGCGGATTCTGCACGCGGAGGTTGAGATCCCCGGGCGAACCACACCGGTTCTGCCAAGGACGGACAAGGCCATGCGCTTCCGCAAGTTCCAGATGCAGTTCCAGGGTCTCGACGCGGCAGAAACCCTGCGCGGCCTGCTGGAGGACGACCTGATCCTCGGCGCCGGCGGCGATGACCGCCTCAACGGCAATTTCGGCAACGACAGCCTGCTCGGCGGCGCCGGCAACGACACGCTGCTCGGCATGAACGGCAACGACCTGCTGTTCGGCGGCGCCGGCCATGATTCGATCAGCGGCGGCGCCGATGACGACCGGCTGCATGGCGAGGAAGGGGATGATTCCCTCGCCGCCGGCGTCGGCGACGACCTCGCCTTCGGTGGGGTCGGGAACGACACGGTGGATGGCGGTCGCAACCACGACAGCATCGCCGGCAATGACGGCCATGATTCGCTGCGGGGCGCGAGCGGCGACGACGCCGTGTGGGGCGGCGCCGGCAACGACACGGTCGACGGCAATGACGGCGAGGATTTCCTGGCCGGCGGCTTCGGCGAAGACCTGCTGCGCGGCGGCATGGGCAACGACCTTCTGCTTTCCCGCTCCGACGCCGGCGAGCCGGAGATCGCCCAGGCGCCGGGCGAGCCGCGCGTGACCAACGACAGCTTCGCCGCCGACGACACGCTGACCGGCGGCTCCGGCGCCGACCTGTTCCGCTGGGAGCTGGTGCTGAACGCCCCCGAGGATGTCGCGGAAGCCTACGCCAGCACCGAGGGCCGCATCTGGTGGCCCGGCGTCACCGGCGAGAATGACGGGCTGCACGACCATTGGCTGGACGGCATCGGCACCGACGTGATCACCGACTTCAACTGGGCCGCCGGCGACCGCATCGAGATCGCGGGGCATACCGTCAAGGCGCAGGTGATCGCGGGCGTCGATGCCGATGGCGACGGCGCGGCGGACGACACGCGGATCCGGCTCTACTCCGACCAGGGGGCGAATGGCGGCGCGCACCACATGGACGAGCTCGGCGCCATCCTGGTGCTGAACGCCTCGCTGACCGCGGCGCAGGTGATGGTGCATCCGCATGAGAACTACGGCGCCTATGACAGCCTGGGCGAGGGCCCGCACCGCTTCGAGGATGCCGGCCGCACCGAGGACGACAACCGGGATTGGCGCTTCTCCCACGACCTGCCCGGCGCGTTCCGCCAAGGCGGGGCAGGGGCGGATTCGCAGCTCGGCACGCGCGACGAGGACAGCCTGTTCGGCGGCGGCGGCGGCGACACCGCGCGCGGCGGCGAGGGCGACGACATCCTGGATGGCGGCGAGGGCGCGGACCGGCTGTTCGGCGACAATGGCGACGACCTGCTGCTGGGCGGCGCCGCCAATGACAGCCTGGATGGCGGCGGCGACGACGACAAGCTGTCCGGCGGCGCCGGCAATGACGAGCTGACGGGCGGCGTCGGCGACGACCAGGTCTTCGGCGGCGCGGGCCACGACCGCGTGGATGGCGGGCGGAACGACGACAGCGTGGCGGGCAACGAGGGCAATGACAGCGTCACGGGCGCCGGCGGCGACGACGTGCTCTGGGGCGGCGCCGGCAACGACAGCGTCGATGGCGGCGATGGCGACGACCTGCTGGCCGGCGGCTTCGGCGCCGACCGGCTGGATGGCGGCGCGGGGAATGACGAGATCGTCTCTCGTTCCGACGCCGGGGAGCCGGTGGTGGCCGGCTCGCCTTCCACGCCGCGGACCTTCGACGACAACTTCGCTGCCAACGACACGCTGACCGGCGGCCTCGGCGCCGATCTCTTCATGTTCGAGGTGGTGGTGAACGCCCCCTACGACATCGTCGAGGCGCATGCCGACTGGACCGGCCGCATCGACTGGAACGGCGTGACCGGCGAGAACGACGGCTGGCACGACCATTGGGTGGACGGCATCGGCACGGATGTGATCACCGACTTCGACTGGGCCGCCGGCGACCGCATCGAGATCATGGGGCATACGGTGCGCGCGCAGGTGATCGCGGGGGTGGATGCCGATGGCGACGGCGCCGCCGACGACACGCGCATCCGCCTCTATTCCGACCAGGGTCGGAATGGCGGCGCGCACCACCTGGACGAGCTGGGCGCGGTGCTGGTGCTGAACGCGCTGCTGACCCAGGCGCAGGTCGAGGTCCACCCGCACGACACCTTCGGCGCCTATGACCGGGTGGGCGAAGGCCCGCACCGCTTCGAGGATGCCGGGCTGCTGTGCTGCGGCGATCGCGACTGGGGGCTGATCGTGCCGCTGTCCTGACGCCGGCGCCGGGGCGCGGAGGTGCTCAGCGCTTCCAGCGCCCCGGCAGCGGGATCGGCTTGCTGGTCGCGCCGCCTTTCGGCGCTGGCGGCAGGCTGGCAGGGCGGAACACGCTCTTCTTCGCCGCTGCCAGGCCGGGCTTGGCGGCTGCCGGCTTGCCGGCTGCGGGCGGTGGCGCCCTCGGCGCCTCGGGCACCCGGCCGGCGGCGACCTCGGCCAGCGCGGTCAGCAGCTTGCGGGCTTCGCGGATCCGCGCCTCGTAGGGCATCTCCTGCGCGAAGGCGAGCTTGTGGTCGGGGCGCAGCTTCACGTGGTTTCCCCCTGGCCCCCCCTGCCCCGCCACCCATTGCACCAGCCCGCCCGGGTTGGCGAAGCGGTTGGCGCGGAAGCCGAGCACGATGCCCTTCGGGCCGACATCCAGCTTCTCGACGCCCGAGAGGCGGCAGAGCGACTTCAGGAAGACCACCTGCAGCAGCGTCTCCGCCTCCGCCGGCAGCGGGCCGAAGCGGTCGGCGAGTTCGGCGGCCATCGCCTCGATCTCCGCCTCCGTCTGCAAGCCGCCGATGCGGCGATAGAGGCCGAGGCGGACGGGCAGGTCGCGCACATAGGCCTCGGGCAGCATCACCGGCAGGCCGAGGTTGATCTGCGGGGTCCAGTCGCGGTCGTCGGCGGCATCGCGCGCGCCGCCCGACTTCACCGCGTTCACCGCCTCCTCCAGCATCTGCTGGTAGAGCTCGATGCCGACTTCGCGGATATGGCCGGACTGCTCGTCGCCCAGCAGGTTGCCGGCGCCGCGGATATCCAGGTCGTGGGAGGCCAGCGTGAAGCCGGCGCCGAGGTTGTCGAGCGTCTGCATCACCTCCAGCCGCTTCTCGGCCGCGGCGGAAAGCCGGTGCGTCTGCGGCCAGGTGAGATAGGCGTAGCCTCGCTGCTTGCCGCGCCCGACGCGGCCGCGCAGCTGGTAGAGCTGCGCCAGGCCGAACATGTCGGCGCGGTGGATCAGCAGCGTGTTCACCGCCGGCATGTCGAGCCCGCTCTCGACGATGTTCGTGGACAGCAGGATGTCGTGCTTCTGCTCGCCGAACTCGGTCATCACGCGTTCGAGGTCGGTCGGCGACAGGCGGCCATGCGCCTCGGTCACCCGGGCTTCCGGCACGATCTCCGCCAGGCGCTCGCGCACCTTGGGCAGGTCTTCCAGGCGGGGGACCACGCAGAACACCTGGCCGCCGCGGAAGCGTTCGCGCTGGATGGCCTCGCGGATCACCACGCCGTCCCAGGGCATGATGAAGGTGCGCACCGCCAGGCGATCGACAGGCGGGGTTGCGATGACGCTCATCTCCCGCACGCCGGTCAGCGCCAGCTGCAGCGTGCGCGGGATCGGCGTCGCGGTCAGCGTCAGCACGTGCACGTCCGCCTTGAACTGCTTCAGGCGTTCCTTGTGCGCCACGCCGAAATGCTGCTCCTCGTCCACGATGACCAGGCCCAGATCGGCGAATTCCACGCCCTTGGCCAGCAGCGCATGGGTGCCGACGACGATGTTGATCGTGCCGTCCTTCAGCCCGTCGCGCACGGCTTGCGCTTCCTTCGCGGTGACCATGCGCGACAGCTGGGCCACGCGGATCGGCAAGCCTTCGAAGCGGGCGGAGAAGGTGCGGAAATGCTGGCGCGACAGCAGCGTGGTGGGGACGACGACGGCCACCTGCGACCCGCTCATCGCCACGCAGAAGGCGGCGCGCAGCGCCACCTCGGTCTTGCCGAAGCCGACATCGCCGCAGACCAGCCGGTCCATCGGGCGGCCCGCCGAGAGGTCTTCCAGCACGTCGGCGATGGCACGCTGCTGGTCGTCGGTCTCGGCGAAGGGGAAGCGGGCGCAGAACTCGTCCCAGGCGCCCTCGGGCGGGATGGCGGCGACCGCCTGGCGCGTCGCGCGTTCGGCTGCGACGCGGATCAGGGCTGCCGCCATGTCGGCGATGCGCGACTTGGCCTTGGCCTTGCGCGCCTGCCAGGACCCGCCGCCGAGCTTGTCGAGCGCGACGCCGGCCTGTTCGGAGCCGAAGCGCGACAGCACCTCGATGTTCTCGACCGGCAGGAACAGCTTGTCGCCGCCGTCATAAACAAGGCGCAGGCATTCATGCGGCGCGCCCGAGACCTCGATCGTCTCCAGCCCGTCGTAGCGGCCGATGCCGTGGTCCTGGTGCACCACCAAGTCGCCCTGTGCGATCTCGGTGGCATCGGCGATGAACTGGTCGGCGCGGCGCCGCTTGCGGGGCGGACGCGCGATGCGTTCGCCGAGCAGGTCCTGCTCGCCGGTCGCGACGACGCCGTCCGAAGCCTCGCCCTGCGTGCCGCCCGGCGCGACGAAGCCGCGTTCCAGGCCGAAGACGCCGAGGCCCACCACGCCGACCGGCAGCCGCCCCAGCTGCAGGAAATCCTCGACCGGCTCGCAGGCGACGCCGTTCTCGCGCAGCAGGTTCGCCAGCCGCTCGCGCGATCCGCGCGTCCAGGCGCAGAGCAGCGGCCGGTGGCCGCGCGCGGCCATCGCCTTCGCGTGCTCGCCGAAGGCGGCGAAGACGTTGCGGCCTTCCGCGCGGACATCGGTGAACAGCCGACCCGGCCGGCCGCCGGCATCCAGCACGCCCTCCTCCTCCGGCGGCGCGAAGGGGATGAAGCGGAAGACCCGCGCGGATTCCAGCATCCCGGCCCATTCGTCGAGGTCGAGATAGAGGCTCGCCGGCGGCGCCGGGCGATAGGGCAGTTCCCCGTCGCGGGCCGGGGCGCGGCGGGCTTCGTAGTGATCGACCACCATCTCGAGGCGCACCGACAGCGCCTCCTCCGACTGGTTGTCGAAGCTGACGGTGACGTCGCCGCCCAGGTGGTCGAGCAGCGTCTCCATCTTTTCGTGGAACAGCCCCGCCCAGTGCTCCATCCCCGGATGCTTGCGGCCCGCCGAGATCGAGACATAGAGCGGGTCTTCCGCCGCCGCCGGGCCGAACAAATCGCGGTAGCCGGTGCGGAAGCGGCTGATGCTGGCGGGATCGAGGAACATCTCGCCCACCGGCCGCAGCGTCAGTCTCTCGACCCGTTCGCCGCTGCGCTGGGTCGCGGTGTCGAAGCGGCGCAGATCCTCGATCTCGTCGCCGAACAGGTCGAGCCGCACGGGGTCGGGCTCGCCGGCCGGGTAGAGGTCCACGATGCCGCCGCGCACCGAATACTCGCCATGCTCCATGACGGTGCCGGTGCGGTGGTAGCCATTGGCTTCCAGGAATTCCGCGAGCTTCTGCGGGTCCTGCCGCCCGCCGCGCTTCAGCGACAGCGTGGCGCCGGAAAACGCCGCGCGGGGCGGCACCTTCTGCACCAGCGCATTGACCGTGGCCAGCAGGATGCGCGGCGCGCCCCCGGGCTCGGCCAGCCGCGTCAGGGTGGCGACGCGCTCGGCCACGATCTCCGGGTTGGGCGAGACGCGGTCATAGGGCAGGCAGTCCCAGGCGGGGAAGCGCAGCACCTCGAAGTTCGGCGCGAAGAAGGACAGCGCCTCCGCCATCCGGGCCATGCGGGCGTCGTCGCGGCAGACATGCAGCACGGCGCCGCGCGTCTCGGCGCGGCGGCGGGACAGCAGCAGCGCATCGAAGCCTTCGGGCGCGCCGTGGACGGCGAGACCCAGGCTCACGCGCGGAACCATTGCGGACGGCCGGCGCCGGGGCCCGCGCATTCGGCGGCCATGCGGGCCAGCATCGGCGTCTCGACCTCCGGCGGCACCGGCCTGCGCCCGGAGAGCCAGTCGGCGAGATCGACGTCGGGCAGTTCCAGCACCGCCTCCACCTCGTCCAGCTCGGCCTCGGTGAAACCAGCGATGTGGCGCGCGACGAAGCCGCCCACCATCAGGTCGGTCTCCTTGGTGCCGCGGTGCCAGGCACGAAAGAGAAGGCGCTTGCGGCGCGGGGAGAGGTGTTCGGTGTCTTCGGGCATGTCGGCGTCCCTGCCATATAGAGGCGCATGGAAATCGTGTCAGCCCGAGCCGGGGACAGCTTGTGACGCAAAGCGCCGCCCCGCCGATCGCGGGGCCTCACGCCGAGTTGCTGGCGCCGCTGGAGAGCCTGGACGGCGTCGGCCCGACGCTGGCGAAGCTCCTGGCCGAGGCGACCGGCGGCGCCCGGGTGCTGGACCTGCTGCTGCATCTGCCCGAACGCGTGGTGATCCGCCGCCTCGTGTCGAGCCCCGAGGACGCGCCGCCCGACCAGGACTGCATCCTGGAAGCGGAGGTCGCCTCCCTGCGCGCGATGCGGGCGCGTGCCACCGGCCGCCCCTATGTCGAGGTGAAGGCCACCGCCGGCGGCTGGCCGCTGACCATCCGCTACATGAATGGGCGGCTGCCCTGGATCCAGAAGCTGCTGCCGCCGGGCACGCGGCGCCTCCTGGCGGGCCGCGTGCTGGCCGAGGGCAGCCGCGGCTGGGCGATGCTGAACCCGCTTTCGGCCGACCGGGCGGAGGCGCTGCCGCTGGTCGAGCCGGTCTGGCCGCTGGTCCGCGACCTGACGCCGAAGCGGCTGAACGCGGCGCTGGAAACCGCGCTCGCCAAGCTGCGCCCGCTGCCCGAATGGGCGGACGGCCCCCTGCTGCTCCGCGAATCCTGGCCCGCCTTCGACGCCGCCATCCGCGCCCTGCAACGCCCCGCCGGCCCCCTGCCCGCCGAGGCGCGCCGGCGGCTGGCCTATGACGAGCTGCTGGCCGCCCAGGTCGCGGTCGCGCTGGTGCGCCGCCGCCAGCGCAGCCGCCCCGGCCGCGCGCTGCCCGGCACCGGGGAGAAGCAGGCGAAGGCACTGGCGCAGTTCGGCCATGCCCTGACGCCGGGCCAGCAGGGCGCGCTGGCCGAGATCGGCGCCGACATGGGCGCGCCGCGGCGCATGCTGCGGCTGCTGCAGGGCGATGTCGGCGCGGGCAAGACGCTGGTCGCGGTGCTGGCCATGCTGCGGGCGGTCGAGTCGGGCGCGCAGGCCGCCCTGATGGCGCCGACCGAGCTGCTGGCGCGCCAACACCTGCGGACCCTGGCCAAGCTGTGTCTGCCCGCCGGCGTGCGGGTGGAACTGCTGACCGGCAGCGTGAAGGGCGCGGAGCGCAAGCGGGTGCTGCGCGGCCTGGCGGATGGCTCGGTCGGCATCGTCGTCGGCACCCATGCGCTGTTCCAGGACGCGGTGGCCTTCCGCGACCTGGGCCTCGCCGTGGTGGACGAACAGCACCGCTTCGGCGTCGGCCAGCGGCTGATGCTGGCCAACAAGGGCCGCGACGCCGACATGCTGGTGATGACCGCGACCCCCATCCCGCGCACGCTGCTGCTGACGCAATGGGGTGAGATGGCGGTCTCCCGCCTGGAGGGGAAACCGGCGGGGCGCCAGCCCATCACGACGCGCGTGGTCAGCCAGGACCGGCTGCCCGAGATCGTGGCGCGGCTCGGCGAGGCGCTGGCGCGCGGCGAACGCGCCTATTGGGTGGTGCGCGCCATCTCCGGCGGCGAGGCCGATGACAGCGTCGCGGCGGAGGACCGCTTCGCCGAGCTGTCTGGCCGCTTCCCCGGCCAGGTCGGGATGGCGCACGGCCTGCAGGACCTGGCCGTGCGCGAGGGCGCGCTGGCCGATTTCGCCGCCGGCCGCACCAGGCTGCTGGTCGCGACCACCGTGGTCGAGGTCGGCGTGGATGTCCCCGAAGCCACCATCATGCTGATCGAGCAGGCCGAGCGCTTCGGCCTCGCTGCCCTGCACCAGCTGCGCGGCCGAGTCGGGCGGGGATCGAAGCCCTCCTCCTGCCTGCTGGTGCATTCGGACGGGCTGACGGAGGGCGAGAAGACCCGCCTGCTGGTCCTGCGCGACACCGAGGACGGCTTCCTGATCGCCGAGGAGGATTTGCGCACCCGCGGCGGCGGCGACGTGCTGCGCGACCGCCAATCCGGCATGCCCGGCGGCCGCCTGCTCGACCCGCGCGAGGACCCGGACGAGTTCGACCGCCTGACCCACATCGCCCACCGCGACGCGCAGCTTCTGCTGGACCGCGACCCGGACCTGTCCGGCCCGCGCGGGCGCGCGGCGTTGCTGCTGCTGGACCTGTTCGGGCACGACCCGACGCTGGCCAAGCTGGATGCGGGCTGACGGGGGCCGTGGCGCCACCTGCCCGGGAGGCAACCCGGGCAGCCGCGCACACTTCGGCGCCGACAGGATCTCCCTCTCCCGCCCGGGCGGGAGAGGGTCGGGGTGAGGGTGGGGCGCGACGCGCCGGATTGGAGACCGACCGGCTTTTACGCGACGCGGCACCACGTCGCGCCGGCTCAGCTCGTCGGCGTCCCCTCCGCCGCCCGCACGACCTTCCGCTCGGGCAGCGGGATCCACTCCTGCTCGTCGCCAGGCACCACGAGGCCCATGCGGTCCCGCGCCCAGGCCGCCTTCGCCTCCTCGATCCGCTCGCGCGAACTCGCGACGAAGTTCCAGAACAGGTAGCGCGGCCCGTCCATCGCGGCGCCGCCCAGCAGCAGCAGCCGCGCGCCCTTCGGCCCGGCCTTCAGCGACACCCGGTCGCCGGCCCGGAACACCAGCATCCGCCCGGCCTCGAACCGCACGCCCGCGACCTCCACCTCGCCGTCCATGACAAAGGCGCCGCGCTCCTCCTGCCCGTCCGGCATCGGCAGGCCGGCGCCGGGCGCCAACACGGCGTCGGCATAGAACAGCTCGGACAGCGTCTGCACCGGCGCCTGCGCGCCCCAGCCCGTGCCGGCGATCAGCCGCAGCCGCACCCCGCCATCCTCCAGCACCGGCAGCGTCGCGCTGGGGTGATGCACGAAGGCCGGCGCCGTCTCCTCATGCGCCTTGGGCAGCGCCACCCAGGACTGAATGCCGGACAGCCGGTGCGGCCCGGCGCGGCGCTGCGCCGCCGTGCGTTCCGAATGGGAGATGCCGCGCCCCGAGGTCATCCAGTTCACGTCGCCTGGCGCGATCGCCTGCTCCGTGCCCAGGCTGTCGCGGTGCAGGATCTCGCCCTCGAACAGGTAGGTCACGGTGGACAGGCCGATATGCGGGTGCGGGCGGACATCGACGCCCTTGCCGGTCAGGAACTCGCCCGGGCCCATCTGGTCGAAGAAGATGAAGGGGCCGACCATCTGGCGCTGCTGGGCCGGAAGCGCCCGGCGGACCTCGAAGCCGCCGATGTCGTGGGTGCGCGGGATCAGCACCAGCTCCACGCCGGGCGGCGGTTCGGGGCAGTCGGGCGCGGCGGCGTCGAGGTTGGACATGGCGGGTCTCCGCGGGGCTTCGCCGCCCAAGATGGCGCGCCGGCGGAGCGGTGCCAGCGCCCGGCACGAATGAGCATGATGGGCGGGGCGGATCGGGTTGCGAAGCCTTGCGGCGGGATCGCGCAGGATGTGGTAGGCTACCGCCATGTCGCAGGCCGCGTCCCGCCCCAGGCGGATGAATGTCGAGGAATTCCTCGCCTGGGCGCCGTTCCAGGACGAGCGGATGAGCTACGAACTGGTGGATGGCGAGGTCATCGCCATGGCCCCGGAGAAGCTGGTGCACGCCGAGAGCAAGCTGGCCGCCTGCCTCGCCCTGCGCCAAGCCGCCGCCGCCGCCGGGTTGCGCTGCCAGTCCATCATCGACGGGCCCGGCATCAAGGTGGACGACACCCATTGCTACCAGCCCGACGCGATGCTGCGCTGCGGCCCGCCGCTGCCGCCCGACACCATCCTGATCCCCGACCCCGTCGTGGTGGTGGAGGTGGTCTCGCCCCGCAGCCACCGCCCCGAGAAGCTCGCCGGCTATTTCAGCCTGCCCAGCCTGCGGCACTTCCTCATCGTGCTGCTCGGCGAGCGCCGGGTGGTGCACCACGCGCGTCCCGGCCCCGACGGCCCCATCGAGACGCGTGTCCTGACCGGCGGCGACATCCGCCTCGACCCGCCGGGCCTCGTGCTGCCCTTCGACGCGCTGTTCGCCGCCGATCAGCCGCCCGGATAGGCGATCGCCACCACCTCGATCTCCTCCGCCCCGCCCGGCGTCCGCAGCTTCCGCACATCGCCGACGCGCGCGCCGAGCAGCGCGCGGGACACCGGCGCCACCCAGGAGATGCGCCCCGCCTCCGCATCCGCCTCGTCCACGCCGACGATGGTCACCGTCACCTCGGCGTCGTCCGACAGGCGGGCGTAGGTCACGGTCGCCCCGAAGAACACCTTGTCGCGCTGCGTCTGCCTGGCCGGGTCCACTTCCTGCACGCGCTCCAGGCGCTTGCCCAGGAAGCGCACGCGCCGGTCGATCTCCCGCAGGCGGCGCTTGCCGTACTGGTAGTCGGCATTCTCCGACCGGTCGCCGAGCGCGGCGGCCCAGGAGACCACCTCCACCACCTTCGGCCGTTCCTTGTCCCACAGCTCGCGCAGCTCGGCGCGCAGCGCGGCGGCGCCGGCGGGGGTCATGTAGAAGGGGGTACCGGGGGGCAGGCCGGGCGGGCCATCGTCCTCGTCGTCATCCTCGGCCATCGGCGTCAGGCCGCGCCGAACAGCGTCTCGCGCAGCGCCTCCCAGCTCGCGGGGTCCGGCGCGCAGAGCAGCCCGCCGCCGCGATCCACCGCGGCGCGATACGGCGTGCCGTCCAGCTTGGCGGCGTATCCCCCCGCCTCGGCATGGATCAGCGCGCCCGCCGCATGGTCCCAGGGCATCAGCTTCCGGTAGAGCGACAGATGCGCCCCGCCGCCGGCGAGCAGCCGGTATTCATGCGCGGCGCAGCGATAGATCACGCTGGCGGCCAGACGCGGCAGGCGGGAGCAGAGCAGGCTCCGCTCCGGCTCGGGGAAGTAGATCCAGGACACGGCGCCGACCATCCGCGCGACCGGCACGGCATCGGCCACGCGCAGGTCGTGCATTCGGCTGCCCTCCGCGTCTTCCAGCCAGGCGCCCTGCCCGCGCACCGCGATGGCGGTGTCGTCGCCGAGCGGGTCGTGGATCCAGCCGGCCACCACCTCGCCCCGGTGGAACAGCGCGGCCATGCAGCCGAACAGCGGCACGCCGGCGGCGAAGTTCGCGGTGCCGTCCACCGGGTCCACCACCAGCGCCAGCTCGGCCTCCGCCAGCCGGTCGAGCAGCGCGGGGTCGGCGGCCGTGCCTTCCTCCCCCACCACCAGGCAGCCCGGGAAGATGGCGGGCAGCGCGGCGGCGATGCGTCGCTCGGCGGCTTCGTCGGCCTCCGTCACCAGATCCAGCGGGCCGGTCTTGGCGCGGATGTCGGCGGGGGCCAGGCGGCGGAAGCGCGGCAGGATCTCGGCCCGCGACGCCTCGCGCAGCAGCGCGGCGACGGCGCGCACCTGCCCCGGCGCCGGCAGGGTCATGCCTGGCGCTGCTCGAAGCGGGCGCGGTTGGCAGGCGTCAGGCGAACGGTGATGCGCACCGCCTCCTCCCCGTCCTCGCGCGACAGCACCTCGCCATGCTCGTGCAGCCAGGCGATGGCGGCGCCGTCGGAGGGGGCGAGGACATAGGCCTTCGTCTCCAGCCCCGCCGCCAGCCGCTCGTCCAGCAGCGCCCGCAGCCGGTCCAGCCCGTCGCCGGTCAGCGCGGAGACGGCCACGGCACCCGGGGACTTCGCCACCTCCTCCACCCCGCCGAGCAGGTCGGCCTTGTTCAGCACCTCGACCGCGCGATCCTCCCAGCCCGCATCCAGCGCGGCGTCGGCGCCTTCGGCCATCTCGGTCAGCACGCCGATCACGTCGGCGCGCTGCGCGCTGGTGTCGGGATGCGCGGCGTCGCGGACATGCAGGATGATCTCGGCGTTGGCGACTTCCTCGAGCGTGGCGCGGAAGGCCTCCACCAGCTGCGTCGGCAGTTCGGAGATGAAGCCCACGGTGTCCGACAGGATCACGGTGCGCCCCGAAGGCAGCCGGATCGCCCGCATGGTCGGGTCGAGCGTCGCGAAGAGCTGGTCCTGCGCATAGACGCCGGCGCCGGTCAGCGCGTTGAACAGCGTGGACTTGCCGGCGTTCGTGTAGCCGACCAGCGCGACGACCGGATACGGCACGCGCTCGCGCGCCTTGCGGTGCAGGCCGCGGGTGCGGCGGACCTGCTCCAGCTCCTTCTTCAGGCGGACGATGCGGTCGGTGATCAGCCGGCGGTCGAGCTCGATCTGCGATTCGCCGGGGCCGCCCAGAAAGCCGAAGCCGCCGCGCTGCCGCTCCAGGTGGGTCCAGGACCGCACCAGCCGCGTGCGCTGGTAGTCCAGATGCGCGAGTTCCACCTGCAGCGCGCCTTCCTTCGTCCGGGCGCGCTCGCCGAAGATCTCCAGGATCAGGCCGGTGCGGTCGATGACCTTGCAGCCCCAGGCCCGTTCCAGATTGCGCTGCTGCACCGGGCTCAGCGCCGCGTCCACGACGACGACGGTGACGCCGTTGCGCTCCACCGCCTCCTTCACCATGCCCACCTGGCCTTCGCCGAGCAGGGTCGAAGGCCGCTGCGCGCGCAGCGGGTGGATGCCGGTATGGACGATGGTCAGCCCGATCGAGGCGGTCAGCCCCACCGCCTCGGCCAGCCGCGCTTCCGCCGCGCGGGTGACGTTGGCTTCGCTGCGCGGGCCGCGCTCATGCGGCAGGATAACGGCGGCCTTGGTCGGGCCGGGCTGGGTGGCATGGCCCGCACCGCGCCGGTCCGGCGCGCCGGGATCGTTGGCCGGGGCGCCCGGCCCCTCGGCGCCCGAGGGGCCCGTCACGACACGGCCGCGGTCAGTCGCCGCGCCCAACCGGGTTCACCTCTCGCCCGAGCGTCAGGCGCCCCTCGCGCGCCGGCGCCGCCGCGCCTTCCGCCCCCGCCGGCGCCGCCTGGCCCGCCGCGGTGGCGTCGAACAGCGAGATCGGCGCGCCCGGCATCACCGTGCTGATCGCGTGCTTGTAGACCAGCTGCGTATGGCCGTCGCGCCGCAGCAGCACGGAGAAATTGTCGAACCAGGTGATGATGCCCTGCAGCTTGACGCCGTTCACCAGGAAGATGGTGACCGGGGTCTTGGATTTCCGGACGTGGTTGAGAAACACGTCCTGTACGTTCTGGGACTTCTCGGCGGCCACGGAGGGTCGGTCCTTCTTGTCTTTGGCGATCACGTCGTGGCGTGGGCCCGATGCCCGCGGCGGCGTGGACCACGCACGGGACGACGCATCACCTTCCTCCAGGCATGGCCGCTCTGGCAAGGGAGGCGAGCGCATCGGCAAGCGCCGCGGCGTCGTCGAAGGCAAGATCGGGCCGCGCATTGGCGATCCCGCCATCATGCCCTGCCCCGCCGACGAGCACCGCCAGGCAACCCGCCGCCCGCGCCGCCTGCATGTCGAGCGCGGTGTCGCCGACATACCAGACATGCGCGCCCGGCTGCACGCCGCAGGCCGCAAGCGCCAGCAGGATCGGCGCGGCCGCGGGCTTGTCGGCCGCGGCGTCCCCGGCACCGACGAGGGCGGCAAAGTGCCTGTCCCAGCCGAGATGCGCGGCTTCCGCCCGCAGCAGCGGACCCTGCTTGTTGCTGACCACGGCCTGCTTCCCGATCGCGCCGGCCGCCGCGATGGCCGCTTCCGCGCCCGGCATCGGGTTCAGCACGTCGAGGTGGCAGGACCGGACGGCGGCGTAGAACACGTCCCGCGCGCGCTCCCACTGCGCGCCGAACATGCCGGGGAAGGTGTCGCGCAAGGATCCGCGCACGCGGGCGAGCACGGTTGCGCGATCCCATTCGGGCATGCCGAAGTCTCGGAAGGTGACGTTCAGCCCGTGCTCGATCGCCGCCCAGCCATCGACCAGCGTGTTGTCCCAGTCCCAGAGGATGCAGGCCGGGCGGTTCATGCGGCGTTGCGCAAATCGCCCTTCACGTGGCGGGCGAACAGCTCGAACAGCCGCCGCACCACCGGCCCCACCTTGCCGTCGCCCACCGGCGCGCCGTCCACCTTCGTGATCGGCCGGACGAAGGAGGTGGCGGAGGTGATGAAGGCCTCCCGCGCCGCGCGCAGGTCCTCCAGGCTGAAGGGCCGCTCGTCCCACGGGATGCCGGCGGCCTTGAGTTCCGCCATCAGCGCCGCCCGGGTGCAGCCGGGCAGGATCACCTGGTCCTGGAAGCGCGTGCGGATGGCGCCCTGCGCATCGACGATCCAGAAGGTGGTGGCCGCCCCTTCCGTCACCATCCCCGTCGCCTCGTCGTAGAGGATCGCCTCGATCGCGCCCTGCTCGCGCGCCGCCTGGCGGGCGAGGACGTTGGGCAGCAGGTTCGTGCTCTTGATGTCGCGCCGCGCCCAGCGCAGGTCGGGAAGGGTGATGCAGGCCGATTGCCACTTCTCGATGTCGGTCGGGTAGGGCGGGATGCGCTTGACCGTCACCACCAGCGCCGGCGGCACCGGCTTGGCCGGAAACGGATGGTCGCGCCGCGCCACGCCGCGCGTGACCTGCATGTAGAGCAGCCCCTCCGTCACGCGGTTGCGGCGCGCCACTTCCCGCAGCACCAGGCTGAGCGCGGCGCGGGACATCGGCATGGGCAGCCGGATCTCGCCCAGGGACCGTTCGAGCCGCGCCAGGTGCAGCGCCTCGTCCACGTAGCGGCCGGCATAGAGGTGCACGACCTCGTAGATGCCGTCGCCGAACTGGTAGCCGCGGTCCTCAATGTTCACCGCAGCGTCGCTCTGGCGGACGTAGCGGCCGTTCACATAGGCGATTTTCGACATCTGGCGTCCCGCGACCCGGTCCCTGGAACCTCGCCCGCGCTGTCCCGGCAGGCCGCGCGGCAGGCCGGGCCGGGGGGCCGGCGCGGCCGCCCGATGTTCGGCCGCCGGCGGCGCGCGGGCAAGGGCCGGGGCGTGCGCTCAGGGCGCTTCCGCCACGGCCTTGAAGAAGGTGTAGCAGAACATCCCCTCCGGCCCCGCCGTGCGCTCCAGCGCCGCGATCCCGGCATCGAAGGCCGCCGCGGTCGTCAGCCCCCCCGCCAGCGCCGGGGCGCGCACCCCGGCGACCATCGCGGCGAAGGTCCGCCGGGTGAAGCCTTCCGCCAGCCCCGGCCGGTCCGCATCCGCCTGCACCAGCCGTGCCGAGACAAGCGGCGCCGCGAAGCCGGCCGAGGCCAGCAGCGGCCGCAGCCGCCGCCCGATCATCGGGTCGCCCCCCGCCGCGCGCTGCAAGGCCACCTGGCAGGCGATGGCGGCGCGCGCGGCCGCGTCCTCCGGGTGGAACAGCACCGACCCGTGGTCGCCCTCGATCACGGTGATGGTGCCCCCCGGCCGCAGCACGCGCCGCAGCGCCGCCAGCGCGGCCACCGGGTCCGGCAGGTGTTCCAGCACGAAGCAGAGGAACACATGGTCGAAGCGGCCCGCCGCGAAGGGCAGGTCGTGCAGGTCCGCCTGCAGGAAGCGCACCCCCTGCCCCAGCCTGGCCCGCGCGACCGCCACCGACTCCGCCGAGACATCCACCGCCGTGATCCGCGCGCCGGGGCTGCGGCGAAGCAGCGCCGCGGTCTGCGCGCCGACGCCGCAGCCGGCTTCCAGCACCTCCGCGCCCGGCGGATACAGCGTGTCGCCATGCAGCAGCGCCTCCAGCGTCCCGGCCTGGTCGTGCAGGCGGGCGGCCTCGGCGGCGTCGTAGCCATGGACGTAGCGTGCGGTCATGCGGGCCTCCGGCATTGCGGCAGGACGGTGCCGCAGCCCCGCGGCGCGCGTCTTGAACGCGATTGCAGCAAGCCGGCGCAGGCCGGGCGCGTGACTGCCGCGCCCCGATCCCCATCTGCCGGCATGGCGCCGCAGCCCCGCCGGCGCGCTGGGACCCGCCCACAGGATGACGACGCCCGCCGCCGCCCCGCGCAGCCGCCTCACCCGTCGCCGCCTGGCCGCGCTGGCCGGCGCCGCGCCGCTGGCCGGGCTGGCGGCCTGGCTCTCGGGCTGCGTCGGCGACCAGGCGGCGGCGCCGGCGGGCGTGCCGGTCTCGGACCATTTCGACGGCACGCGCTTCCTGAACCCGGGCGGCACCGCCCCGCGCGGCCCGGCGGATTTCCTGCGCTGGCAGCTGACCGAACCCCGCGAGCCCTGGCCGGACGCCTTCCCCAGCCCCTTCCCCCCCGACCGCCCGCCGCCGCGCGTGGACGGCGCGGGCCTGCGCGTCGGCTTCGTCGGCCACGCCACCTTCCTGATCCAGGGCGCCGGGCTGAACATCCTGACCGACCCGCTATGGTCGGACCGCGCCAGCCCCTTCACCTTCCTCGGCCCGCGGCGCGCGAACCCGCCGGGCATCGCCTTCGACGACCTGCCGCGGATCGATGCCGTGCTCGTCTCCCACGGCCATTACGACCACCTGGACACGGCGACGCTGGCGCGGCTGTGGGCGCGCGACCGGCCGCGGATCGTCGCCCCCCTCGGCCAGGACGCGACGATCCGCGCCGCCGACCCCGCCATCGAGGTCACCACCGCCGATTGGGGCGCCACCGTGCCGCTCGGCCCGGGCGTCGAGGCGGTGCTGGAACAGGTGCACCACTGGTCCGCGCGGGGCATGTTCGACCGCAACCGCGCGCTTTGGTGCGGCTTCGTGCTGCGCGGCCTGGGCGAGGGCGTGTTCTTCGCCGGCGACACCGGCTTCGACAACGGCGATCCCTTCCGGCGGGTGGCGCAACGGCACGGGGCGCTCGGCCTGGCCCTGCTGCCGGTCGGCGCCTATGAGCCGCGCTGGTTCATGCGCGACCAGCACATGAACCCGGACGACGCGGTGCGAGGCTTCGCGCTGCTCGGGGCGCGCCAGGCGCTCGGCTACCATTGGGGCACGTTCCGGCTGACCAATGAGGGCGCGGAGCAGCCGGCGGCGGACCTGGCGCGGGCCTTGGCGGAGCACGGCGTGGACCCCGCCCGCTTCCTCGCGGCGCGCCCGGGGCAGGTGTGGGGACCGGCGCTCGGGTGACGCAGTCGGGGCGCTGTCCCTCGGTCACCCCCCCCAGGAAACCGGGCCTGCCGCACCTTCCGACCTCCAGCGCGCCCTGGAATCGACGGAAGGTCCAGGAAACTCAGTTTCCTGGCGGGTGGGTGCGGGAGTGCGGAGCCCTCCCGCGGACCTCCCCCACCGCCGCCCGGAACCGCCCCGGCGTCACGCCGAGCTGCCGCCGGAACGCCCGCGTCAGGTGGCTCTGGTCCGCGAAGCCCGCGCGCGCCGCGGCCCCCGCCGGGGTCTCGCCCGCCGCCAGCAGGCGCTGCGCCAGGCGCACGCGGCGCTGCACCAGATAGGCATGCGGCGTCACCCCCAACTCCCGCGCGAAGCCGCGCAGCAGCTGGAAGCGGCTGACCCCGGCCAGCGCCGCCAGCTCCGCCAGCCGCACCGGCCGTTCCGGCGCGGCGTCCAGCGCCAGGCGCGCCGCGGCCACGGCTGCGCTGGTGCCGGTGCGCCGCGGGGGCGTCGCGGCGTGGCGGGCCGCCGCATGGCGCAGGGTGCGCAGCAGCGCCACCTCCACCGCCAGCGCGTCCGGCACCGGCTGCACCAGCGCCGCGAAGAGCCGCAGCACCAGCCCCGCCAGCACCGGGTCGCGCGCCGCCGGCCGCACCAGCTCCGGCAGGCGGATCCCTTCCTCCGCCAGCTCGCGCTCCACCACCCAGGGATCGAGGTAGAGCATCCGCCAGCCGCGCGGCGCCCCGCCCAGCGGCGCGCCGTCATGCATCTCGCCCGGGTTGCACATGATGACGTCGCCGGCCTCGGCCTCGACCTGGCCGATCCCGCTCCAGGACCGCTGCGCCCCCTGCGTCACCACCCCGATGCCGAGCTGGTCATGCGCGTGGCGGGGGAAGACATGGTCCGACAGCAGCGTCAGCGCCGAGACGCCCGCCAGCGCCGGCCGGTGCAGCGCCACCGCATGGCGGCGCGGCGCGGCTTCAGGCATTGCCCGCCGGCTGCCGGTCCTCGGCGTTCACGCCCAGGAATTTCAGCTTGCGGTGCAGCGCGCTGCGTTCCATGCCGACGAAGGCGGCGGTGCGGCTGATGTTGCCGCCGAAGCGCAGCAGCTGGGCTTCCAGGTATTGCCGCTCGAACAGCTCCCGCGCCTCGCGCAGCGGCAGGGTCATGATCTCGGAGGAACGGTCGAGCTTCAGCACCGCCGGCGCCGCCGCGCCGACCTGGGGGGGCAGCATGTCGGGCCGGATCGGGTCGTTCGCATCCCCGGGCGCCATGATCAGCAGCCAGTCCACCAGGTTGCGCAGCTCCCGCACATTGCCCGGCCATTCATAGGCCTGCATGGCGGCCAGCGAATCCTCGGACAGCTCGCGCCGCGCCATGCCGGAGGTCTCGACCGAGCGCGCCATGAAGTGTTTCGCGAGAGCCGGGATGTCCTCCCGCCGATCGCGCAAGGGCGGGATCTTCAGCGGCACCACGGCAAGGCGGTAGTAGAGGTCCTCGCGGAAATTGCCCTTGCCGATCTCGGCCTGAAGGTCGCGCGAGGTGGTGGCGATGACGCGCACATCCACCTGCACCCGCTGCGCGCCGCCCATGCGGGTGAAACCCTGTTCCTGCAGGGCGCGGACGATCTTGCCCTGGGTCTCGAGCGGCATGTCCGCCACCTCGTCCAGCAGCAGCGTGCCGCCATGGGCGCGTTCCAGCACGCCGGCGCGGCGCGGCTGGGCCAGCGGGTCGGTGCCGGCCTCCACGCCGAACAGCTCCTCCTCGAAGCGGGCGGGGTTCAGCGTGGCGCAGTTCAGCCCGACGAAGGGCCCGTCGGCGCGGCGGGAGCGCGCGTGCAGCATCCGCGCCGCGACTTCCTTGCCCGACCCCGCCGGGCCCTGGATCAGCACGCGCGAGCCCGTGGGCGCCACCTTGTCGATCGAGCTCCGCAGCTGGCCGATGGAGGCCGAGATGCCGACCAGCTCCGTCTCCGGCCCGGCGCGCAGGCGGAGTTCGCTGTTCTCCCGTTGCAGCCGGGCGGCTTCCAGGGCGCGGGCGACGATCAGCAGCAGCCGGTCGGACTTGAAGGGCTTCTCGATGAAGTCGTAGGCGCCGATCTGGATGGCCTGCACCGCCGTCTCGATCGTGCCGTGGCCCGAGATCATGATGCAGGGAACCCGCGGTTCCTCGGAATGCATGGCCGAGAGGATGCCGAGGCCATCCATCCGCGACGCCTGCAGCCAGATGTCCAGGATCACCAGCGAAGGCCGGCGCTGGCGGAAGGCGGCGATCGCCTGGTCGGAATTGGCCGCCTGCCGGGTCTGGTAGCCCTCATCCGTCAGGATGCCCTCGATCAGGGCGCGGATGTCCGGCTCGTCGTCCACGATCAGGATGTCATGCGCCATCTTCGGCCCGTCCCACGCCCATCCCCGCTTCCTCGCGCCGCGGCGCCGCTTCCGCCGCCGGCAGGACCAGCACCGCGCGCGCGCCCGGGCCGCCGGCGCGGTCCTCCAGCGCCAGGCGGCCGCCATGGTCCTCCATGATCTTCTTCACGATGGCAAGGCCAAGCCCGGTGCCCTTCGCCTTGTGGGTGACATAGGGCTCGGTCAGGCGGGCCCTCTCCTCCCCCTCCGGCAGGCCGGTGCCGTTGTCTTCCACCAGCACGGCCCAGCCATCCTCCGCCGCCTCCACCCGCAGCGCGATGGCGCCGGGGCGGGTGGGCTCCCCGTCTTCCCCGCGCGGCACGGCGGCGATGGCATCCGCCGCGTTCTGCAACAGATTGGTCAGCGCCTGCCCGATCAGCCTTCGGTCGGCGGCGACCAGCGGCGCGGGGTCGGGGATCGCGGTCGCATAGGCGATCTCGGGGTGCGCGGCCTGTTGCAGCACCAGCGCCTCCCGCACCAGCTGGCCCAGGTTCTCGGGGCGGATGACCGGTGTGGGCATGCGGGCGAAGGCCGAGAACTCGTCCACCATCCGGCCGATGTCGCCGACCTGGCGGACGATGGTGTCGGTCAGGCTGCGGAAGGTCTCGGGGTCGGAGCCGATCTCCTTCAGGTATTTGCGCTTCAGCCGCTCGGCCGAGAGCTGGATCGGCGTCAGCGGGTTCTTGATCTCGTGCGACATCCGGCGCGCCACGTCCGCCCAGGCGGCCTTGCGCTGCGCCGACTGCAATTCGGTGATGTCGTCGAAGGTCAGCACGTAGCCGGCGATGCGGCCCTGCTGCAATTCGGCGCCGATGCGCGCGATCAGCGTGCGCCGGCGGTAGGGCGGGCCGATCGGGATCTCGGCCATGCGCGGGCGTTCCGGGGCCGCCGCGGCCTCGGCCACCAGGGGGGCGAATTCCGGCACCACGCGGGCCAGCGGCAGGCCGATCGCGGCATCGAGGTCGAGGCCCACCAGCTCGCTCGCGCTGCGGTTCGGCAGGTTGATGCGCCCCTGCTCGTCGAGACCCACGACGCCGGCCGAGACGCCGGCCAGCACCACCTCGGTGAAGCGGCGGCGCTCGTCGATCTGGCGATAGGCCTCCATCAGCTCGCCGCGCTGGGCCGAGAGCTGGTTGGTCATGCGGTTGAAGGCCCGCGTCAGGGTCGCCAGCTCGTCCTCGGCCTTGCCTTCCTCGACGCGGGTCGAGAGGTCGCCGGCGCGCACCCGCTCGGCGGCGGCGATCAGCCGGCTGATCGGGCGGGCCAGCTGGTTCGCGAAGACGAGGCCCACCAGCACGGCGGCCAGCAGCACCAGCAGCGCCGCGCAGGCGAAGACCAGGGCGAAGGTGACCTGCAGGCTGTCGCGGTTGCGGTCCAGCCGGTCGTAGTCCTGGAAGGCGAGTTCGGTGCGGCGGAGGTGTTCCAGGATCCCGGCATCCAGCGGGCGCCCGACCAGCAGCAGCAGCGTGCCGGACGGCGCATCCACCATGGCCAGCGCGCGGACCCGCGCATCGCTCTCGCCCGGGATCACCACCACCTCGCCGATGCGGACCTGGTCCATCGCCCAGGCGGGCGGCGCCTCCACCACCCCGCCGGCGAAGAAGCCGGCATGGGCGACCACGCGGCCGAGCGTGGGCTCGAAGACCAGCGCCTCCGTCAGCCCGCGGACCGAGGCATGGGTGCCGAGCAGGCGTTCGAAGGCCTGCGGGTTGTCGGGCAGGAAGACCTGGGCGGCGCGGTTCAGGTCGGTCGCCATCGCCAGGGCGTCGACGCGGATCTCGTCGCGATGCTGGTCGAGCCAGGCGCGGGAGGCGACGAGCGAGGCTTCCAGCGTGTTGCGCACCCGGTCGCTGAACCAGGCCTGGATGCCGAGGTTGAAGAACACCGCCGCGAAGGCCGCGACGATCAGCGCGGGCACCACGGCGACCACGCCGAACAGCAGCACCAGCTTGACGTGCAGGCGCGACCCCGCGCTGCCGCGCCGCCGTTCCGCCCAGACGCGGACGAGGCGCGCGGCGAGCGAGGCGCCGAGCAGGACCAGCACCGCGGCATTGGCCAGCACAACCGCCACGATCTCCCCGGGCCGGGAGGGGCCGAGCGGCGAGCCGCCGGCGAGCATGACGAAGGTGGCGAGCCCGAGCAGCAGCGCCGTGACCGCGAGCCCGAGCGTGGTGGCGCGGCCGAGCAGCAGGTCGGCGATCCGGCCGCGGCGGGGGTAGGAGGTGCTCATCCGGCTCCGTGGTCAGGGGCGGTGCGGGAGGGATAGCACAGCCCGGCTGCGGCGGATGCCCCTGGGGCGCGGGGGCGGATGCGATGCCCGCCCGCGTGAGCCGGGGAACGGCGTCGTGGCGCAGGGTCGGGAGCGGGGGCGGGACGGCGGACGCGGCTTGGGCGCGGCCCCCTCACCACAACCCCCTCCCCCCTGTCGGGGGAGAGGGAGGCGGCCGGCCGCCTCAGGGCAGGCCGCGAACCACCGGCAGGTCCAGCTCGCGCAGCTTCTTGCGCAGCGTGTTGCGGTTGAGCCCGAGCATGGCGGCGGCCTTGATCTGGTTGCCGCGGGTGGCGGAGAGCGCGAGTTTCAGCAAGGGCCGCTCGACCTCCGCCAGCACGCGGTCGTAGAGGTCGCGGATCGGCATGCCGTCCTTGTGCGCGGCCATGAAGCCGCCGAGGTGGCGCTCCACCGCCTGTTCCAGGGTCTCCGGCGCGCGGGGGCCTTCCTCGGTCACCGGGGCGGCCTCGGCGAGTTCGGTGGTGATGACGTCGGCGCCGATCACCTCCTGCGGATAGAGCGCCGCCAGCCGCCGCATCAGGTTCTCCAGCTCCCGCGCATTGCCGGGCCAGGGATGCGTCTTCAGCCGGTCGATGGCGGATTGCTCCAGCCGCTTCGCCGGCAGGCCGGAGGCGCGGGCGCGTTCCAGGAAGTGGCGCGCCAGCAGGGGGATGTCCTCCTGCCGTTCGCGCAGCGGCGGCAGGCGGATGGGCACCACGTTCAGGCGATAGAACAGGTCCTCGCGGAACATGCCGCCGCGGATCGCCTGGCGCAGGTCGCGGTGGGTGGCGGCGACGATGCGGACATTGGCCTTGATCGGCTGCCGGCCGCCGACGGTGGTGAACTCGCCTTCCTGGAGGACGCGCAGCAGGCGGGTCTGCGCCTCGGGCGGCATGTCGCCGATCTCGTCGAGGAACAGGGTCCCCCCCGCCGCCTGCTCGAAGCGCCCGACGCCGCGGTTGAGCGCGCCGGTGAAGGCGCCGCGCTCATGGCCGAACAGCTCCGATTCGATCAGCTCCCGCGGGATGGCGGCCATGTTGATCGCCACGAAAGGCCCGCCGCGACGGCGGCCGTAGTCGTGCAGCGCGCGCGCCACCAATTCCTTGCCGGTGCCGCTCTCGCCGGTGATCATCACCGTCAGGTCCGTGGTCGTGAGCCGCGCGACGGTGCGGTAGATTTCCTGCATCGCGGCCGAGCGGCCGACCAGCGGCAGCCGCTCCTCCTGCTCCTCGCCGGGGGGCGCGTCGGCGGAAGCGGGCGCCGCCAGCGCACGGCCGACCACGGCCAGCAATTCCTTCAGGTCGAAGGGCTTGGGCAGGTAGTCGAAGGCGCCACGCTGCGTCGCCTTCAGCGCGGTCGAGAAGGTGGATTGCGCGGACATCACCACCACGCGCAGGTCCGGCCGCACGCGGCGGATGCGCGGCACCAGGTCGAGCCCGTTCTCGTCCGGCATCACGACATCGGTGATGACCAGGTCCCCCTCCCCGTCCTCGACCCAGCGCCAGAGCGTCGCGGCGGAGGAAGTGGCGCGGACATGGTAGCCGGACCGGCCGAGCGCCTGGCTCAGCACGGTGCGGATGGCGCGGTCGTCATCGGCCACCAGGATGGTGCGCGCCGCGGCCTGGGCGGGCGGGGAAGCGGTCGCGGCATCGCTCATGCGGTGGCTCCGGTGTCGGCGCGGCGCGAGGTGGGCGGGGGTGCGGGCATGGAAAGGCGGAAGGCGGTGCGGCCGGGACGGCTGTCGCATTCCACCAGCCCGCCGAGATCGGCGACGAGCTTGGCCACCAGCGCGAGGCCGAGCCCCTGCCCGCCGCGCTTGGTGGTGACGAAGGGCTCGAACAGGGTGGCGCGGATCGCCTCCGGGATCCCCGGGCCGTTGTCGCGCACCAGCACCTGCAGGGGCAGGTGCACGCGTTCCAGGCTGCCGGGCACGGCGATGCGCACGCCGTGGTGGTAGGCGGTGGCGAGGATGATCTCGCCGTCGCGCGGGTCGACCGCCTCGGCGGCGTTCTTCACCAGGTTCAGCAGGATCTGCACCAGCTGGTCCCGGTTGCCCCAGACCGCCGGCAGCGAGGGGTCGTATTCCTGGTGGACCTTCAGATGCGCGGCGAAGCCCGAGAGCGCGATGCGCCGGACATGGTCCAGCACCTCATGGATGTTGACCGCGGCGCGCTCGATCGGGCGTTCGGAGAACATGTCCATCCGCTCGACCAGGTTCTTGATCCGGTCGGCCTCGTCCTGGATCAGCTGGCAGAGTTCCCGGTCGCCCTCGCTCGCGCCCTGTTCCAGCAGCTGCGCGGCGCCGCGGATGCCGCTGAGCGGGTTCTTCACTTCGTGGGCGAGCATCGCGGCCATGGCGGAGGCCCCGCGCGCGGCGCCCCGGAAGTTCAGCTGCCGGTCGAGCATCTGGGCGGTCGAGCCATCCTGCAGCGTCAGCACCACGCCGCCCGGGATCTCGGGCAGCGGCGCGCCCTGGGCGGAGACGCCGAAGCGGCGCAGGCGGGGGCTCTCGAGCGCGAGGTCGTGGTCCGAGACCGGCGCGTCATGCGCGCGGACCTGCGCGAGCAGCGCGAAGAGCCGGTGGTCCGCCGGCAGCAGGTCGCGCAGCGCCAGCGTGCGGAGCGAGCCGGCGGAAAGCTGGAAGAACAGCTCGGCCGCCGGGTTGGCGAAGCGGAAGCGGTCCTCGCCATCCAGCACCACGGCGGCGACGGGCAGGGCGCCGAGCACCGCCGCGGCCTCCGGCGCCGCGGGCGGGGGCGGCTCCCGCAGCGCGGCGACGCCGCGCGCGGCGCGGCCGAGAAGCGCGCCGGCCCTCATGCCGCCAGCAGCTCGGCGTCGTCGTTGGCGCCGCGGACCGGCCGTTCGGGGCGTATGCCGCGCTCGACCAGCGGGTCGTAGAAGCCGTGGATCAGCGCGAGCACCGCATCAGCATCGTGCAGCCGGTTGACCTCGGACCGGAACTCAGCCGAACCGGGCAGGCCCTTGGAATACCAGGCGACATGCTTGCGGGCGAGCCGCATACCGGGGTCGCGGCCATGCCAGGCGAGCATCGCCTCGTAATGGGTCAGCAGCACCTGCTTCTGGGCGGCGAGCGAAGGTTCCTCCGGCGCCTGGCCGGTCAGCAGGTATTCGGCCACCATGCGCGGCAGCCAGGGCCGGCCATAGCAGCCGCGGCCGATCATCACGCCGTCGGCCCCGGACCGCCGCAGCGCCTCGGCGGCATCTTCCGGGCCGAGGATGTCGCCGTTGACGATGACGGGGATGCCGACCGCCTGCTTCACCAGCGCGACGAAGCCCCAATCGGCGGTGCCGGTGTAGAACATCTGCCGGGTGCGGCCATGCACCGTCACCATCCGGATCCCGCATTCCTCCGCGATCTTCGCGAGTCGCGGCGCGTTCAGACTGGCGTGGTCCCAGCCCATGCGCATCTTGAGCGTGACGGGAACGGCGACGGCCTTGACCACCGCCTCCAGGATGCGCGCCGCGCCGATCTCGTCGCGCATCAGCGCGGAGCCCGCCTGCTGGCCGAGCGCCACCTTCTTGACCGGGCAGCCGAAATTGATGTCCACGATGCCGGCGCCGCGCTCGACGGCGAGCCTCGCCGCTTCGGCCATCACCGCCGGGTCGCAGCCCGCCAGCTGCACCGAGGACGGCGCGCCGAACCCATCCACCTCGGCCATCTTCAGGGTGTTGCGGTTCTCCCTGACCATGGCGGTGGAGGCGATCATCTCCGACACGACGAGGCCGGTGCCCAGGTCGCGCGCCAGGCGGCGGAACGGCAGGTCCGTGACGCCGGACATCGGCGCCAGGATCACCGGCACCTCGATGCGCGCGCCGCCCAGATCGATGGGGCGGAGCATGGGCTTCCAGGCGGGTTCAGGTGGAGGGCTGGTCATGATCTGCGCAAAATAGTCGCAAACCGCCACAGCCGCAATCCGCGGAAACAAGCTTGGCGCATTCCTGCCTGATTTTGGGGCAGGCGCCCCGCCCATCGCCTCAGCGGGGCAGCAAGCGGGCCGGCTTGTCCGCTGCCGCGCTTCGCGTTCCCTTCCAGCGCGCGGCGCTGCCGCGGCCGCGCCGTCGGCGGCCGAAAAACCTGCCGCCTGGCGCTCAACCCGCGGCGCGATCTGGCCTAGCATGCGTCCCATGAACGCCGTCGCCGTGCTGGTGGCCGCCGGGCGGGGCAGCCGCTTCGGGGGCGAGACGCCCAAGCAATACCTCGCCCTGCTCGGCCGCCCCGTGCTGCGCCACGCGGCGGAGGCGCTGCTGCGCGACGGCGGCGTGGACGCCATCCTGCCCGTGGTGCCGGCCGGCGAGGAAGCGCAGGTCGCCGCGATGCTGGCGGGCCTGCCCATCCTGCCGCCCGTGCATGGCGGCACCACGCGGCAGGCCAGCGTGCTGGCCGGGCTGCGGGCGCTGGCCGCCAATCCGCCCGACATCGTGCTGGTGCATGACGGCGCGCGGCCGGTGGTGCCGCCGGGCACCATCGCCGCGCTGCTGGCGGCGCTGGAGGAGACGCCGGGCGCGATCCCGGCGCTGCCCGTCTCCGACACGCTGAAGCGCGCCGAGGCCGGGCGCATCGCGGAGACGGTGCCGCGCGCCGGCCTGTTCGGCGCCCAGACGCCGCAGGCCTTCCGCTACCCGGCCCTGCTGGCGGCGCATGAGGAGGCGCTGGCCGAAGCCACCGACGATGCGCAGCTGCTGGAACAGGCCGGGCTCGCGGTGGCGCTGGTGCCGGGCTCGCCCGGCAATGTGAAGATCACCTGGCCGGAGGACCTGCTCCGCGTGGAGGCTGCGATGCTTGCCCGGATGATGCCCCGCACGGGCACGGGCTTCGACGTGCACCGGATCGTCGAGGGGCGGCCGATGGTGCTGTGCGGGGTCACCGTGCCCTCCCCGGTCGGGCTGGACGGGCATTCGGACGCCGATGTCGGCATCCATGCGCTGTGCGACGCGATCTATGGCGCGCTGGCGGAGGGCGATATCGGCCGCTGGTTCCCGCCTTCCGAGGCGCAGTGGAAGGATGCCGACAGCGCGCGCTTCCTGGTGCATGCCGCCGGGCGCATCGCGGCGCGCGGCGGAGTGCTGGCGAATGCCGACGTCACGCTGATCTGCGAGCGGCCGAAGATCACGCCCCACGCGACGGCCATGCGCGAACGCCTGGCGGAGCTGCTGGGCGTGCCGGTCGGGCGCGTCTCGGTGAAGGCGACGACGACGGAGCGCCTGGGCTTCCCCGGCCGCGGCGAGGGGATCGCGGCGCAGGCGGCGGTGTCGGTGCTGGTGCCGGGCTGAAGGCGCGTCGCGTTGTGCGTTCCATTCTGCGAATGGCGCCGCCAGGCCATGGACAAAAAAGAAGGGGCCGATCCGTCAGGACCAGCCCCGAGTTCAAGGTTGAGGAAGGCTAAGCTGCCAGGGACGGGCAGGGCCCGTCGCATGACGGGACGATAACAGCAACCGGCGTGCCAGAGCTCGCCGGCCTGTGAACGGGGTGATTTGGGTTCCGACCGTGCAGATTTTCCGACGGTGCTTCGCATTTTGCGAAGCGTCCGCGCCGGGTGGGCGCGCAGAACGCGCAAAAGAAGAGGGCCGGCCCTTTCGGACCGGCCCCAAGGCAAGGTTGAGGAAGGCTAAGCTGCCAGGGACGGGCGCGGCCCGCCGCATGACCACACGGGAACAGCAACGCCCGTGCCAGCCCGCCTGACCTCACGCCGCCGTGACCCGGCGCGGCCGCAGGACGCAGGCCCGATCCGGCTTCGTCAGGCGCGTTCCAGCACCGAGCAGTAGTTCGCCACCGCCGCCCCGCCCATGTTGAAGACGCCCGCCAGATCGGCCTTCGGCAGCTGCATCTCGCCGGCCTGGCCGGTCAGCTGCATCGCCGCCATCACATGCATGGACACGCCCGTCGCGCCGATCGGGTGGCCCTTCGACTTCAGCCCGCCCGAGGGGTTCACCGGCAGCCGCCCGTCCTTCGCCGTCCAGCCTTCCAGCGCCGCCCGGGCGCCCTGCCCTTCCGGCGCCAGCCCCATCGCCTCGTATTCGATGAGCTCGGCGATGGTGAAGCAGTCATGCGTCTCGACGAAGGAGAGGTCCGACAGCGCCAGCCCGGCCTGGTCCAGCGCCCGGCCCCAGGCGGCGCGCGCGCCCTCGAAGCGGATGATGTCGCGCGCCGCGATCGGCATCATGTCGGTCGCCTGCGCGGCGGCGCGGAAGCGGACGCGCTTGGCCATCGCGCTGGCGGTCTCCTCATCCGCGATCACCAGCGCCGCGGCGCCGTCCGAGACCAGGGAACAATCGGTGCGCTTCAGCGGGCGCGCCACATAGGGGTTCTTCTCGCTCTCGGCGCGGCAGAAGGCGAAGCCGAGGTCCTTGCGCATCTGGGCGAAGGGGTTGGCGACGCCGTTGCGGTGGTTCTTGGCGGCGATGGCGGCCAGCGCGTCGGACTGGTCGCCATGGCGCTGGAAATAGGCTTCCGCGATGCGGCCGAAAACGCCGGCGAAGCCCGCAGGGATCTCGCCTTCCGTCCGCCGGTGGCTGGCCGAGAGCAGGATGTCGCCCACCTGCGGCCCCGGCGTCGCGGTCATCTTCTCGGCGCCGACCACCAGCGCGATCCGCCCGCGCTTCGCGGCGATGAAGTCCAGCGCCCCGTGGATGGCCGCCGAGCCGGTGGCGCAGGCGTTCTCGTACCGCGTGGTCGGCTTGAAGCGCAGCTCCGGCACGGTCTGCAGCAGCAGGGAGGCGAAGAAATCCTGCTTGGAGAAGCCGCCGTTGAAGACGCCGACGAAGGCCGCGTCCACCTCCGCCGGCTCCACCCCGGCGTCGTGGATGGCGGCCAGCGCGACGCGGCCGAACAAGCTCTCGATGTCCAGGTCCTCGAGCTTGCCGAAGGGCGTGTGGGCCCAGCCGACGATGCAGGCGGTCATGGCGCGTGTCTCCCCGTGCTGGGTGGCAGTCTAGGCCCGGCGCCGGGTGGGGGCGAGGGGGCGCGCACCGCCTGTCGGCCGGACGACGGGCGGTGCGGTCAGGCCGGCGGCCGCGAAGGTCGGCGGGATCGCCGCCCCGGCGAGGCTCCGGAGGTCAACTGGACAGCGACAACATCAGGGCGCCCCGTCGTCGCGCATGCCGACATCGGACGACCGGGCGGCCGGCCTGGTCTGCCGCGCGGTCACCGTCGTTCCGGGGTCCGTGGCCGTCCTCATCGCGCGTTGGCCTGCACGGAAGCGGGAATGCGGAGCACGCGCACCATCCCGTCCACCGAGAGGGCGAGCAGGGTCCCATCCGGCGAGATCGCGAGCCTCTCAACGTAGCGGCCATCGAGGCCGATGTTGCAGATCGGCGCGGCCGTGGTGGGATCGAACAGCAGCACGCCATCCGGGCCGTCGACTGGACCGCCACCCCCGTAAGCCATGGCGATAAATCGCCCCTGCGGATCGAGCGCCATGTCCCCGATGCCGGCTGAGCGTCCGTCGCGCGACTGCGGTAGCATGGCCTCGGTCTGCGCGACGACGCGGCCGGTCGCGAGGTCTACACGAAGCAGCCGTGGTGGCGCGTTGCGCGGGAAGTAGAGGTGGCTGATGCCACTGATCTCGTTCACGAACCCGCCCGGCTGCACGCCGACCAGTGCGTGGCGTCCGTCCCGCTCCATCACCAGCAGCGCAGGCCTTTGGTCCGCGTAGCCGCCGATCGGGATGGTGCGCAGGAGCCGCAGGCGAGGACCGTCCAGCGTCCAGACATCCACCGCGCGGGTCCGCACCCAGCCGCGCTGGCCGTCCGGCAGGGAGACCTGCTGGCCGATGCTGGTGGTGAAGGCCAACAGCGCGCCACCCTGGCTCGCCGCTGCCGCGCCTCCGGACCATTACGGCACGCGGGCCAGCGGCTCGGTCGGGCGCGCAGCAATGCGGCCGGGCGGCAGGGGCTCCTGCTCGAGATCGCGCATGGCGACGAAGCGACCGGTTGCTGCGTCGACCACCGCCAGCGCCGTACCAAAGACTCCCGCCAGCAAGCTGGTGCCGGGGAGCGGAAAGATCATCTCTCCCCCAGCAGGACGGGCCGGGTCGCGGGGCGGCACCATGCGCAGATCCGCGCCGGTCGCGGCGTCGACGATGTGGGTGTCCGAACCGGGCTGCCGGCCACGCCCCCGCGCAACCACAAGGAAGGCACCGTCGCCAGTGACGGCGGATTGCCAGTTGCTGATCGTGGGTACCCGGTAGGCGAGTTGCGGCCGGCTGACGCCGATGTCCCAGACATTCACATGGACCAAGGTGTGGATCGCCAGCCGCGAGCGGCCGGCTGTCTCGAACCAGAACAGCTGGAAGGGGTCCTGGCGGGCAGCCTCGATGTCGGAGGGAAGCCGCGCAACCTCCTCGAAGCTCGGGCAGGCGGGGACCCGGCTGGTCATGCGATCTGGTCCTTGCACCACGGTATCGCCGCTCGCGCAGGCGGTCAGACCGAGGAGCAGGAAGACCATTCCGGCCCGGCAGCGCCGCCAAACGGCCAGCGGGCGGCTGCGCCTGTCGCTACCGTGGCACGTTGACCGCTTCACGCGACGGCGTCCGGGGCCGCTGGCGCAACCTTGTGGGACAGAGTGGGAGCCCGGGTTCGCCGCCGGGTCAGCCGCGCGATGGCCTTCACCCCGCCGCCCAGCCCGGCCGCCGCTTCTCCCGGAAGCTGGCGATCCCCTCCGCCGCTTCCGGCCCCGCGGCCATGCGCCCGAAGGCCGCCGCCCCGGCTTCCGCGTAGCCCGCCGGCACCGTCGGCCCGAGCGCGGCGATCAGCCCCTTCGTCTCCGCCAGCGCGCCGGGCGCGCCGGCCAGGATGTCGGCCACCGCGTCCCGCACCATCGCCTCCAGCCCCGCCGCATCGGCGGCCACCCCATGCACCAGCCCCGCCGAGGCCGCCCCCGGCGCATCCAGCACCGCGCCCCGCAGGCACATCAGCGCCGCCTGGCTGCGCCCCATCCGCCGCACCAGCCAGGGCAGGATCTGGGCGGGGACCAGCCCGCGCCGCACCTCCGGCGCCGCGAAGCGCGCATCGGCCGAGGACAGCGCAATGTCGGCCGCGCAGACGAAACCGAGCCCCCCGGCAAACGCGCTGCCCTCCACCGCCGCGATCACCACCTGCGGCAGGTCGGAAATCGCCTGGAACCGCGCCCCGATCGCCCGGTTGCGCGCCTGCTGCGCCTCGAGGTCCGCCCCCGTCGCCCCCACCTCCGCCAGGTCGAGCCCCGCGCAGAAATGCCCCCCCGCGCCCGACAGCACGACCACCCGCGTCGCCGTATCGTCCCGCAGCCCGGCCAGCAGCGCGTCGAGCGCCGCGAACAGTGCCTGGTCCAGCGCGTTCCGCCGCGCCGGGCGGTTGAGCCGGGCGTGCAGCACGCCGGCTTCGCGGGTGACCAGCAGGGGCGTGTCGTCATCGGCCATGGCCTGTCTTCCGCGCGCGTGCCCCTGCGGTCAACTCCCGGGGTCCAGGGGCCTTTCGGCCCCTGGCCTGGGGGGTACGGGGGGAACGGAGTTCCCCCCGGGCCACCTAGACCCCCTCCCTCATCCCCGCCTTCACCCGTTCCAGCTCCCCCCGCAGTGCCGCGATCTCGCCGCGCAGCGCCGCGATCTGCTCGCCGACCGGGTCTTCCGTCACGTCCTTCAGCCCATACCCGATCCCCGCATCGTCGCAGGGCGAGCCCCTGGGTGGCCGGGCCGGGATGCCAACCACGGTGCAGCCCGGCGCGACGGCGTTGACCACCACCGCATTCGCGCCGATCCGCGCGCCGCGGCCGATGCGGATCGGGCCCAGCACCTGCGCGCCGGCGCCGATCGTCACGTGGTCCTCCACGGTCGGATGGCGCTTGCCGGGCTGGCCCGAAAGCCCGCCGAGCGTCACGCCGTGGTAGATCAGCACGTCGTCGCCAATCTCCGCCGTCTCGCCGATCACCACGCCCATGCCGTGGTCGATGAACAGCCGCCGCCCGATCCGCGCGCCGGGGTGGATCTCGATCCCCGTCAGCATCCGCGCGAGATGCGAGGAGAAGCGCCCGAGCCCGCGCAGGCCGATGCGCCACAGCGCATGCGACAGCCGGTGCCACAGCACCGCGTGCAGCCCGGCATAGCAGAGGATCGCTTCCGGCCAGGAGGGCCGGGCGGGGTCGCGGGCGCGGATCGCGCGGGCGAGCTGGATGATCTCCATCCGCCTCACTCCATCCAGGGCGGCACGGGCAGGCCGCGGTCGCGCAGGAAGGCGGGGTTGAACAGCTTCGACTGGTAGCGCGCCGCGCCGTCGCAGAGGATGGTGACCACGCGATGCCCCGGCCCGAGGTCGCGCGCCACGCGGATCGCCGCCGCGACGTTCAGCCCGGCGCTGCCGCCGACCGAGATGCCTTCCTGCATCTGCAGGTCGAACACCTGGTGCAGCGCCTCGGCGTCGGTGACGGTCAGCGCGTCGTCGATCAGCTCGCGCGCCTGCGCCAGGTTGCCGGGCGCGCGGGCGGCCTGACCGATGCCCTCGGTGATGGAATTGCCCTCGGCCTTCAGTGTCCCGGTCCTGACCCAGGACGCCAGGGCGGAACCGCCGGGATCGGCCAGCACGATCCGCACGCCGGGGTTGCGCGCCTTCAGCGCGCGCGCGACACCCGCCAGCGTGCCCCCCGTTCCGCAGGCGCAGGTGAAGGCGTCGATGCGGCCGCCGGTCTGCGCCCAGATCTCGGGGCCGGTGGTTTCCTCATGCGCCTGCGCATTCGCCAGGTTGTCGAACTGGTTGGCCCAGACGGCGCCGAGCTCCTCCGCCAGGCGGCGTGAGACATGCACGTAGTTGCCGGGATCGGCGAAGGGCTTTGGCGCCACCAGCCGCAGGTCGGCGCCGATCATGCGCAGGTAGTCCAGCTTCTCCTTCGCCTGCGTCTCCGGCACGACGATCACGCTCCGCCAGCCCATGGCGTTGGCGGCGAGCGCGATGCCGATGCCGGTGTTGCCGGCCGTGCCCTCCACCACCGTCCCCGGCTGGCCTGGCACCAGCGCGCCGCTGGCCATCGCCGCGCGCAAGATGCCGAGCGCGGCGCGGTCCTTCACCGAGCCGCCGGGGTTCATGAACTCGGCCTTGCCGAGGATCTCGCAGCCGGTGGCGTCCGAGGCGCGCCTGAGGCGGATCAGCGGCGTGTTGCCGACCGCGCCCCAGAAGCCGTCCACGACGCCAGCGGCGGGAAGCGGTGCGGCCATGTGCCTACTTCACCTCCACATAGCGCAGATAGGGCTTCGGCGCGTCCCACCCTTGCGGGAACAGCGCCTTGGCCTGCTCGTCGGAGACCGAGCCGGCGATGATCGCGCGGTCGCCCGGCTGCCAGTTGGCCGGCGTGGCGAGCTTGCGGGAGGCGGTGAGCTGGAGGCTGTCGATCACCCGCAGGATCTCGTCGAAGTTCCGCCCCGTCGTCATCGGGTACATCAGCACCAATTTCACGGCCTTGTCCGGCCCGATCACGAAGACGGTGCGGACGGTGGCGTTGTCGGCCGCGCTGCGGCCCTGCGAGGTCTCGCCCGCGCCCGCCGGCAGCATGCCGTAGAGCTTGGAGACCTTCAGCTCCGGATCGCCGATCATCGGGTAGTTCACCGCGTTGCCGGTGACGTCCTGGATGTCCTGCGCCCAGCCCTGGTGGCTCTCCACCGGGTCCACGCTGAGGCCGATGATCTTGACGTCGCGCTTCGCGAATTCCGGCGCGAGGCCGGCCATGGTGCCGAGCTCGGTGGTGCAGACAGGGGTGTAGTCCTTCGGGTGGCTGAACAGCACGCCCCAGGACGTGCCGAGCCATTCGTGGAAGCGGATGCGGCCCTGGGTGGTCTCCGTCTCGAAATCCGGGGCGATCTGGCCGATCTGGATCATGCCGTCCTCTCCTTCGCGCGGTGCTGCGCGGGGCTGTGTCGCGCTGCTGCGCGCCGGTCTTGGCTTCGCGCTCATGCGCGCGGAGCTTTCCGCGCGGATGCGCGCGCAGCGTTTCGCGCGGAAGCGCGCGGGGCCTTCGGCGCGCCGGGCCGTGGCGTGCGCTGCGGTGCGGACGCGCCGTTAGGCATGACATAAGGCGACGCGGTGGCGCCGTTCCAGCGTGACCGGCGGGGGCTGCGATGTGCACCGGGGAAGACGGCATCGCCGCCCGGCCTCCGCGGGGGCAAGCCGATGCCCGGGCATAAGCTGGCGGAGAAGGAACATCCCCCGCACCGGCCGATGGAAGACAGGTGTTTTTTTGACGCCCGCTGCGCGGGCCAGACCCGCGCAGCGCGCGGGCCTCGCCGCGCGCGAGAGACGGCGCCCCGCCACCCTGCCCACCGTCGTCCGCCCGTGCTGCCGCGGGCCGGCCGGGACCCCTGTGTCACCATGCGCAGGCAGGAAGGCGTCGGGCCGGCAGGCCGCAGCGACACGGCGCTGAAAGCCTTCCCCTCCATCCTCATCGGGGAGAAGGCTTTTCCCGTCGCCGGCCGGACCTGGGTTGCCCTGCGGGTGCGCTGGCCAAGTCAGGTCAGGCTTCCCTGGCCCGGCGATCCGCGCCCCTCGTCGTGCCCGGCTGCGGTGCGCGCACCCAGGACGATCGCGAACTAGCGGCCCAGGTTCAGCACCTGCACGCGCCGGTTGCGCGCTTCCGGCGTCTCGTCGGGCGTGCGGACCAGCAGTTCCGACTCGCCACGCCCCACCGCTTCGAGGCGCGAGGGCGCGATGCCGAAGCGGCCGACGAGCAGGTCGCGCACCGCGGCGGCGCGGCGCTCCGACAACGCCTGGTTCGCCTCGGCCGAGCCGACGCTGTCGGTGTGGCCTTCGATGCGGAAGCGCTGCTCGGCCAGCTGGGGCGTGGCCAGCACGCGCGCCAGCGTCTCGACCACCGGCATGGTGGCGGCGGTGACCTCGGCCGAGCCGCTGGCGAAGCCGATGGTGATGGAGGTGGCGGCGACGCCGGGCGGGGCCGTGGTGGCCGTCGGCGCGGCGAGGCGCGGCGCAGCCTGTGCCGCCGGGGCGGCCACCGCCGGGGCGGCCGGCACCGCGGGCGCAGCCGGCGCGGGCGCGGCCGCCGCCGGCGCGGGGGTTGCCGCGGCGGGGGGCTGCTGCGCCGGCATGCGGATGCCGCGGTCGGTGTCGGGCACCGCGCTCAGGTCGCGCAGGATGCGGCGGAACTCGGCATCGGACTGGCCGAGCGCCGGGGCGCAGACCGCGATGGCGAGTGCGGCGGGCAGCAGGTGGCGGAGCATGGGCTGAGATCCTCCCTCGGCGCGCGCACGGGGCGCCGACGCCATCAACCGGGCGCAGCATACAGCGACACGGGGCCACGTGAATGGCGGGCGCGTGAAGCATGGTGTCGCGGGGCCATGCCAACCGGCGGGGGCATGGTTGCCGCAGGGTATCCGCCAAGGCATCCCGGGGCGCCTGTCGAAAATCATCTTGCGCGGATGGCCGGCCAGACGTCTGAGTTTACCGTCTCTCAATCCCGTGATACGTCTCGCCGGGCGAGAACAAGATTTTGGGGGGCGGCGTGCCGGCCAAGCGCTACGGGCTGTTGTTCATCGCCTCCGTTCCGATGCTGCTGCCGGGCCTTGCCGCGGCGCAGCCCGCGCCGCCGCCGCTCGTCCCGCGGGTGATCGAGCGTGAGGCGCCGCAGACCCCCCCTGCCCTCGCGCCCCGCCTGCAGGCGCCGGCCCCGGTTCCCCAGCGCGGCGCGAACGACCAGGCGACGCTGCGCATCGACAGCGTCCGCATCGCCGGCAACGCCGCCCTTCCCGACGCCACGCTGATGGCGCCGCTCCGCCCCCTGATCGGGCAGGAGGTCCCGCTGGCCGCGATCGAGGATGCGCGCATCGCGCTGATCGCCGCCTATGGCCGGGCCGGCTATCCCTTCGTCTCGGTCTCCGCCGGCCTGTCGCGGACCGCGGCGGGGACCGAACTGCTGATGGCCGTGGTCGAAGGCCGCATCGCCGCGGTGCGCCTGGACGGCGATATCGGCCCGGCCGGCGTGCAGGTGCTGCGCTTCCTCGAACGCCTCGTCGATGGCCAGCCCGTCAGCGCGCCCGCGCTGGAACGCGCGCTGCTGCTGGCCGGCGACGTGCCCGGCGTGACCGCCCGCGGGCTGGTCCGCCCGCTGGAAGGCGGCGCGGCGGGCGAGCTCGAACTTGTCGCGCAGGTCTCCCGGCGCGCCTTCCAAGGCTATGTCGCGGTGGACAACCGCGGCTACCGCTTGACCGGCCCGGTACAGGCCCTGGCCAGCGTCAGCGGCAATTCCTTCACGAGCTTCGGCGAACGCACCGACGCGGCGCTGTTCCTGGCCGAGGATGGCGAGCAGGTCTTCGGCCAGGTGGCGGTGGAGGCCTTCCTCGGCGGCTCGGGCCTGCGGCTGCGCGCCTATGCCGGCCTCGGCCAGTCACGGCCCGGCGGCGCGCTGGATGCGGCGGGCTACCGGGGCGAAACGCTGACGCTCGGCCTCGGCGCCAGCTATCCGATCATCCGCAGCCGGCCGCTGAACCTGGCCGCCACCGCGGCGCTGGAAGCCATCGCCTCCGACGTCGAGCTCGGCGTGCCGGTGCGCGCGCTGTCGAACCGCGACGAGGTGCGTGCGGTGCGGATCGGGCTGGAAGGCTCGGCACGCGACGTGCTGCTGGGCTTCGCGCCGGGCGCCGCGGTGAACAGCGGCAGCATCCGCGTCCATCGCGGCGGCACCTGGTTCGGCGGCGGCGCCGGCGGGCCGAACGGCGCGCAGCGCGCGGGGTCGGAGTTCGAATTCACCAAGCTGACCGCGGAAGCCACCCGCATCCAGCCGCTGGCCGTGCTGGGCGATGGCTGGCTGCTCGGGCTGACCGCGACCATCGCCGGCCAGGTCAGCGACGACGTGCTGCCCTCGGCCGAGAAATTCTACCTCGGCGGCACCAGGCTCGGCCGCGGCTTCTACGCCGGGCAGGTGACGGGGGACAGCGCGCTGGCCACCTCGCTCGAGCTGACGCTGGACACCAGGCTGCCGGGCTTCTCGCTGGGCGGCGGGGCCGGGGCGCTGGAGGTCGAGCCTTCGGCGCAGTTCTACCTCTTCCACGATCATGGCCGCAGCTACGAAAGCCGCAGCGCCGATCCGGACCGCCGGGTCGAGAGCTTCGGCGGCGGCGTGCGGCTTGGACTGACCGAATACCTCCAGCTCGACATCGAGGGCGTGCACCGCCTGACCCGCCGCGTCGACGGCGCGGGCGTCGCGCCGCTTTCGGAGAATGCGGTGTTCTGGCGCGTGCTGACGCGCTTCTGAGGCATCGGACCTTGCAACCTTTCGGCGGCGCGCGGAGCGGAATGGCGATGGGCACCAACGGGGGCGCGATGCGGATGGGATGGGCGGCGCGGCGGCTGCTGGGCTGCACCATGCTGGTGCCGGTGGCCTTCGCGCTCGCCGGGCCGGCGGCCGCGCAGGCGCCGGGCGCGGCGCCGACCGGCGGGCGGGTCTCGGCCGGCAGCGCGGCCATCGCGCAGACGCCGGCGACCACGCGCGTCACGCAGACCAGCAACCGCGCGGCGATCGACTGGCAGCGCTTCGATGTCGGCCGCAACCATGCCGTCGAGTTCCGCCAGCCCTCCGCCTCCTCCTGGACGCTGAACCGGGTGGATGCGCCCGATCCCTCGCTGATCGCCGGGCGCGTCACCGCCAATGGCGGGGTGGCGATCGTCAACCGCTCCGGCGTGGTCTTCGCCGAAGGCGCGCAGGTGAACGTGGGCAGCCTGATCGCCTCCGCCGCGAACATCACCAACCAGAACTTCATGGCCGGGCGGATGGTGTTCGACGGCGCGCCGAACCCCGGCGCGCGGGTCGAGAATCGCGGCGACATCACGGTGGCCGATCGCGGCATCGCCGCGCTGGTCGCGCCCGGCGTCGCCAATGCCGGCACCATCCGCGCGCGCCTCGGCCGCGTCGCGCTGGCGGGTGCCGAGACCTATGCGCTGGATCTCGCCGGCGACGGGCTGCTGTCGGTCGAGGTGACGGGCGCGGTGCGGCGCGCGCCGGATGGCGCGACGGCGCTGGTCACCAATTCCGGCGTGGTGGAAGCCCAGGGCGGGTCGGTGCTGCTGACGGCGGAGGCCGCGCAGGGGCTGGTCGAGCAGGTGGTGCGCAACACCGGCCGGGTCAGCGTGGCCAATGCCGGCGGCGCGGCCGGCCAGGTCGCGATCCGCGGCCGCGGCGGCGATGTGCGCGTGGACGGCACGGTGGATGCCACCGGCGCGCGCGGCGGGCGCATCGCGGTGGAGGCGGCGGGCGCCACCGCGACGGTCGGCGCCGGCGCGCGGCTCGATGCCTCCGGCAGCGCCGCTTCGGGCGAGGTGCGGCTGGGCGGCGCGGCGACGGCGCGCGCCGTGGCCGCCGGCACGCTGGCGGCGCGCGGCACCGGCGCGGGCGTGCGCGGCGGGCTGGTCGCGGCGCAAGCGAAGTCCGAGGTGCTGGTCGAGGGCGGCGCCAAGCTCGATGCCTCCGGCGTCGGCGGCGGCGGGACGGTGCTGGCCGGCACGACCGGCATCGGCCGCGCCCAGACCATGGCCGCACGCACCACGGTGGAGCGCGGCGCGACGCTCGCGGCCGATGCGACGGAAGCCGGCACGGGCGGCACCGTCGTGGTGAACAGCACGGCGCGGACGGAGGTGCGCGGCGCGCTCTCGGCCCGCGGCGGGCCGACCGGCGGCGATGGCGGCTTCATCGAGATCTCCGGCCAGGGAGCGATGGAGCTGTCGGCCGCGGTGGACCTCGCCGCGCCGGCGGGCAGGGCGGGCAGCTTCCTGCTGGACCCGAGCGCGGTGCGCGTGGTGGACGACCTGATCCCCGCCGCGACCCCGCCCGACCAGGATCTGCCCGCGCCCGGCACCACCATCACCGCCAGCGGCGGCGACGGCGCCTTCCGCGTCACTGCCGACTCGATCAACGCGCTGGCGGCCGGCACCGTCACCATCGAGGCGCTGACGACGATCAGCATCGAGGCGCCGATCCAGCGCAGCGGCGAGCTGCGCCTGAACGCCGGCACCGGCGTGTCGCAGACCAGCGCCGGCACGATCAGCGTGGGCACGCTGCGCATCCGCGGCTTCGACGGCACCGCCGCGACCGGCAGCGTCGCGCTGCTCGCGAACAATGCCGTGCAGGTGCTCGATGCCTTCGCGACCGGCAGCCTGGTGTTCCGCAGCGCCTCCTCCTCCTTCACCGTGACGCGGGCGGAAGGTGCCAGCGTCGCGCTCAGCGCGCCCGGCCTGACGCTCTCGGGCCCGGTCGGCGGCACCGCCGCCACCGCCGTGACGCTCCGCACCGACGAGCTGCAGATCAACGGCGGCAGCGTGACCACAACGCTCGACAGCAACGGCACCGGCACCGGCACTGTCGCCATCGGGCCGCTGAACGCCGGCTTCGATGTCTATCTCGGCCTCGGCTTCTCCGGCCAACTCGGCATCCCCGACAGCGTCTACGGCGCGCTGACCACCGGCACGCTCCGCCTTGGCGAGACGACGATCGCCGGCGCACCGGAAGGCACCACCATCCGCACCTCCAACCTCATCGTCGGCGATCCGGTGGCGCCGGCGGCGGCGCGCGTCGGGCGAGAGCTGGCGCTGGTCGCCGGGACGGTGTTGCAGTTCGCCGGCGGGACCGTCACGCTTGATTCCGGGCGGCGGCTGACCGTCGCCGCCGACGCCTTCACCGTCACCCAGGCGCTGAGCGCCCTCGGCACCGGCGCCGAGGTCACGGTGACGCTGCCCTCCACCGCCGTGCTGTCCACCATCGCCGCGATCAGCGCCCCGACGGTCACGCTCACCGCCGGCGGCATCGACCTCGGCGGGCCGGTCACCGCGGCGACGGAACTGCGGCTGACCGCCAACGGCGCCGCCGCGCCATCGAGCCCGCTCGGCCAGATCACCCAGACCTCGAACGGGCTGATCGACACCGCTCTGCTGGTCCTGGATGCCAGCGGCGGCGTCAACCTCGACGGCGGCGGCACCGCGCGCAACACCGTGGACGGCCTCCGCGGCGGCGCCGGCAATGACGGGCTGGAGGTGCTGAACGACGGGCCGCTGACGATCACCGGCGACCTGACAGCGCTGGGCGGCTTCCTGGTGGTGGACACCACCGGTCCGCTGACCGTGGCGGCCGTGGCGACGGTCAGCGCGCCCTTCATCTCGCTCTCCGGCGCCTCCGTCGACCTGCTCGGCAACATCACGGCGTCGGGCGGCTTCGGCAGCACCGGCGTCTCGCTGAGCGCCACCGGTTCGGCCGGCACCGGGACCATCACCCAGGCCGCGACCAGCCTGATCACCACCGACGAGCTCAGCGTCTCCTCCACCGGCAGCGCGGTGCTGGATCGCGGCGGGCTGCTGCGCAACGCTGTGGGCGCGCTGACGCAGGTGAGCACCGCCACCGGCTTCCAGCTGCGCAACGCCGGCGACCTTGCCATCCTCGACGATCTGAACAACGGCACCGGCACGCTGCTGATCAACACCAACGGCGCGCTGTCGGTGGACGCGCCGGTCTCCTCGCAGCATGTCGCGCTGTTCGCCGACACGATGAGCTTCGATCCCTCCAGCGGCTTCATCAATGCTGATTTCGGCGCCGGCGTGCTGGTGCTCGCGCCGGCCAGCAGCGGGCGGCCGGTGCAGGTGGGCGGCACGGCACCGGCGGGCGCGCTGTATCTCGATCTCTCGAGCGCCTCGCGGCTGCAGGCCGGCACGCTGGTGATCGGCAGCCCGGACGCCGGCACGCTGACGCTCGCCGGCAACGTGAACCTGCGCCGGGCCGGCTCCGACGAGCCGGGCGCAGACCGGCTGCGGCTGTCGAGCGGCGCGAGCATCCTCCAGACCGCGGGGCGGATCGACGTGCCGGGGCTGGGCGCGGATGCCGGCGGCAGCATCGACCTGCGCGGGGCGAACCGGGTGGACCGCGTCGCGGCGATGGCCGATCTCGGCGACGGCGGCACCTCCAACACGCCGGTGGCGGCGGATCGCGGCATCACCGCCGGGGGCGGCGTGGCGCTGACCATAGACGGCTCTCCCGCGCCCGCGCCCGCCGAGACGCTGACGGTGGACGATGCGATCCGCGTCGGCACGGGGGCGGTTCTGACGCTGCGGGCCGACGACCTCGAGCTGAACGCACGGCTGGAGGCACCGGCCGGCACGATCGAGCTGCTGCCGGTGACGCAGCGCCGCATCTATCTCGGCGACAACACCGGCACGACAGGTTTCCTCGTGCTTTCCACCGCGGAGCTCGCGCGCATCGGCGGCACCGGCTTCGACCTGGCCGGCAACCCGACCGGCCCGACCGTGGCGGCGGAGCGGGTGCGCTTCGGGCGCAGCCGCTACGGCAGCGGGCCGTCCTCGAGCGCACCGTTCCAGACCGCCACCGACATCTGGCTGCGCGGCGACGTCACGCTGCGCACGCCGACCCAGGATCGCGTGCGGGTGGCGGAATTCTTCGCCGGCGGCCTGGGCGTCGCGCCCGACGCGAGCATCTTGCACGAGGGCGGCGTGCTCGACGTGTCCGGCATCGCCGGCGAGGCGCAGGATGCCGGCTTCTTCACCCAGCAGATCGAGCCCCATCGCGTGGACCGCTTCGCCGCCCGCGAGGGCAACCCGGCGCTGTCGTTCCAGGCCGGCGCCGCCAACCCTTCGGGCGGGGCGAACAACGGCGGGGTCAACATCTGGACCAATCCGCGCAGCGGCAGCTTCGCGGTGGAGGCGAGCGTGGTGGACAGCGGCGAGGCTGGCGGCGTCGGCATCACGATGCGCGCCACCGCGGGCACGCTGGTGGTCGCCGCGCCGGGTGTGTGGGTGCTGTCGGAAGCGGGCGGCATCTCGCTCTTCGCCCTCGACGGCCTGACCAACCGCGGCGTCATCGCCTCCGCCAGCCTGGCGGGCGGCAGCGTGGGAAGCTCGGGCGACCTGGTGAACGAAGGCGTGATCGTGCTGGGTTCCGCCGCCGGCGGCACCAGCGAGGTCTCGGCCGGCACGGCCGGCAGCGGCGGGCAGATCACCAACAGCGGGCAGATCATCGCCAACGTGGTCCGCGCGGACCAGACCACCAACACCGGCTCTATCGGCGTCACCGACCTCTATGGCGGCCTGACCAACCAGGCGGGCGGACTGGTGCGCGCGCGCAACGTGGACGCCGTGCTGTTCAACCAGGGCGCCGTGCTCAACCAGGCCGGCGCCACGATCGAGGCCGGCACCGGCGCGACCAGCTTCGGCCTGACCGGCGCCGCGGCGCGCGCCCTGGCGCTGGCGGGCACCCCCTACACGCTGGCGGCGCCGACCGTCCTCGCCCCGAGCCGCCTCGATGTCCGCGGCCTCGGCGGCGTCGAGAATTTCGGCACGATCCGCGCCACCTCGGCCCCTGGGCAGCTCGTCGGCGTCTCCGGCACCGGCACCAGCAGCGTGCAGAACCGCGCCGGCGGCGTGATCGAGGGCTCCGGCCAGGTCACGGTGTTCACCGATGCGGGGGAGGTGCGCAGCGCCGGCACCATCCGCAGCACCGGCGCCGGCGTGGAACTGCGCGCACCCGGCGGCATCTTCCAGCCCGGCGGCACCATCGAGGCGCTGACCACGCTGCGGCTCGAGACCGCCGGCGAGATCGACATGCGCGGCACCACCACGCCCGGCTCCATCGGCGCCCAGACGCTGACCATCGCCGGCACGCCGTCCTCGGTCGCCATCGGCCGGCGCGGCGCGGCCGGCGGGCTGGCGACGCACACCCTCGACGTCTCGGCCATCAGCGGCTTCGACAGCGCCGGGCCCGTCGCCATCGATCTGTCCCCCCCCGACCTCGGCGTTCAGACCCTGCTGGACGGCGACATCACGGCCGTCGGTAGCCTGCTCGTCCGCAGCACCGGCAGCCTGGTGGCGGGCGGCGGCAGCATCGCGGTGAGTGGCGCCGCGGATGCCTGGCTGACGCTGGAAGCCGCGGGGGCGCTGGTGGTCTCCGGCGGGTCCGCGCTTTCCGCGCCGGGCACGGTCGCGCTGCATGGCGGCACCGGGAATGACGGCGTCGGGCTGCGCGTCGGCCCGATCGGCGGCGGCGCGGTGCCGATCGGCAGCTTCGTCACCATCGACGCCGAGCATGTGGTGATGACGGCGGGGCGGCGGGCGGGGGCGCGCGACGACCTCTCCGCGCTCAGCGTCACGGCCACCAGCATCACCGCCGTGGCGTCCGTGCTGCTCTCGGCCGGCGGCGGCGTCTCCACCGGGCCGGACCTGGCGGGCGGGCTGTTCGTCGCGCCGGGCGGCTCGGGCTGGCCGATCGTGATGGTGGATACGCGGCGCAGCGGCACCCCGCTCGGCGCGACGCCGGCGGCGATGACCGCGGCCACCATCGACATCCCGGGCGAGCCGCCGGCGGCCCAGCGCTGGCAGGTGCTGGCCGCCGATACCGCCGGCGGCACATATCTGCGCTTCGGCACGGATGACGCGCCGGCGGGGGGCGTCGCCTCCGGCGCGGCGCGGCCGGAGGCGGCGGGGGCGGCGAGCCTGGCGCTCTCGGCCGGCGGCAGCCCGCTGTTCCTGCTGATCGATGGCGGGACCGCGACCGGCGAGGTGCAGGCCGGGCGGATCGGCGTGCATGCCCTGCCGGGCAGCACCACGCTCTCCGGCGGGCTGTCGGTGGACCTGACCGGGACGCTCGACGGGCGGGACGACGGCACGGCGGCGCAGCTCGGCCGCACCACGGCGGGCCCCACCACCGGGCAGGACCGCTACCTGTTCAACGGCTGCGTCATCGGCGCCACCGCCTGCACGCTCGGCCCGCCGGCGCCGCCGCCGCCGATCATCGTCGTGGTGACGCCGCCGCCGACGACCACCACGACCACGCCGACAACCGCCACGACCACGACCACCCCGGGCACGCTGCTCGGCCTGCCGCCGATCTTCTCCATCCGCACCGATGGCCGGCAGGGCAGCGTGGAGGCCGCGACCGTCAATGTCGGCGAGCGGGACTATTGAGGCCATGCGCATGACCCCGAAGCCCCGCCCAATGAGCCGCCCAATGATCCGCCCAATGACCCGCCCCTGGGCCACCCTGGCGCTGATGCTGGCGCTGTCGGCCTGCGCCGGCCCGCCGCCCGCGGCCTATGTCACCGCCGGCGCCGATGCCCGCGCCCTGCCCGCCGGCGCGGATGCGCGCGGGGAGGCCTGCACCGTCCAGCCCGGCCGCGCCCCGGCGCTGGACCGCCCGGTCGCCCGCGCCGAGGAGGTCTACTGCGGCGGCTGGACCCAGCCCTCCGCGCGGCTGGTCGCGCTGCGCGGCCCGGCCGGGCCGGCCGATCTCCAGGCGCTGGCCACGGGCGGCATCTGGCGCCGCGCGCTGGAAGAAAGGCTGGCCTGCGGCGCGCCGCAGCCCGCCACCCTGGCCAGCGGCGCCGCCGCCCTGGTGATGAGCTGCACCCGCCGAGGCACCGGCTTCGCCCAGGTGGCGCTGGTGGTGGCCGGGCCGGAAGGCCCGGTGCTGGCCGACGGCACGCCCGCCGCCGCCCCGGTGATCGAGCGGCTGGCGACCGGCCGCGCCGAGATTGCCGCCGGCGGCGCCGCCGCGCGGTCCGAGGCGCTGCAGCTCGCCGTCTCGCGCCTCTCGGCCCAGGCCTTCGGCGCCGGCGACATCGGCGAATACGAACGCCTGATGGGCCTCGGGCGCGAGCTGAACCAGGTGGAGAATTTTGCCGGCGCGGAGGAAGCCTATCGCGCCGCGCTGGCCATGCAGGGCCGCGTGGTCGGCGCCGACAACCCGGACACCGTCGCGCCGCTGACGCTGCTGGCGCTGAACCTGTCCAACCAGCGCCGCTACGAGGAAGCGGAAGCCGCCTTCCGCCGCGCCGCCGCGCTGGCCCCGCGCGCGACGGACCGGCTCGCCCCGCCCCGCGTGCTGCATTATCGCGCGCTGCACGCCCTGAACATGGGGCGCGATGCGCAGGCGATGGAGCTGCTCGCGCAGGCCGAGGCCGGCTACCGGCCCTTCATCCCGCCCTCCCTGCTCGCCGGGGCGGGCGATGTCGCGGAACTCGTCGCGGTGGCGGGCGGGCTTTCGGGCAGCCTGCAAGGCCAGGCGGCGGTGATCGGGCTGGCCGAGGTGCGCCGCCACCGCGCCGCGGCCCTGGCCCGCGCGGGCAATCGCGACCAGGCGCGGGCGGAGCTCGCGGAATCGCGCCGGCTGCTGCGCATGGTGGGCACCGAGCCTTCCGTCATCGCCGGCCGGTCGCTGCGGCTGGAAGCCACGCTGGCCGACGGCGCGGGCGGCGCCGGGCTGCTGGACCGCGCGGCGCGGCGCTTCCGCCAGGCCTCCCCCGACGAGCGGCCGGAGGCGACGACGCTGTTCCTGGCCGGCCAGCGCCGGGTGGAGGCCGGGCAGCCCGAAGCGGCGCTCGAGGATTTCCGGCGCGGCGCGACCATCCTGCGCGCCCGCCGGCTGACCCTGCGGCCGGAGGAGGTGGTGCCCTACCTCGACGCGCTGTCCGCCGCGGCGGAGCGCGCGCCGCCGGCGGAAGCCGCCGCGCTGCGCGCCGAAAGCTTCGCCGCCGCACAGCTGGCCCAGCGCGGCGACACGGTGCGCTTCGTGGCGCGCGCGGCCGCCCGGCTGTCCACCGGCAGCGCCGGCGGAGCCGCCGCCGTCCGCGAGATGCAGGACCTGGACAACGAGCTGCGCGCGCTGTTCGCCGAACGCGACGGCGCGGTGGCCAGCGCCGCCGGGCGCGCCGCGATCGCGGCACTCGACGAGCGCATCGCCGACCGCCAGGCCGCCCGCGGCCGCGCCGAGGAGCGCGTGGCGGAAGAGGTGCCGAGCTTCCGCCAGCTGGAGCTGCGCGGCACCACGGCCGAGCGCGTCGGCGCCGCGCTGCGCCCGCAGGAAGCGCTGGTGATGCTGCTGCTCGGCCGCGACCACGGCCACGCCATCGCCGTGCTGCCGGGGGGCGAGGTGCAGGCGCGGCGCATCGCGCTGGGCGAGGCGGAGGCCGCGGCGCTGGTGCGGCGCATCCGCGCCGGCATCGACGCGCCGGCCGGCCGGCGCAGCTTCGACACGGCGGCGGCGGCCGAGCTGCACGCCAGGCTGCTGGGCTCGCTCGATCCGGTGCTCGCGCCGATGCGCGGGCTGGTGGTGGTGCCCGACGGGCCGCTGCTCGGCATTCCCTTCGGGCTGCTGCTGACCGCGCCTGCCGAGCCGACGCTGGCCGGGCTGCGGGAAGCGCCCTGGCTGATCCGCCGCGCCGCCATCTCCCACGCGCTGTCGCCGCAGATCTTCGTGACGCTGCGCGCCGGCAGCGCCGCCTCCGCCGCGCCGCTGCCCTATCTCGGCTTCGCGGATTTCCGCGCGCCGACCGATGCCCAGCTGCGCGCGCGCTTCCCGGCCGAGACCTGCGCGGAGGATGCGCAGCTCGCGCGCGGGCTCGCCCCCCTGCCCGGCACGCGGTTCGAGGTGGAGCTGACGCGCCGGCTGCTCGGCGCGGGGGCGGAGGCGACGCGCTTCGGCGCGGAGTTCACGGCGGCCGCGGTGCAATCGGCGCCGCTCAGCCAGTACCGCATCCTGCACTTCGCGACCCACGCGCTGCTGCCGGGCGAGCTGAGCTGCGTGCCGGAACCCGCGCTGGTGGTCTCGCCGGCGGCCGGCGCGCGCGACGCGGCCTCTGCCTTCCTGCCGGCCAGCGAATTGCTGCGCCTGCGGCTGGATGCGGACCTGGTGATGCTGTCCGCCTGCAACACCGCCGGACCCGCCACCGGCGTGGCGGGCGTGGCGGGCAATGCCGGCGAGGCGCTGTCGGGCCTGGCGCGGTCCTTCTTCTTCGCCGGCGCCCGCGGGCTGCTGGTGACCCATTGGCCGGCCGGCGACCGCGCCGCGGCGGCCATCGTCATCCAGACCATGCGCCGGCAGCAGGCCGGCGACGCCTCGGCCGACGCGCTGCGCAGCGCCCAGCTCGCGCTGATCGAGGAAGCCGGCCGCGACCTGCCGGCGAGCTTCGCCCACCCCTTCGCCTGGGCCGGCTTCGCGCTGGTCGGCGACGGGCGGCGCCCGGCACCGGTTCTGGCGGGTCGTCCTGGGGAGGCCGCTGCCCTCCCCAGACCCCACCCGCGAGGGGCCTGAGGCTCCTCGACCCCCATCAGCAGGCTTGGGGTCCGGGGACCGCCACGGTCCCCGGCAGAGAGGGTCCGGGAGGGGCGGCGCCCCTCCCGGGGACCGACCCGCCCAGAACACGGCACTGGCGCGCCCGGAGGGATTCGAACCCCCGACCTACGGAGTAGAAATCCGATGCTCTATCCAGCTGAGCTACGGGCGCCCGAGGTGAAAGGTCAGTGGGTCCAGTTGTCGGTGCGGCCGAAGCGGAAATTGTCGGCGTAGGATTTCGGCTTGATCTCGGCGCGTGCGGCGGGCGGGTTTTCGACCTCGTAGGCCCAGCCCTTGGCCTTGGCGTAGGCGATGGCGGCCTCGGCAGTCGGGAAGGCCAGGCGCACCTGCGCGCGGGTGTCGCCCGACCCGGACCAGCCGGTCAACGGGTCGATCCGCTTGGGCTCGGCCGGTTCGAACTGCAGGGTCCAGGCGCCGGTATGCGCCCGGCCGGACTGCATGGCGGATTTCGGCGTGCGATGGATGCGGGCGGTCTGGCTGTCGCGCGACATGGGGGCGGAGGGGTCCTTTCTGTCCTCGGAAGCCAAGCTGCGGAGGCTGCGCGGTCGCAGGCGCGGCATGCTCGGGCCTGTCCGACGGGCTCGCGCGGGGAGCGCGGCGGCCGACCCCGGCCACGCGCCGACCGAGCCGCGCGGCCCGTACGCGGCAAACATAGCTGGCCGACCCGGTCACGCCTAGCTCGCGAAGCCCAGGACCGGAGCAGCGCGCCGCCGCCAAACCCGCGCCAGGGGCCACGGCGGCCCGGAAAGCCGGCACGCAGGCAGCGGACCCATGGCATGGCGCCGATGCAGGGCCGGAGCCTTCCCATCCAGGCCTGCAAGGCGCAATCGGGGCGGCGGGATTCGAACCCACGGCCTCCTGTACCCAAAACAGGCGCGCTACCAGGCTGCGCCACACCCCGACACGGGCCGAAGCTAGGCGCCACGGCAGCGGCGGGCAAGGCGGCGCCGGTCGGGCCGCAGGGCGGGCGCAGACGCGCCGGCGTGGAGACCATCCGCCGTTCCGGCTTTCGCCAGCAGCCCGGCCCGTCGCGGACCGCCCGCGGTCAGCGGTTCCTCCGCCGGCCGGGTGTGGGTGCGTCGCAACGCGACCCCGGCCGTCCAAGCCGATGGCCACCGCAAGCCCGGCGCCGCGGGCGGGATCGGCCCTGCCGGACCGGCGACGCTGACCGCCAGGCCCGGTTCCACCCGCGCTCCGGGCCGAATCGCCACCACGGCCGCGACCGCCGACGGGGCGCGTCGGGCACCCCGGGCCAAAGGGCGCCTCCTCCGCCATCGCCGCGCCGCGCCGCCTCCCCGGCTGGCGGCCTGGCCGCGGCGCGGGCAGGCTGGCGCGGCACCGCTTCCTCCACGGGGACACCCGCCAGATGCGCCGCCTCGGATCCTTCCTGCGCGATGCCTGGGCGCTCGCGAAGCCCTATTGGGTCAGCAAGGAGCGCGGCCGCGGCCTGCTGCTGCTCGGCGCCGTCGTCGGGCTGAACCTGGCGCTGGTCGGCATGACGGTGGTGCTGACCTATTGGCAGCGCGCCTTCTACAACGCGCTGGAGCAGCGCGACGCGGCCACCTTCTGGGCGCTGATCCTGTGGGGCGGCGAGGCGGAAGGCAGCTGGTTCCCCGGCTTCTCGCTGGTGGCCGCGGCCTACATCCTGGTGGCGGTCTACCAGCTCTACCTGCGCCAGGCCTTGCAGATCCGCTGGCGGCGCTGGCTGACCACGCACTACCTGGAGGCCTGGCTCTCCGACCGCGCCTACTACCGGCTCGCGCTGACCGATGCGCAGACCGACAACCCGGACCAGCGCATCGCCGACGACATCAGGCTGTTCGTCGACGACTCGCTGTCGCTCTCGCTCGGGCTGCTGAGCGCGGTGGTCACGCTGTTCTCCTTCATCTTCGTGCTGTGGTCGCTCTCGGGGCCGCTCGAGGTGCTCGGCGTCTCGATCCCCGGCTACATGGTGTGGGTGGCCATCCTCTATGCGCTGGTCGGCTCCTGGCTCGCGCACCTGATCGGCCGGCCGCTGATCCGGCTGAACTTCCTCCAGCAGCGCGTCGAAGCCGATTTCCGCTACGCGCTGGTCCGCGTGCGCGACAACGTGGAAGGCATCGCGCTTCATGGCGGCGAGGCCGATGAGCGGCGGGGGCTGGCCCAGCGCTTCGCGGCGCTGATGGAGAACTGGTGGTCGATCATGGTCGCCACCAAGCGGCTGACCTTCTTCACCGCGGGCTTCGGCCAGGTGGCGGTGGTGTTCCCCTTCCTGGTCGCCGCACCCGCCTATTTCGCCGGGCGCATCCCGCTGGGCGGGCTGATCCAGACCTCCTCGGCCTTCGGGCAGGTGCAGGGGGCGCTGTCCTGGTTCGTGGAGAGCTATGCGCGGCTGACGGAGTGGATGGCGACCGTCGATCGGCTGACCGGCTTCACCCGGGCCATGGCGGCGGCGCGGGCGATGTCCGGCGGGCCGCAGGCCAGGGTCGGCGCCGGCGACGCGGTGCTGGTGGAGGGCGCGACGGTCGAACTGCCCGATGGCAGGGTGCTCGTGGAGGACGCGGCGCTGCGCCTGGCGCGCGGCGAGGCGGTGCTGCTGACCGGCGCCTCCGGCAGCGGCAAGTCCACGCTGTTCCGCGCCATCGCGGGGCTGTGGCCCTTCGGGCGCGGGCGGGTGGAGGTGCCCGAAGGCGCGCGGGCGCTGTTCCTGCCGCAGCGGCCCTATATCCCGCTCGGCACGCTGCGCCGCGCGGTCTGCTACCCGCTGGATGCCGCGGAGGTGCCGCAGGAGCGGGTGGCGGAGGCGCTGTCGGCCGTCGGCCTCGGGCATCTGGCGCCGCGACTCGACGAGGAGGAGGCCTGGGACCGCCGCCTCTCCGGCGGCGAGCAGCAGCGGCTGGCCTTCGCCCGCGCGTTGCTGGTGGCGCCCGATTTCCTGTTCCTGGACGAGGCGACGGCGAGCCTCGACCCGGCGGCGGAAGCCGAGCTCTACGCCCTGCTGCGCCGGCGCCTGCCGGGCACCGCGCTGCTGTCGATCGCGCATCGGGAAGCGGTGGCGCGGCACCATGACCGGGCGCTGCGGCTGGAGGGGCGGCGGCTGCACCTCGCCTGACGGCTCATACTGACCGGCGGAAATGCTGACGCATTTCCCCTCAGGCGCCGGCGCTTCGCTTGGCTCGCCGCACTTGCGGCGGGCGCCATACAGCGCCTCAGCCGCCGGCGGCGGCTGCAAGTCAGGACTTGCGCCGTCCAGTATCAGGAGCCGAGAAGTTTATTGCTCATAGGTTGATAAGACCTCTACGCTCTCCACCCAGGAGGGCAAGGGGATGGCAGCGGCGCGCAGCCGGCGCGGCCCTATCGGCGGGATGCCGGCCGGGCACGCAGCCGGGCCGGCCCCGGCACGCAGGGCCACGCCGGGCTGGCCGGGCGTGCTGGCGGCGGTCCTGCTCGGGTTCGGCGTGCTCGGCCCGGCCGGCCCGGCGCGGGCGCAGCCGCGGGGCGAGGACCGCGTGCTGGACCTGGTGGCGGAGGCCCGGCGCTCCTCCTGCTTCACCGCCCCGTCCCGCCCGCCCGCCGCGCAGCCGCCGGCCGCCGAGCTGAGACTGGCCGCGGAGGGCGGCGACGCGGCGGCGATGCAGCGCCTGGCCGAGGCCTGGCTCGCCGAGCCGACGCGCAGCCGCCAGGCTCTGGGCTGGCTGGAACGCGCGGCCCTCGGCGGGGCGCCGGGCGCGGCGGCGGAGGCGGGCAGCCTGCACGCTGCCGGCCGCGGCACGCCGCAGGACCCGGCGCTGGCGACGCGCTGGTGGCTGTATGGCGCGACGCGCGGCGACACCCGCGCCATGGCCTGCCTCAGCGCCGCCTACCTGCTGGGGCGCGGCGTGCCGCAGGACCTGGCGGAGGCGGCGCGCTGGGCGATGCTGCGCGAAGCCCGCGCGCCGGGGCGGTCCATGCTGCGCCCGGCCGCGGCGGATTTCGAACGCGCCCTGCCCTCCGCGACCCTGGCCGAGGCGCGCCGGCTGGCGCGCGAGACCCCGCCGCCGAGCCCCGCCCCCGGCGGCAGCCTTCCCCCGGCCGGGGAGGCGCCGGGCGCCTGGCCCGACACGCTGCGCGAGGCGCGGCTGCCGGACCGGCCGGAGGGCGCGGTGGAGAGCGCCTCGGCCGGCGCGGTGGTGGTGGGCGCGGCGGGGCTGCTGGTCACCACCGCCTCCGCCGTGGCCGATTGCGCGGCGATCGAGGTGCATGCGGGCCTGGCCCAGCTGGGCGGGGCGGTGCTGCACGGCGCGAACCGGGAACTGGACCTGGCGCTGCTCTCCGTGCCCGGGCTGGCGCGGCCGCCCCTGCCGCTGCGCACCGACCCGCGGCCGGAGGAGGAGGTGCTGGTGCTGGGCTTCCGGGCCGCGCCGGCCGGGCGGGCACGCCCCGCCGGCGCGCCGCCGGAGACGCTGCCCGCCCGGCTGGCGGCGGCGGCGGGCGGGCCGGAGACGCTGCCCATCGCTCCCCTGCCTGGCGCCACCGGGCTGCTGCCGGGTGCCGCGGTGCTGGACCGCCGCGGCGCACTGGTGGGGCTGGTGCCGGGCCGGGTGGGGGCGCAGGCGCGCGCCCTGCCCGGCGCGCTGATCGCGCGCTTCCTGGAGGATGTCGGCCTGCCGCGCGCCGCGGCGCCGGGCGCGCCGGCGGCGGAGCCGGCGCGGTCGGTGGTGGAGGTGGTCTGCCACCGGCCGCGGGGGGCGAACCTGTCCCGGGTGGCGCGCTGAGCGGCCCGCGCCGGCTGCCCGCGCCGCCTCACCCCGGCAGCACCGGCGCGTCCACCGGCGTCAGTGCCCGCCCCGGGCCGAGCGCCCAGTCCGCGATCTCGTCGCGCCGCGCGAACCACACGCCGGGGTGGCCCGCCGCCCAGGCCAGGAAGCGGCGGATGGAGGGGACCACCGCCGGCCGGCCGGCGACGAAGTCGTGCAGCGGCACGGACATCATCCGCCGCCTGGTCAGGGCTTCCTCGTACAGCACCTCGAATTCCTGGCGCAGCATCTGCTCGTAATCGGCCAGGCTGCGCTGCTGGTTCTGGAAGAAGTTCAGGTCGTTGACATGGCCCATATAGGGCACGAGACAGAAGTCGCGGTCGCCATTGACCTTCTGGATCCAGGGCTCGTCGCGCGAGCGGTCGTCGATCGAGTAGGTCAGGCCGAGTTCCTGCAGCAGGTCGTTGGTGTTCACGCTGCCCTGCAGGCCCTGCGCGTTGAAGCCCTTCGGCCAGAGGCCGGTGGCGCTGCGCAGCGCCTCGAACCCCTCGCGCAGGAATTCGCGTTCCTGGTCCTTCGGCATGAAGAACTGGGGCGCGTGGCGGATGGCCCGCCCGCCGGACTCGTGCCCGCGCGCCACGATGTCGCGCGCCAGTTCCGGGTAGCGGCGGATGCTCTCGCCGATCATGAAGGAGGAGCCGCGCAGGCGCAGCGCGTCCATCATGTCGAGCAGCCTCGGCATGCCCTCCTTCGCGCCATAGGTCCGCTGCTGGATCATCGGCAGGTTGGGGAAGCGCTGCGCCGCCTGCGGCGTGCCGGGCGGGCCGGGCTGCCACATGGCGGGCTGGCCGCCATCGGCCTCGAACATCATGCAGACGCCGACCGCCAGCCGCGCGCCGCCCGGCCAGAAGGGGCCGCGCGGCGGCGGTCGGCCGGTCTGCGCCAGGGCCGGCGCGGCGAGCAGGGTGGTGGCGGCGCCGACCAGGGCGCGACGCGGAAGGCGGGGGGAAGCCATGCCATGCAACCTCGCTGGGCGCGGCGATCACAGCATGGTCCGGGCCGCCGCGGCACCGCCCGGTGAATGACGGGACGCCCATCAATCTGTGATTGAAGATTCCGTCGTTCCGATGCCAGTCTCGGTTGCACCATGACCAGGCTGCTCGACAGGATCTCGGGCTGGATGAGGGGCGCGGCGCCGCCCGATGGCGGTACCCGCCGCGATCCCCGGCAGGCCGCCCCGGAAGGTCCGGCGGGCCCGCGCGGCTGGTCCGGCGGCGCGCGCGGCTTCGCCGAGGCACCGCTCCCCGGCGCCACCCGACCCGACCCTGCCCGGCCCGGGGACCCCGGCCCCACCGGCGCGGATCGGGCCCCCGCACCCGGCTGGCGCGGCCCGCCGCGCGCCGACGGGCTGCCCTTCGCCTCCACCGGCCCGCATGGCCACCGCCACCGGATGCGGGAGAAGCTGCTGGAGCGCGGCCCGGACGCGCTGGCCGACTATGAATTGCTGGAGATGCTGCTGTTCTTCGCCTTCCGCACCGGCGACACCAAGCCGCTGGCCAAGTCGCTGATCAACCGCTTCGGCAGCTTCGCCGGGGTGCTGGCCGCCCCACAGGCGGCGCTGCTGGCGACGCGCGGGCTCGGCGAGCATTCGGTCGCGGCGATCAAGCTGGTGCAGGCCGCCGCCCACCGCCTGGCCCGCGCCGAGGCGATGGATGGCCCGGTGCTGAACAACGCCGCGCGGCTGGAGGCCTATCTCGCCGGCGTCATGTCGCGGGAGAAGGTGGAGCAGCTGCGGGTGCTGTTCCTCGACCCCAAGAACCGGCTGATCGCCGACGAGGTGCAGGGCCGCGGCACCGTCAACCACACCCCGGTCTATGCGCGGGAGGTGGTGAAGCGCGCGCTCGAACTGCACGCCACCGCGCTGATCCTGGTGCACAACCACCCAAGCGGCGATCCCACCCCGTCGCGTGCCGACATCGAGATGACGGCGGAGGTGCGGGAGGCGGCGGGGCTGTTCGGCATCCTGCTGCACGACCACATCATCGTCGGCAATGGCCGCACCTGCTCCTTCCGGGCGGAGGGGCTGATCGCCACGCGGTGACGTGCCGCGCCGTCTGGCACGCCCCTGGCAAGGCCGGCGGCCGAGGAGCGCCCCGGGCGCGGCGGCCGGCCGGGCTGCCCGTGCGGGAGGCAACGCGCCCCCGCAACCTGCCGCCGGAATCCGCATCCACATGACGCTGCCCCGTCGTCTCCTGCTCGCCTCCCTCCCCGCGCTCGCCTTGCCGGGCCTGGCCCGCGCGCAAGGCGCGGCCTTCCCGAACCGCCCCATCCGCGTCGTCAGCCCCTTCTCGGCGGGCGGCACCTCGGACGGCGTGGTGCGGCTGCTGAGCCCGACGCTCGAACGCGTGCTGGGCCAGCCGGTGGTGCTCGACAACCGCCCGGGCGCCGGCGGCACGGTGGGCACCGCCCACATCGCGAACGAAAGGCCGGACGGCTATTCGCTGGTGCTGGCCAATGCCGGGCCGATGGCCATCGCGCAGACGCTGTTCCCCACCCTGCCCTACGACGTCCGCCGCAGCTTCTCCTACGTGATGCTGGTGGGCGGCGCGCCGATGGTGGTGGGCGTGCGGCCGGGCGGGCCGATCCGCAGCATGGCGGACTACCTGGCCGCGGCGCGCGCCCGGCCGGAGGCGATGAGCTATGGCAGCGCCGGCATCGGCTCGGTCGGGCACCTGGCGGGGATGCTCTGGGCGCGGGAGGCGGGGGTGGAGCTGCTCCACATCCCCTTCCGCGGCGGCGGGGAGGCGGAGCAGCAGGTGCTGGGCGGCAGCCTGGGGTCCTTGTGGAACACGCTTGGCGCGCATGCCGGCAGCGTGCGCGGCGGGTCGCTGCGGGCACTCGCCCTGACCAGCGGGGAGCGCATGTCCACCTTCCCCGAGGTGCCGACCATCGTCGAGGCCGGCTTCCCCGGCGCCACCGCGATCAACTGGTTCGTCCTGGCCGGCCCCGCGGGGATGCCGGAGCCGGTGGTGGCGCGCCTCCGCGACGCGTTCGCCACCGCGATCAACGAGCCGGGGATGAAGGAGCGGATCGCCGGGCTCGGCGTGCTGACCATGACGGACCAGGGCCCGGCCGATGTGCAGGCCTTCGTGACGCGGGAGGTGGAGCGCTGGGCGCCGGTGGTCCGCGCCAGCGGCGCGACGCCGAGCTGAGGCCGCGCGGCGCGGCGCTGGCGCAAGGCGAAGGCTCCCGGCCCTCCCCCGCCTCGCGGGGGAGTCAGGGGCGCGCCGCCCCTACCCCAGCCACCACCAGGCCAGCAGCCCCGCCGCCGTGGCCCAGGCGGCGACGACCGCCGCCGCCCCGGCGCGGCTGACCGGCCTGTCCGCCACCGCATCCGCCGCCGCGCGCAGTTCCGCCCGCAGCGGTGCCGGGATCAGACGCAGCGTCAGCCAGACCAGCCCAGGCAGAAGGATCAGCTCGTCCAGCAGGCCGAGCACCGGGATGAAGTCAGGGATCAGGTCGATCGGCGAGAAGGCATAGGCCGCGATCGCCGCGGCCAGCAGCTTCGCGCGCAGCGGCACGCGCGGATGGCGCGCGGCCAGCCACAGCAGGATGGCATCCCGCCTGACCGCCCTCGCCCAGCCACGCAGGCGGTCGAGCAGCCGCCGGTGCGTGTCGGGCATGCCCCTGCGACCAGCGCGGCTCAGGCCGCTCCGCGGTCGGATGCACAGGTCCGCACGCGCGAAGATGCCCGGGAAGGGACGGCCAGGATCAGGCGGCGCAAAGCCATGCGCAGGCACACCGCGCCGGACGGTCAGAGCCGGGTTTCGGCTGGCAGCGGCAAGGCGGCGCGCGCCGGCGCGCCGATGCGCAGCAGCGCCAGGATCTCGCGCGTGCACTTGCCGCATTGCGCGGCATGGCCGGCGGCGGCGTAGACCTCCTTCGGGCGACGGGCGCCGCGGCAGACCGCCTGGCGGACCTGCTCGTCGGTGATGCCGTTGCAGAGGCAGACGTATTCCAAGCCGCACTCCCCTCGCCCTGGGGCAGCCTAGCCGGGTCCGGCGGGATATTGCAACTCAGTCGCAACGCCGCGCGCCTCGCGGCGCCCGGAACAGTCCGCTTGCCGGTCCGGCCGGGCCATGATGTGATCGCTGCATGTGGCACAGGCTGTTGCGCGCGGTCGCCGGGGCATTGGTCATCGGCGCGCTGCTGCTCGGCGCCGGTCCGGGCCGCGCCCAGGGCAGCGGGGCGGAAGCGGCCGAGGAGGCCGCCGGCGACGCGCTGCTCGGCGTGCTCGCGGAACCCTTCGCCGGCGACTGGCCGGAGATCCGCGACCGCCGGCTGCTGCGCGTGCTGACCACCTACAGCCGCACCAACTTCCTGGTCGAGGACGGCGCTGGCCACGGGCTGGAATTCGAGCTGATGACCTGGCTCGAGCAGCATCTGAACCGGCGCGACGCGCCGGGCGGGCCGGCCGACATCCGCGTGGTCTTCGTCCCCCTCCCCTTCGCCGAGCTGATCCCGGCGCTGCTCGCCGGCCGGGGCGACGTGATCGCCGCCGGCATGACGGTGACCGGGGCGCGCGCGGCGCAGGTCGCCTTCGCCCTGCCCTTTATCGAGGACGTCGCGGAGGTCGTGGTGCGCCACGCCGCCGCGCCGCCGGTCGCGACGCCCGGGGACCTGTCCGGCCGCGGCCTGCTGCTGACCCGCAGCAGTTCCTACGTGGAGAGCGCTCGGGCGCTCGATGCCCGGCTGCGCGACGCGGGCCGGCCCGGGCTGCGCATCGCCGAAGCGCCGGCACGACTCGAGACCGAGGACATCCTGGAGATGGTGAATGCCGGGATCGTCCCCTACAGCGTCGCCGACCGGCACCTGGCCGAGGCCTGGGCCCGGCTGCTGCCGAACCTGGTGGTGGAGCAGGCCGCGCTGGCCAGCGGTGGGCGGATCGCCTGGGCGGTGCGGCCGGAGGCGACGGAGCTGAAGGCGCTGCTCGATGCCTTCGTCGCCGACCATGTCGCGCGCGACGCCGGCCGCCGGGCGACGATCTTCCGCCGCTACTTCCGCTCAACCGCCTTCCTGCACAACCCGCTGGACTTCGCCAACCGCGACCGCATCGGCCGCTTCCGCCCGGTGCTGGAACGGGAAAGCGCGCAGGCCGGCTTCAACTGGCTGGTGATCCTGGCCCAGGCCTTCCAGGAAAGCCGGCTGGACCACCTGGCGCGCAGCCCGGTCGGCGCGGTCGGGCTGATGCAGCTGATGCCGGACACCGGCGCGGCCTTCGGCGCGCGCGACCTGACGGATGCCACCCAGAACATCCGCGCCGGCATCGCCTACATGAACCGGCTGCGCAGCCATTATTTCGCCGAAGCCGGCCTGGACGAGGCGGAGCGGATCCACTTCGCGCTGGCCGCCTACAATGCCGGCCCGAACCGCATCAACCGCCTGCGCGCCCAGGCGGCGCGCGAGGGGCTGGATCCGAACCGCTGGTTCGGCCATGTCGAGCGCGTGCTGCAGCGCCGCGCCGGCAGCGAGACGGTGCGCTACGTCGCCAATATCCACGCCTATTTCCTGACCTATGCGGGGCTGGCCGAGGCGGTGGCCGAGCGGCAGGAGGAGGTGGAGGCGCTGCGCGACCTGCTGGCGCGGGATGGCCCGGCTGGCCAGCCGGGCGACCCGGTCCCGGCCTCCGGGCCTGGCGGCCCCGCGGCCTTCGGGGCGGCTCATACGGCCGGCGTCATTGACTGACCTGCGCCCACGGTCGTTGGGCGATGGCGGTGATGCGTTCGGGTTGGTTGGTGAGCCAGTTCCAGGCGTCGCAGCAGGCGTCGAGGATGTCGT
>JAIYDD010000164.1 GCA_027487675.1 Acetobacteraceae bacterium | reverse complement strand
GCCGTGCTGCTGGCGGCGCTGCTGGCCTGGGGGCAGCGGCTGCATCCCTCGCCGCTGCGGGCGGCGGCGAACCGGGTGGCCTCGCTCGGCTATGCGCTGCCGGGATCGGTGATCGCGGTCGGCGCGCTGGTCCCCTTCGCCATGTTCGACAATGCGCTGGATGCCTGGATGCGGGCGCGCTTCGGCATCTCCACCGGGCTGCTGCTGTCGGGCACCATCGCGGCGCTGGTCTTCGCCTACCTGGTGCGGTTCCTCGGCGTCGCGCTGTCCGCGGTGGAATCGGGGCTGACGCGGGTGAAGCCGTCGCTGTTCGCCGCGGCGCGCGTGCTGGGACGCCGGCCGGGGCAGGCGGTGCGGGAGGTGGAGCTGCCGCTGGCGCGCGGCGCGCTGATCACGGCGGCCGTGCTGGTCTTCGTGGACACGATGAAGGAACTGCCCGCGACGCTGATCGTGCGCCCCTTCGACTTCGACACGCTGGCGGTGCGCGTGCACAACCTCGCCTCCGACGAGCGGCTGGCGGAAGCCTCCACCGCCGCGCTGCTGATCGTCGTGGTCGGGCTGCTGCCGGTGGTGGCGCTGGTGCGCGCGATGCGGGGGCGGTAGCACGCGCTTGCGGCGATGCGCGCGCCGTTACGCTTGGTTGCGCCGGCCGCCCTTCACCCGGCGCCCGGGCGGTCCATCTGCGCGACGCCACCCGATGCCAGGACCCGCATGACCCGCACCCGACGCCGTCGCGCCCTCCTGCTCGGGCTGATCGCCCTGCTGCCCGGCTGCGGCGCGCTGATGCCGCGGGAGGCGACGGTGGACCGCCGCCTCGCCGCGCTGCCGGTCGCCGGCGTACCGGTTTCCGCCCCGGTCGAGATCCGCTGGAACGACCACATGGTGCCCTGGATCACCGCGCAGTCGGACGAGGATCTCGCCGTCGCGCTCGGCCTGGTGCACGGCCATCTGCGCGGCGCGCAGGTGATGCTGCTGCGCCTGGTCTCGCAGGGGCGGCTGAGCGAGGTGGCCGGGCCGCTGGCATCCGACGTCGACCACGCGCTCCGCATCCTGGGCTTCGGCCGCGCCGCGCCGGAGGTAATCGCCGCGTGGCCGGAGGAGACGCGGCGCTTCGTGGACGGCTTCCTGCGCGGGCTGAACCACGCCCTGCTGAACGGCCCGCGCCCGCCGGAGGCCGGGCTGATGGGCCTGCGCGCCGAGCCCTTCACCGCGGAGGATTTGCTGGCGGTCGGGCGGCTGGCCGGGACGGACATCAACTGGCTCGGCTTCATCTCCCTGCTGCCGCAGCGCGGCAGCCCGGACTTCCCCGAATTGTGGGCGCGCACGCGGGAAGCCGGCGGCGGCGGCGGGCCGGGCGGCGCGGCGCCGGGCAGGCAGGCCGGGCTGCTGCGGGAGATCCTGCAGGGAACCAGCCGCGCCGGCAGCAACACGGTGGCGGTCGGCGCGGCGCGCAGCGCCAGCGGGGGCGCCATGATCGCCAACGACCCGCATCTCGGGCTGAACATGCCGAACCTGTGGCTCGCGGTCGGGATGCGCTCGCCCTCCTTCCACGCGGTCGGGCTGATGGTGCCGGGCCTGCCCTTCCTCGGCGTCGGGCGCAACCCGGACATCGCCTGGGGCGGCACCAACCTGCGCGCGGCGTCGTCGGACCTGTTCGACGTCGGCGCCCTGCCGGAAGGCGCCTTCCGCACGGAGACGGTGCGCATCCGCCAGCGCTTCTGGTTCCCGACGACGCGGGAGGTGCGGGTGACGCCGCTCGGCCCGGTGATGACCGATGCGGCGCTGGTGCCGGCCGCGCCGGGCACGCCGCCGCTGGCGCTGCGCTGGGTGGGCCACACGCCGACCGACGAGATCACCGCGCTGCTCGGCGCCGCCCGCGCCCGGGACGGGGAGGCTTTTCGGGCCGCCTTCGCGGGCTTCGGGGTTTCCGCGCAGACCATGGTCTGGGCCGGGCGCGACGGGCGGGTCGGCCGCTTCATCGCCGCCACCCTGCCGGACCGGCCGGACATCCCCGACGCCGACTTCGTGCTGGACGCCCGCGACGCCGCCCGCACCGGCGCCTGGGAGAGGCTGCGCGACGCGCGGACCCTGCCGGCGGAGGTGGACCCGGCGGGCGGCGCCATCGCCTCCGCCAACAACCGGCCGCGCTGGGCGGAGCGGCCGGGCGTGCCGCCGGCGGGGTTCTTCTTCTCCGACGACGACCGCGTGCTGCGGCTGGAAGCGCTGCTCGCCGCGACGCCGCGGCACACGCCCGGAACGCTCGCCGCCGTGCAGCGCGACATCCGATCGCCGCGCGCGGCGGAGATCGCGGCGGGGATCGGGGCGCGGCTGGCGGCGCTGCCGGGCGGGCATCCCTCGCCCGCGGTGGCGCAGGCGCTGGCCGGCTGGCAGGGGGACTACGATCCCTCGAGCCGCGCGCCGCTCGCCTTCGAGGCGCTGCTGCGCCACCTGGTCCCCGCGCTCGTCCCCGAAAGCCGCCGCGACGCCACCGGCAACCCGCGCGGCGCCGAGAGCCAGTGGAACTTCATGACCACCTTCCTGCTGCGCGACCTGGACGCCCTGCCCGAACCGCGCCGCGCCGAGGTGCTGCGCCGGGCCGCCACCGCCGCCGAGGCCGATTTGGCGCGCTTCGCCGATTGGGGAGAGGCGCACCGGTTGCGCGCCGCGCATTGGCTGGTGAACCTGCCGCTGCTCGGCCGCTTCTTCGTCTATGGCGACTGGCCGGCGGGCGGATCGCGGGAGACGCCGATGAAGACCAGCCACGGGCTGCTGGGGGACGCCGCGCGGCCGGCCACCTTCGGATCGATGGCGCGGCATGTCAGCGACATGGCGGACCCGGACGCCAACTGGTTCACGCTGTGGGGCGGGCAGGATGGCTGGCTGGGCAGCGCCGCCTTCATGGACCAGGTGCCGCTCTGGCGCGACGGCCGCAGCATCCGCCTGCCGTTGCGCGCCGAGACGGTCGCCGCGGAATTCCCGCGCGTGACGCGGCTGGCGCCCGGCGCGGCGGCGGCGCGCTGATGCGCCCGCGCCGGCCCGTGCCGCACGCGCCGCGCGCAACGGGCCCGCGCGGCGCGCGCGAAGCGGCCCCGCGCCGGGCGCGCGCCGTTGAGCCGCGCTGGGCGCGCAACGTTGAGCCGCGCTGGGCGCGCGACGTCGAGCCGCGCTGGGCGCGCGACGTTGAGCCGCGCTGGGCGCGCGACGTTGAGCCGCGCTGGGCGCGCGACGTTGAGCCGCGCT
>JAIYDD010000147.1 GCA_027487675.1 Acetobacteraceae bacterium | reverse complement strand
GCCGAGAGCAGGATGTCGGAGACGAAGCGCACCGCGTTGCCCATCGGCGAGTTGCGCGCGTATTCCGCCAGGTAGGTGCCGACCAGCAGCCCGATCGGCGTGCCGATCGCCGTGCCGATGATCGCCTGCACCAGGCTGCCCAGGATGGCGTGCAGCAGCCCGCCCTTCGGCAGGCTGTCGTCGCCATAGCGGGTCGGGCGGAATTCCGTGGTGAAGATCGTGAGGTCCATCGCCGCCAGGCCGCGCCAGAGCAGCGTGACCATGATGGACGCCAGGAAGAACAGGCCGACGATGGTGGCGCCGATGCAGAACCAGCGCACCGCGATGTCGACCAGCCTGCGGCGCTGTCCCAGCGCGCGGGCTGCGTTCATGTCCTTGGCCGGGCCGCTCTGGATCGGCCCGGCGCCGATTGCCGTCGTGCTCATCGGTGTGCGCCTTTCCTACTTCAGCCGCGAGCGCAGCAGCCAGCGGGAGGTCGCCAGCACGATGAAGGAGATGAGGAAGAGCAGGAAGCCGAGCGCGAAGAGCGAGGACTGCTTCAGGCTGCCCGCGAGGCTTTCCGGGAATTCCATCGCGACCACCGAGGCGATCGTCGTGGAGGCGTCGAAGATGGAGTTCGGCATGCGGTTGGCGTTGCCGATCACGAAGGTGACCGCCATCGTCTCGCCCAGCGCGCGGCCGAGGCCGAGCATGATGCCGCCGACCACCGAGATGCGCGTGTAGGGGATGACGACCTTGGAGACGACTTCCCAGCGCGTGGCGCCGACGCCGTAGGCGCTTTCCTTGTAGACCGGCGGCACCTGCTCGAAGACGTCGCGCATGGTGGCGGCGATGAAGGGCAGGATCATGATCGCCAGCACGAGGGAGGCGGTGAACAGGCTGGTGCCGGCGAAGTTCGTCGTCTCGAAGATGAAGCCCACCAGCGGCAGCGCGGCGAGCGCCTCGCCGAAGGTCAGCTGGATGTTCATCTGCACGAAGGGCACGACCACGAACAGGCCCCACATGCCGTAGATGATGGAGGGCACGGCGGCCAGCAGCTCGATCGCGGTGCCGACCGGGCGCTTCAGCCAGGACGGCGCGAGCTCGGTCAGGTAGAAGGCGATGCCGAAGGCGACGGGCACGGCGAAGACGATGGCCAGGATGGCGCTGACGATGGTGCCGAAGATCGCGACCGCGCCGCCATAGGCCTCGCGGTGGTCCTCCACCGGGTTCCACTCGGTCGACCAGATGAAGCCGGCGCCGTAGCGCTCGAAGGCCGGCAGCGCGCCGACGAAGAGCGTGACGATGATGGCGCCAAGGGTGAGCAGCACCAGGTAACCGGCGCCGGTGCAGAGCCCTTCGAAGATGCGATCCCCGAGGCTGCTCGCGCGGATCCGCTCGCCGGTCGGCGGCGCTTGGGTAGAGGTGGCGGCGACGGTCTGCTGCAACGCCGTGGTCCTGGAGCTGGAGAGCCGGGAAAGGGGCGCGCCGCAGGGCGCGCCCCCGGAAGGATCAGCCGGCGACCGGCCAGAGGCGCTCGCCGCCGGGGCCGCGCACCTGCTCGGCCCACGCCGCGCGCACCGCGTCGTGCACCGTGCCGGGGACCGGGATATACTCGAGGCTCGTCGCCGCCTGGGCGCCGGAGCGGAAGGCCCAGTCGAAGAAGCGCATCGTGGCGCGGCTGCCGGCGACGCGGTCGGCCACCGGGTTGGTCGGCAGCAGGATGAAGGTGGGTGCCACGATCGGCCAGGTGTTCTCGCCGTTCAGGTCGATCAGGTCGGCGGCGAAGCCGGGGCGGTTCCAGTCGGCCTGCGCGGCGGCGGCCTGGAAGCTCGCCATCACCGGCTGCACGAAGCGGCCAGCCTTGTTGCGCAGCTGCGTGGTGATCAGTCGGTTCACCGTCGCATAGGCATTCTCGGTGTAGCCGATGGCGCCCGGCGTGTTGCGGATGGCGTTGGACACACCCTCGTTGCCGCGGGCGCCGTTGCCGACCGGCCAGCGGACCGAGGTGCCGGCGCCAGGGCCCTGCTGCCATTCGGTCGAGACGCGCGAGAGGTAATTCGTGAAGACCGAGGTCGTGCCCGAGGCATCGGCGCGGTAGGCCACGCTGATCGGCAGGTTCGGGATGCGGATCTCGCGGTTGGTCTCGGCGATGCGCGCATCGCTCCAGCGGGTGATCTTGCCGAGGAAGATGTCGGCGACCAGCTCCGGCGTCAGGCGAAGCGCGTTATCCGCGACGCCCGGCAGGTTCACGATCAGCACGACCGAGCCCATCACCGTCGGGAACTGCAGCAGGTTGCGCTCTCGCAGCTGGTCCGCCGAGAGCGGCGCGTCGGTGGCGCCGAAATCGACGGTGCGGTTGGTGATCTGGTTGATGCCGCCGCCCGAGCCGATCGACTGGTAGTTCAGCTGGATGCCGGCGGCCTCGCGCGCCTGGGTGCCCCAGCGCTCATAGACCGGGCGGGGGAAGGTCGCGCCGGCGCCGGTGATGGTGGCCTGCTGCGCCAGGGCGACACGGTGGGTCAGGACGATCGGGGCCGCGAGGGCCGCGCCGGTGCCGAGCAGAAGGGTGCGCCTGTTCACTGCGTTCTCTCCGGTCTGTGAATGCCACCGCAAGGGCGGCGGCCGTCGGGTGGCCCCTGGCTTCTAGGCGGGCCTAACGACCTCCCGATTGCAAATCGATGAAGGTTCGATGACCGCAAACCCGATCACCCTTGGATTCATCCGGCATTCACCCAGCCATGCCGGCGGCCGCGGCTCATCCCGGCCCCGCCGCGATGACCAGCTCGATGCGGTTCCGGCCACCCGGCAGCCGCCGATAATCCCGGATCTCCGCCATCCGCCTGACCAGCGCGAGGCCAAGCCCGCCCACCCGGTCGTCGTCCAGGGAAGGCGCCGCTGGCGTGGGCGCGGCGCGCGGATCGAAAGGCTCCGCCCCGTCCTCCAGCACGAGCTCGACCACGCCGCCGGCGGCCACCACCTCCAGCCGCACCGGAGGCGGGGGGCCGGGCGGGAATCGCCCGTGCATGGCCAGGTTCGCCAGCAGCTCGTCCAGCACCAGGCGCGCCCGGTAGAGCTGCGCCGCCCCGGTTCCCCGGCCGGCCAGGAAGGCCTCCGCCTGTTCCAGCGCGGCGGCGTGCTCGCCGGGGGGGAAGCGCAGCTCGAGCACGGCGCTTTCGGCGCTCAGCCCAGCAGGGCGAGCGCCTCCTCCTCGGTTGCCACCATCGGCAGGACCTGTTCGAGGGCCATCGCCGTCAGCACCTCCGCCACCATCGGGCGGACGCCGAACAGCACCACCTTGCCGCCGCGCCGCGTCACCGGGCGCGAGGAGGACAGCAGCAGCCGGATGCCGAGCGAGGAGAGGAATTCCAGCCCGCCCATGTCGATCACCGCGCTGCGGCCGGAGGCCGCGACCGCGGCGGTGAAGGGCGTTTCGACCTGGCCGACCGTGGTCGAGTCGAGTCGGCCCTCCAGGACCACCTTGTTCGCCACCGGGCTGAGTTCCACCACCTCGAAGCGCACTGCCGTCCCTCCGTGTCGGATGCGTCTCAACTCCTAGACGCCGGCTGGTGACCGTCGTGTGACGCTTTGATGACCTAACGCGGTCATCCGGCGCTGCGGCTCCGGCCCCCCCTCGGCGGGCCCGGCGGCCGAGTCGCGTCAGCCGGGCGTGACCACGGCCTCGGCCTCGATCTCGACCAGGTAGGGGCCGACCAGTCGGCCGATTTCGACCAGCGTGTTGGCGGGGCGGGCCGCGGCGAAGACATGGCCGTGCACGCGGGCGACGGGTTCCCAATCGGCCGCGTCGCGCAGCCAGACGCGCGTCTGCACCACGTCGTCCATGCTGCCGCCCAGCGCCTCGATCGCGGCGGCGATCTTGTCGAGGATATAGACGGCCTGCGCGCCGGGATCGCCCGGGCCGGCCACGGTGCCATCGGTGTGGGTGGCCGTGGTGCCGCTGACCAGGATGCGGTCGCCGACGCGCACCGCGCGCGAATAGCCGCAGGCGGCTTCCCAGACGCTGCCGCTGTCCACGCGCCAGCGGCCGGGGCGGAATTCGGTCGCCGCGAAGGCTTTCGGCAGCGCGTCCAGATGGTGGCTGAGATCGCCGGACGCGGTCAGGAAGGGCGGGCGCCGGTATTCGTCGCCGCAATCGCCGGGGATCGGGCTGGCGGCGGCGAAGGCATGCGCCAGCCTGGCGTGATCCTCCGCATCCATCGCGAAGCCGAAGGCGCGGAGGTTGTCGGCGCGGTGCTCGGCTTCCGTCAGCCTGGCGCCGACGATCACGGCGCCGACGGCCGGATGGTCCAGCACCCAGCGCGTGGCGACATTGGCGATGGAAACGCCATGCCGCTTCGCGATCGCATCGGCTTCCCGCAGCAGGCGCTGGAACACCGCCCAGCCGCCCATCGCCTGGATGAAGCGGCGATACTTCATCTTCGACCAGTCTTCGATGTCGCTCTCGGCCGGTTCGTCCCGGCCGAGCCAACGCTCCGACAGGAACCCGCCACCCAGCGTGCCATAGGCTAGCAGCTTCACGCCGCGCTGGAGGCAGAGCTTCGACATCTCCCCCGCCGCGCGCCGGTCCAGCAGCGAGAAGGACACCTGGTTGGTCAGCAGCGGCACGCCCTGCGCCAAGGCGAGCCGCAGATGATCCGTGTCGAAATTCGTGACGCCGAGATGCCGCAGCACGCCTTCCGCCCGCATCGCCGCCATCTCGCGCAGCGCATCCAGCCAGGCGGGGTGATGGAAGCTCCACCAGTGGAACTGCATCAGGTCCGGCACGCCGCCCAGGCGTTCCAGGCTGCGGCCCACACCCGCCCGCACCACCTCCCGCGTCATCGGGCCGGGCGTCGGCACCCACTTCGTGAACACCCGCGCCTGCCCGCCATCCGCCAGGTGCCGGCCGAGGATGTCCTCCGCCCCGCCATAATGGTCGGCCATGTCGAAACTGTCGAAACCGGCCGCCACATACTCGGCGATGGACGCGGCGGCGGCCGCCCGGTCCAGGCTGCGCCCGTCCCTCTCCTGGTCCGCCACCTGCCACAGGCCGGTGACGATGCGCGACACCTCGAACCCAGGCGCCACCAAGACCCGCGGCGAATGCACCATGCCGTGTTGCCTCTGCGTGTGGACGGGCCGGGGGCGGTGCTGGTGGCCCCGGGGAGGGCTCTGCCCTCCCCGTACCCCACCCGCCAGGGGCGTGACGCCCCTGGACCCGTCGTCGGTTTGGTCGTCGTCTGAGGAGGGGGCCTCGCGGGCGCGCCCGTGGCGGTGGCGCGACTGGCCCCCTGCTCAGACGACGACTGAAAACTGAAGGCTGGGGTCCGGGGACCGCCACGTTCCCCGGCGGGGTGGGTTCGGGAGGGGCGGCGCCCCTCCCGAGGGCGACAGCGCCAGCCCCAGACCCGTCCTCACCGCGGCGGCAGCTGGCGTTGCACCGCCTGGACTTCGTCGGTGGTCATCTGGCCGACGGTGGTGATCTCGCCGTTCTGGATGCGCCATTTGCGGAAGGGGCCGGTGATGTCGCCGTTGCCGTCGAATTCGACGGGGCCGATGACGCCGACGTAGCGGATCGGCTGGCCGGCGCGGATCAGTTCCAGCGCCCGGCGGAAGCCGGCGGGCCCGGCGTGGATGACTTCGCCGCCCGGGGCGGTGACTTCGCGGATGGCGGTGCGGATGGCCTCGGCCTCGAAGCGGCCGGCGCGGGCGATGGCCAGGCCGAGGATGGCGGCGGCGTCGAAGGCCCGGTCGGCGGCCGGCGCGCCGGCGCCGAAGCCGCCGGACATGGCGGGGTAGGCCTGGCCGAAGTATTCGGTGGACGGCGTGGTGACGGTGCCGCTCGAGGTGCCGAAGGCGTTGTTCAGGAAGCGCGGGCCGACGTCGCGGATGAAGTCGGCGGAGTTCATGCCGTCGTTCAGCAGGAAGGTCTGTGCGCCGCCCTGCTGGATCCAGGTCCGCGCGATGGTGGTGCCGTCGCCGGGGTAGGAGACGAGGTAGAGCGCCGGCGGGTCGCCGCGCAGTGCGCGGGTGACTTCCGGCGCGTAGCTCGCCTGGCCCTGGTTGTAGGGCGTGGTGGAGATGATCTGGCCGCCGAGGGCTTCGTAGGCGCGGCGGAACTCGTTGACCATGTTCACGCCGAAGTCGTTGTTGACGTGGATGATCGCCAGCCGCCGGAGGCCCTGGTCCATCGCGTAGCGCGCGGCGGCGGTGCCTTGCAGCGCGTCGGAGGTGATGGTGCGGAAGAACCAGCCGCGCGTCTGGCCCTCGGTCGCCAGCCGCGTGAGGGTGGGGGAGGACGAGGCGGGCGAGATCTGCACCACGCCGGCCGGCCCGGTGACGCTGGTCACGATCGGGATGGAGACGGAGGAGATGATGCCGCCGATGATCGCCGGCGTGCGGCGCAGGTCCACGAGCTGGCGCGCCTGGTCCACGGCGACGGAGCCCTGGGACTGGGCGTCGCGCAGATCGAAGCCGAGGCGGCAGCCGGCGATGCCGGTGGCACCGGCGGCGGCGTTCAGCTCGTTGAAGGCGAGCTCGACAGATTTCGCGGCGGCCTGGCCGAATCGGCCGGCGGGGCCGGTCAGCGACACGACCATGCCGACATTGTGGGTGCAGGCGGGCGCCTGGGCCGCGGCGGGCGGGGCGGCGGCCGCCAGGGTGGCGGCGGCGAGGGTCGCGGCGAGGGCCGCGCGGCGGGGAAAGCTGGCGGCCAATGCCGCGCGGCGGGCGATGCGCATGGGGTCGGCTCCGGCTCCCGGGGGTTTGCTTGCCGCCATCATCCCGCACCGCCGCGCTTTGTAAACAGGGCGTCAGCGCCCGCGGGCGATCCGCGTCTCCTGCACGTGCAGCCAGCGCGGGCCTTCGGGGCCGAGGCGCATCAGGGCGGTGGAGCGGCGGGCGGTCTCGTCGCCGAACAGCCACTGGCGCTCGATGTAGTGCATCAGGGCGAAGGGGGGCGCGGCGTGCAGCAGGCGGACGTCTTCCACCTCGATGCGGAAGTCGCGGCCGCGGGTGCCGCAGCCGGCCGAGAGGAACTCCAGCACCGCGGCGCGGTCCAGCAGCTTGCCTTCCGGCGTGATCAGGTGGAAGCCGGGTTCGAAGGCGGCGTCGAACCGCGTCATCTGCCCGCCGGCGGGCAGGCCGAGCCAGGCCTGGAAGGCGGCGTGCAGCGCCGCGATTTCCTGCGCGCAGGCCTGTTCCAGCGCGGCGTGGGTGTCGGGCTCAGCCACGGTTCAGCTCGTATTTCATGATGCGGCCATGCACCCCCGTGCGATCGCGTTCCAGCGTGTAGGTGTCGCCCGGCGGGCCGGGATGGGCGGAGAGCATCGCATCCAGCGCCGGGTGGTCGGCCGCATCCAGCGCGAAGCCGAAGGTGGCCAGCGTGCCCGGCAGATGGTCCGCATAGCGCGCGCCGACGATGGCGCCCGCCACATGCGGCTGGTCCAGCACCCAGCGCGTGGCCACCGCGGTGACGGAGACGCCGTGTTTTTGCGCGATGGCGTCGAGCACGCGCAGCAGCGCCTGGAAGGCGTCCCAGCCGCCGAACTCCTCGATGATCAGGCGGTACTTCACCAGGCTGCGGTTCGCCAACGGCTCCGCCGGCGCGGGCTGGCCGAGCCAGCGCGCGGACAGGAAGCCGCCCGCGACGGTGCCGTAGCAGAGCAGCCGCATGCCCGTCTCGGCGCACAAAGCAGACAGTGCCCCGGCCGGCCGCCGGTCCAGCAGCGAATACTGCACCTGCATCGAGGCGATGCTCACGCCGGCTTCCATCATGGCGCGCGTGCTCGGCGTGTCGAAATTGGTGCCGCCGACCAGGCGGATCGCGCCGCGGCGCTGCAACTCGGCCAGGTGCGCGGCGGCGCGGTCGAAGCCGGGGATCGCGTAGTCCCACCAGTGGAACTGCACCAGGTCGAGGCGATCCATGCGCAGCCGCGCACGCGACCGGTCGATGATCCGCTCGACATAGGCGAAGTCGAGCGTCGCCAGCGCCGACAGGTCCGGCACGAACTTCGTGTGGACCTGCAGCCGGTCGCGATCGGCGGCGGGCAGGGTGGCGCGGAAATTGCCGATCATCTCCTCGACGCCGGTGTAGATGTCGGCGCAGTCGAAGGTGGTGATGCCGGCATCGAGGAAGGCGCTCATCTCGGCGATGGCGCGCGCGGGCTCCACCTCGCCATGCCCGCCGGCCAGCTGCCAGCCGCCGCGCAGCACGCGGGAGATGGTGTAGCCCTGCCCGAGGGCGATGCGCTGCACGGTCATGGCGCCGGGGTCGCCGTGCTGTCGGCGCGGCGGAAGCGGCGCAGTTGGGTCCGCGTGATGCGGAAGCGGGACGGGCAGTTGGGGTCGGGGCAGGCGACCTCCGCATCGCTGGTCATCCAGTCCAGCGGATGCGTCGGGCGCTGCTTGGCGGGCAGCAGCGGCAGCAACGCGGCCAGGGAATACAGCGAAAAGCCCTGGCCGGGCGGCAGGTGCAGCATCTCGCCGCGCAGCTCGAAATGGTCGCCGGGCTTTGCCCCGCACCAGAGCCGCGCGCCTTCGGGGGCCACGACCTCGACCCGGAGGTCCCAGAGATCGAACGCGTCTTCCTCCAAGCCCTCGCTCCCGTCCCGGCGCCGTCGCCGGCAATCTCGGGCCGAAGGGCGGCCGCGGCAAGCCTCGGCGGGGGCTTGACGGGGCGTGGCCCGGCCGGTTTCTGCGGGACAAGATCGGGAGAGCAGGCGGGGATGGCGGAAGGCGGGGGCGCGGGGCCGATCCTCGTCGCGGAGGGGCTGGCCAAGGCGTTCGGGGGCCCGCGCGTCGTCGATGGCGTGTCCTTTGCCCTGCAACGCGGCGCGATCACGGGCCTGATCGGGCCGAACGGCGCGGGCAAGACGACGCTGTTCAACCTGGTCGCCGCCAGCCTGCGGCCGGATGCCGGCGCGCTGCACCTGGACGGCGCGCCGATCCACGGGCTGCGGCCGGACCAGGTGTTCGGGCTCGGGCTCGGGCGCACCTTCCAGATCCCCCGCCCCTTCCCCGCCATGACCGTGCTGGAGAATGTGATGCTGGCGCCGCAGCACCAGCAGGGCGAGCGCTTCTGGGCGAACTGGATCCGCCCCGGCGCCGTGGCGGCGGAGGAGAAGCGCAACCGCGCCCGCGCCATGCACTGGCTGGATTTCGTGGGCCTGGCGCGGCTGGCGCAGGAACCGGCGCGCGTGCTGTCGGGCGGGCAGCGCAAGCTGCTGGAGCTCGCCCGCGTGCTGGTGGCGGAGCCGCGGCTGATCCTGCTGGACGAGCCGGGTGCGGGTGTCGCGCCGCCGCTGCTCGAGATCATCATGCAGAAGATCGTCGCGCTGAACCAGGCGGGCACCAGCTTCCTGATCGTCGAGCACAACATGGACCTGATCGCCGCACTCTGCCGCCCGGTGATGGTGATGGCGCAGGGCAGGCTGCTGATGCAGGGCACGCCCGACGAGGTGCGCGGCGACACGCGCGTGATCGAGGCGTATCTGGGGATCGAGGCCGCGTGACGCCCGCGCTGGAATTTTCCGGGATCGAGGGCGGCTACGAGCCGGGCCTGCCGATCCTGCGCGGCGCGGGCGCCCGCGTGATGCCGGGCGAGATCGTGACGCTGCTCGGGCCCAACGGCGCGGGGAAATCCACGCTGGTGAAGGCGGCGGCGGGGCTGGTGCCGGTCTGGGCGGGCCGCGTGACGCTGGGCGGGCGCGACATCACGGGCATGCCGGCGCACCGCATGGTGCATGAGGGCCTGGGCTTCGTGCCGCAGACGGAGAACGTCTTCGCCAACCTCTCCGTGCTGGACAACCTCAAGCTCGCCGCCGCGCTGGTCGCGAAGCGTCGGCGGCGGGAACTCGCAGAAATGTTCGCGCTGTTCCCGGATCTGGACCGGCAGCGCGGGCTGGCGGCGGGGCGGCTTTCGGGCGGGCAGCGGCAGATGCTGGCGGTGGCGCGGGCGCTGGTCGCCTCGCCCTCCGTGCTGATGCTGGACGAGCCCTCGGCGGGGTTGTCGCCGAAGCTGGTCGGCGTGGTGTTCGACCGGCTGCGCGCGGTGCGCGATGCCGGCGTGCCGATCCTGCTGGTCGAGCAGAACGTGAAGGCCGCGCTCGCGCTCGCCGACCGCGCGGTGGTGCTGGTGGAAGGGCGCGAGAGGCTGGAAGGCGCGGCGCGGGAGGTGGCGGCCGATCCGCGGCTGAAGGCGCTCTATTTCGGCGCGCACGAGGAGGCGGCCTGATGCTGCAACTGGTCGCCGACGGGCTGGTGGTGGGCAGCGTCATCGCGCTGGGCGCGGTGGGGCTGACGCTGACCTATTCCATCCTGCGCTTCGCCAATTTCGGCCAGGGCGAGTTCATGACCTGGGGCGCGTATCTCGCGGTCTCGGCGCTGGCGCTGGTGCTGGCGGTGACGGGCGCGGGCGTGATGGAACCGCTCGGGCCGTTCAGCTTCGGCTGGCAGCTGATCCCGGCGATGGCGCTGGCCGCGGTGCTGACGGCGGCGATCGCACTCGCCGTGGACTGGGCGCTGTTCCGCCGCCTGCGCCGCCAGGGCAACGCCATCACGCTGGTGATCGCGAGCTTCGGCGCGGCGCTGGCGCTGCGCAACCTGGTGCAGTTCCTCTACGGCACGCTGCCCGAATACTACACGCGGGAGATCCAGATCGCGATCCGGCTTGTGCCGCGCGACGTGCTGGGGGGGCTGCGCATCACGCCGGACCAGATGCTGGTGATCGGGCTGTCGCTGCTGCTGGTCGTCGCGCTGCATGTGATGCTGGCGCGCACCACGCTGGGCCGCGCGATGCGCGCCACCGCGATGAACCCCGCACTGGCGCGCGTCGCGGGTGTGGACGTGGACGGCGTGGTGCGCGCCACCTGGGTGATCGGCGCGATGCTTGCCGCGGTGGCGGGCGTGATGGCGGGCGTGGTCGGGCAGGTGCGGCCGATGCTCGGCTTCGACCTGCTGCTGCCGCTGTTCGCCGCGGCCATCTTGGGCGGCATCGGCAGCGTCTGGGGCGCGGTGCTGGGGGGCTACATCGTCGGGCTGGCGGAAAGCTTCTCCGTGCCGCTGTTCGGCGCGGAATACCGCGCGGCCACCGCCTTCCTGGTGCTGATCGGCATCCTGCTGCTGCGCCCGACCGGCATCTTCGGGGAGCGCGCGTGAGATGGAGCTGATCCCTGCCCTGTCCTACCTGGCGTTCTTCCTTGTGTTTGCCGGCATCTTCGCGGTGATGGCGCTGGGGCTGAACCTGCAATGGGGATTCACCGGGCTGTTCAACGTCGGCGTCGCGGGCTTCGTCGCCGTCGGCGCCTATGCCTCCGCGCTGCTGACGGGGCCGCCGGAGCCGGACCGGCTGGGCGGCTTCGGGCTGCCGGTGCTGGTGGGCTGGATCGGCGCGATGGTGGCGTCGGGGATCGCGGCCTTCATCGTCGGCGTGGCGGCGCTGCGGCTGCGGGAAGACTACCTCGCCATCACCACCTTCGGCATCGCGGTGGTGATCCAACTCGTCGCGCTGAACGCGCAGGCGATCACCGGCGGGCCCTTCGGCATCCAGTCCATCCCGAAGCCCTTTGCGGACGCGCTGGGCGCGGGGCTGGCGTGGAACCTGACCTATCTCGGGCTGGTCGTGCTGGTGCTGGGCGTGGCGTGGTGGGCGCTCGATCGGCTGGTCGCGAGCCCCTGGGGCCGCGTGCTGCGCGCGATCCGGGAGGACGAACTGGCCGCGGCCTCGCTCGGCAAGCGCGCGGCGGCCTTCCGGCTGCAGAGCTTCGTGCTGGGCTGCATGCTGATGGGCCTGGGCGGCGCGCTCTACGCGCATTTCGTCGGCTACATCGCGCCGGAGGATTTTCTGCCGGTGCTGACCTTCCAGGTCTGGGCGATGCTGATCGTCGGCGGATCTGGGCGCAATGCGGGCGCGGTGCTGGGCGCGGTGCTGGTCTGGGCGATCTGGTCCGTCTCGGGCGGGCTCATCCGCGGATTGCTGCCGGCCGCGGAACAGGCGCGCGGCGCGGCGTTGCAGGTGGTGCTGATCGGCGTGCTGATCGCGGCCATCCTGGTGCTGCGGCCGCGCGGCGTGCTGGGCGAACGCGCGACCGTGTCGCGCCACGCCGCCGGCGACTAGCCCTTCACGAAGCGCCCGCCGAGCATGATCATCGGCAGGTGCTTGCCCTGCCCGGTCAGCAGCGCGAGGTCCTTCAGCGGGTCGCCATCGATCACGACCAGATCGGCGAAGGCGCCGGCGGCGAGCGTGCCGATCTTCCCTTCCATGCGCAGCAGCTTCGCGGCGTGGGTGGTGGTGCTGCGGATCACCTCGGCGGCCGGCAGGACCTGGCCGCGGATCACGAATTCCTCCGACTGGTGGCGGTGCATCTCGCCGAGCAGGTCGGTGCCGAAGGCCATTGTCAGGCCGGCGCGGCGCATCTTCTCAAGGCTTTCGAGACCCCTCAGGCGCACGGTATCGATCTTCGCCACGCTCTCGGGCGGCAGGCCGAGCGACGCGCCCTCGTCCTTCAGCGCCTGGTAGGTGACGAGCGTCGGGCAGGCGATGCAGCCGGCCTCCGCGGCGCGCCGCGCGGTCGCTTCCTCGATCAGGTTGCAGTGTTCCAGGCTGTGCACGCCGCATTCGACGGCGCGGCCGATCGCCTCGTCCGTGTAGAGGTGGGCCGCGACGTAGGTCTGCGCCATCGCCGCTTCCTCGACGGCCGCGCGTATCTCGTCCTTGCTGTAGCCGAGGAAGGCGATGGGATCGGTGGGGGACGCCACGCCGCCATTCGCCATGATCTTGATGTAGTCGGCGCCGGCCTTGATCTCCTCGCGGCAGGCGCGACGCACGGCGTCCACGCCATCGGCGACGCGGCCGAGGCAGCCCAGGCGCTGTTCCAGCCAATGCGTGTCGCGATTGTCCCACCGCCCGCGCCCGTCGCTGTGCCCACCGGTGGAGGAGATGGCCTTGCCGCAGATCACCATGCGCGGCGCGTCGAAATGCCCTTCCTCCCGCGCCGCGCGCAGGCCCTGCGTGGCGCCGCCGAGATCGCGGATCGTCGTGAAGCCGCGCATCAGCATGCCGTGCATGATCTTCGCCGCGCGGAAGGCGACCAGCGCATCGGGCAGCAGCGCGTGGCGCGCCAGATTCACCTCGCTGGCGATGACATGCACATGCGCGTCGATCAGGCCCGGCATCAGCGTGCGGCCGCGCAGGTCCACACGGCGCGCGGATGCGGCGACGATGGGCTTGTCGGAGACTTCCCGGATCGTGCCGTCCACGACCAGCACATGGCCCTCGGCGTCGGTCTCGCCGTCCAGCAGGCGGGCATTCTCGAACAGGGTGGCGGACATCGTGGCCCCTCGGTCTGGCGTCGTGCGCGAGCCTAGACCGGAACGCGGCGCGGCGGAATCCGGCGTCTGGCCTGGACGCCGGGTCGCGGGCCGCCCTACCCTGCCCCAGCATCGCGGAGGACACGCCGATGGACCGCACAGCCTTCGAAGCCGGCCTGCAACGCGACGGCTTCGCCGAGACGGTGGAACGCAGCCTGCCGCCGGGCGCGGAGGTGCCGGACCACACTCACCCCTTCGATGCGCGGCTGCTGATCCTGTCGGGAACGCTCGACGTGACGCAGCACGGCGCGCGCGTGAGCTACCCGGCCGGCACTGTCGCGGAAGTCCCGCGCGACCTGCCGCATGCCGAACATGCCGGGCCGGAGGGCGCGAGCTACCTGGCGGGTCGCCGCCGGTAGCGCGGCGTCAGAAGGCCACGCCTTCCTCCGCCAGCCGCGCCTTGACCAGCGCCTTCGGCACTTTGCCGTAGCCGGATTTCGGCAGCGCATCCCACACCACCACGCGCAGCGGCTGCTTGTACTTCGCGACGCGGTCGGCGAGATGCGCCAGCACCGCGGCTTCGTCCACCGTCGCGCCCGGGCGCGGCACGACGCAGGCGATTCCCGCCTCGCCCCATTTCGGATGCGCGATGCCGACCACGGCGCATTCGGCGATGGCGGGATGCGTCAGGATCGCCTCCTCCGCCTCGCGCGGATACACGTTCGAGCCGCCGGAAATGTACATGTCGGACGCCCGGCCGGTGATCCACAGGAAGCCGCGTGCGTCCAGCCGTCCGAGGTCGCCGGTGTGGAACCAGCCGCCAGCGAAGGCCTTGGCGTTGGCCTCGTCATTCTCGAAATAGCCGGCGCAGACGGCGGGGCCGCGGACGCAGATCTCGCCGACCGCCTCGGGCGGCAGGCGCGCGCCAGCCTCGTCCAGGATCGCGACCTCAATCCCGGTGCGCGGCATGCCGCAACTGCCGAGGTTTTCCGGGACATGCTGGTCGGGCCGCAGCACGGTGATGCAGCCGGTCACCTCGCCCAGGCCGAAATACTGCACCAGGCAGGGACCGAGCACGCGCAACGCTTCCTCCTGGTCCGCGCGGTACATGGGCGAGCCCGCATAGATCACGTGGCGCAGGCTGGCATGGTCCGCGCGCGCGGCCGCGGGATGGCGCGCGAGCGCGGTCAGGATGGTGGGCACGGTGAACATGTTGGTCACGCGGTGGCGCTCGACCAGCGCCCAGGCCTCGTCGCCATCGAGCTTCTCGCCCGACAGCAGGATGGCGACGGCGCCACGCGCCACCTGCGTCAGCTGGTGGATGCCCGCGCCATGCGACAGCGGCGCGACGACCAGCGAGGCATCGCGCTCCGTCGTGCCCGGCAGCAGATCGGCAAGGTGGTTCGTCACAATGAAGGCCATCTGCCCATGCGTCAGCACCGCGGCCTTGGGGCGGCCGGTGGTGCCGGAGGTGTAGAAGAACCAGGCGGGATCGTCGTAGGCGACGGCTGCCTCGTGGTCCGGCGCCGGCGGCGCGGCGGCGGCGAGCAGGCCTTCGTAATCGTGTTCGCCGAGCCCCGCGTCGCCCACCGCGATCACGTGCCGCAGATGCGGCCCGGCCTGCTTCACCGCCTGCGCGTGTTGCGCGAAGCCTGCGTCGCGCAGCATGACCGCGGCGCGGGAGGAGGCGCCGAGATAAGCGACCTCCGCCGGCGTCAGCCGGAAATTCGTGGGCACCCAGACGGCGCCAGCCTTCCAGCAGGCCCACATGCTCTCGAACATCGCGTTGCTGTTGCGCGAATGGACCAGCACGCGGTCGCCCTTCGCGACGCCGAGGCCGCGCAGCGCGGCGGCCAGCCGGTCCACGCGCGCATCCAGCTCCGCCCAGGACCAGACGCGCTCGCGCCAGACCAGCGCCGGCGCATCCGGCAGGCGGCGCGCGGTGTGCGTCAGCAGCCGCCCGAGATTGCTTGCCGTCGCCGGGCCCATCGCCTCCGCCTCCCCGCCTTGTCGGCGGGCAGGATAGGCTCAGGCGTCGGCCGGCTCCAGCCGGGCGCCGTGCACGGCACGGGCCGGGCTGCGTGGCGCGAAGCTGTGCGGATCGGCCAGCTCCCAGGCGTCGCGGAAGCGCGGATCGTCGGTGCCGCGCAGCAGCGCGCCCGGGGCGGGCGCCGGGTAGAGCTCGGCGAAGCTGCGCACCTGTTCCGGCGAGACGCGCCGGCAGAAATGCTCCGGCCGCAGCTGCGACGGGTGGTCGAGGCCCGCCGCGGCGACGAGCTCCGCCAGCGCCTTCAGCGTCGCCTCGTGGAACTGCCGCACGCGCGTCGCCTTGTCCGGCACCAGCAGCGCGCGCTGGCGCGTCGGGTCCTGGGTCGCGACCCCCGTGGGGCAGCGATCCGTGTGGCAGGACAGCGACTGGATGCAGCCGAGCGCGAACATGAAGCCGCGCGCGGAATTGCACCAGTCGGCGCCGAGCGCCATGGCGCGCGCCATGTCGAAGGCGCTGGCGATCTTGCCGCTGGCGCCAAGGCGGATGCGGTCGCGCAGGCCGACGCCGATCAGCGCGTGGTGCACGAAGCTCAGACCCTCGCGCAGCGGCATGCCGATGTGGTCCATGAATTCGAGCGGCGCCGCGCCGGTGCCGCCCTCCGCGCCATCCACCACGATGAAGTCGGGCGTGATGCCGGTCTCCAGCATCGCCTTGCAGATCGCGAGGAACTCCCAGGGGTGGCCGATGCACAGCTTGAAGCCCGCGGGCTTGCCGCCGGACAGGCGGCGCATCTCGGCGACGAAGCGCAGCATCTCGACCGGCGTCGAGAAGGCCGAGTGGTAGGGCGGCGAGACGCAATCCTGCCCGAGCGGCACGCCGCGCGTGCGCGCGATCTCCGCGCTGACCTTGGCCGCGGGCAGCACGCCGCCATGGCCGGGCTTGGCGCCCTGGCTCAGCTTCAGCTCCACCACCTTCACCTGCGGCAGGTTCGCGGTCTCGGCGAAGCGTTCGGCGGAGAAGCTGCCGTCGGGGTTGCGCGCGCCGAAATAGCCCGAGCCGATCTCCCAGATGATGTCGCCGCCGGCCTCGCGGTGATAGGGGCTGAGCCCGCCCTCCCCCGTGTCATGCGCGAAGCCGCCCGCGGCGGCGCCCTTGTTCAGCGCGCGGATCGCGTTGGCGGACAGCGAGCCGAAGCTCATCGCGGAGATGTTGAGCAGCGAGGCGCTGTAGGGCTGCGTGCAGTCCGGCCCCCCGATCAGGACGCGCGGCGCCTGCTTCGCCGGTTCCTTCGCCGCCATCGAATGGTGCAGCCATTCGAAGCCGCCCTGGTAGACCTCGTACTGCGTGCCGAAGGGGCGCTTGTCGAGCACCATCTTGGCGCGCTGGTACACCACGGCGCGCTTGTCGCGGCTGAAGGGCGTGCCGTGCTTCTCGTCCTCGAAGAAGTACTGCCGCATCTCGGGGCGAATCTCCTCGAGGATGAAGCGGAGATGCGCGGCGATCGGGTAGTTGCGCAGGATGGCGTGCGTCGGGTGGAAGAGGTCGCGCAGGCCGAGCGCCGTCAGCCCGCCGAACAGCACAAGCCCCGCCAGCCACCAGCCCCAGGCCGAGGGCGCGGCCGCCAGCAGCAGCAGGCAGAGCAGGGTCGCCGCGCCCGCCAGCGTCAGGCAGACGAAGCGCGGCGAGATCGCGAGCAGCAGAAGGCGCGGCATGGCTGGCGTTCCTGGTCGGTCCCCAACCAGCCTATTCGCGCCGCATGACGCAAGTGTTACGCCATGGCGATGGCCCCGATTACACCGGCCGGTCGCCCTTCTGCACCTTCAGCGTCCGGTTGTCGGCCGCCGGCAGCATGCGCGCCGGGTCGCGCGTGACGACGATGTCGAGCACGGTGGGGCTCGCCATGTTCGCCAGCCCCTCGCGCAGCGCATCCGCCAGCTTCTCCGGGTCCGTCACGCGGATGCCGTGGCAGCCCATGGCGCGCGCGATGGCGGCATAATCCATCTCGTGCAGGTCGGAGGATTGGTAGTTCCCCGGCCCATAGACCGCGTGCTGCAGCGCCTTCACATAGCCCGACGCGGCGTTGTTGAAGATGCAGGCGACGAAGTTCGCACCCAGCCGCTTCGCCGTCTCCAGCTCGCCCATCGACATGTTGAAGCCGCCATCGCCGGTCAGCGAGACCACGCGCCGCCCCGCGCCGACGCCGAGCTGCGCGCCGATGCCGCCCGGCACGCCGTAGCCGATGGAGGCGAAGCCGCGATCGGCGACGAACCCGCGCCCGGCCTGCTTGGTGTCGTAGAACAGCGCGCCCCAATGCGCGGCGAAGCCGCCATCGGCGACCAGCACGGCATCCGCGGGCAGCAACTTGTTCAACTCGCCCATCAGGCGGCCGACATTGATCGGGCTTTCCGTCGCTTCCAGCCGCTCCCGCGCGCCCTCGCGCCAGGTCGCCATGCGCTTCGGCACCTCGGCGCACCAGGCGGCGCGCGATGCGGCACGGGCGCCGTTGTCGGCGAGCATCCCCGCCAGTTCCTCGATGCCGGCGCGGGCATCGCCGGCGAGCGCGACCTCGGTGCGGGTCGTGCGGCCGATCTCCTCCGGCAGCACGTCGAGATGGATCAGCGGCACGCCCGACGGCATCAGGGTGAAGCGCTTGGTGGCGATCTCGCCGAGCTTGCAGCCGACGACGAGCAGGCAGTCGGACAGCGCGATCAGGTCGTTGGCGATGCGCGAATAGCGGCCGAAGACGCCGGCCGACAGCGCATGGGTGCAGGCGATGGCGCCTTTGCCGGACATGGTGTGCGCAACGGGGATGCCCTGCGCTTCGGCAAGCGCGGTCAGCGCCTGCTGCGCCTCGCTGATATGGACGCCGCCGCCGGCCAGGATCAGCGGCCGCTCGGCGCGCGCCAGCAGCGACGCAGCGCGGGAGAGGTCGGCGGCGTCGGGGCGGAAGCGGCGGGCCTGGGCGCGCAGCGTGCCGGGGTCCACCCAGAAATCCTCGGCGTCGAAATCATGCTCGCCATGCGCGACGTCTTCCGGCACCGCCAGCAGCACCGGCCCGGGGCGGCCGCAGGTGGCGACGGCCAGCGCGCGGCGCAGATGTTCGGGAATGCGGGAGATCACCTCGACGCGGATCGCTTCCTTGACCAGCGGCCGCAGCACGTCGAACTGCCGCGCTTCCTGCGTCATGTTCTTCCAGGCGTGCAGGCGGTTGGCGTCGCCGATGATGGCGACCATCGGCATCCCGGCGTTGAACGCCTCGGCGAGACCCGTCGCCAAGTTCGTGGCCCCCGGCCCGAGCGTGCCGTCCACGAAACCGGGGCGGTTGGTGACGCGCGCCCAGGCATCGGCCGCGAAAGCGCCGCAGCGTTCGTCGTTGATCAGCGTGTGCCGCAGGCCGAGCGCGCGGCAGGCCTCGTAGAAGGGCAGCAGCTGGAAGCCGCCCATGCCGAAGATCGGCCCGGCCTCGGCCAGCTTCAGCATCTCGGCCAGGGCCTGCCCGCCGGTCATGCGGCGCGTGGCGTTGGATGACATTCAGGCATGCTCCAGGATGGCGGCGACGAAGTCGCGCGCCGATTGGCCGATGCGCCCGCCGCGCGCGGCGGCGGTTGCGTTGAGCGCGGAGACGTAGCCGTCCTGCCAGGTGCTCATCCCGTCGCCGATGCGCGCCGAGAAGCATGAGACGGTGGCACCCGCGATGCCGCGCGCCTCCAGCGCCGGCAGGCGCGAGAAGCCGGCGCCGTCGGCACCGCCGCCGGCATCGTTGTAGATCGCGGCGAGGACCGCGGCCTTCACCGCCGTCTCGGGCCTGCCGCCGAGCAGCCCGCCATGCGAGCCGGTGGCCACGATGTGCCCGGCATCATCAGGGTCGACGAGCCCGTTGGAATCGAGCGCGAGCACGCGGATGCCGCGATGTTCGGCGACCTGGCGGCGCGCCTCGTCCATCGCGTCCGGCGCCTCGGCGGGCGGAAGCGCGGCGGTGCCGAGGCGCGCCAGGGCGTCCGCCGCCGCCATCCCCTCGGCCAGGCCCAGCGCCGCGGCGGGGGCGTTCACCGCGGACAGCAGGCCGCGGGCCGCCATGTCGGCGCCGTCGCCGATGCGCGCGCTGGCGTGGCCGATGCAGGCCGCCGGCACGCCGCGCGCGGCCAGCCAACCAAGCCCCGCCACGCCGGCGCGGTCCCGGCCCACGCCGGCATCGTGCAGCACTAGGCCGGCGACGCCGAAGCGCGCCGCATACCAGGCCGCGTAGACCCCGCCATGGCTGGCGCAGAGCGCCACGCGGCCGCGCGCCGCGGCCCCCAGAAGGGTCACGCTGTCCAGCACCAGCGGCGCCTCGGCCGGCATCGCGTCTCCTCCCCGGCTTGATTCTGTCGCCCGCTGCCGCATGCTCCGCAAGACCCCCGGGCGACAGGGGGGCTGGGTTGGGGAGGGCGTTCGCATGACCGGCGGCGGCGACAACCGCGCGAGGCTGCTCGCGCTGTACGGCACCATGTGCCGCATCCGTGCCTTCGAGGAGACAGCGCTGGCCGCGCACAAGGCGGGCGAGATTCCCGGCCCGCTGCATGTCTCGATCGGGCAGGAAGCGGTCGCGGCCGGAACCTGCCTGAACCTGCGGCGCGACGACCGCATCACCTCCAACCATCGCGGGCATGGGCATGCCATCGCCAAGGGCGCGGGCATCCAGGGGATGATGGAGGAACTGTTCGGCCGCGCTGGCGGGCATTGCCGCGGCAAGGGCGGATCGATGCACATCGCGGATTTCTCGGTGGGCATGCTGGGCGCGAATGGCGTGGTGGCGGGCGGCATCCCGATCGCGGTCGGCGCGGCGCAAGGCCTCAGGCTGCTCGGCAGCGATGCCATCGTGGCGTGCTTCTTCGGCGACGGCGCGATCAACCGCGGGCCCTTCCTGGAAGGGCTGAACTGGGCGGCGCTGTACACGCTGCCGGTGCTGTTCGTCTGCGAGGACAACGGCGTCGCCGCCTTCACCCGCGCCGAGAGCGTCACCGCCGGCCCGGGGATCGCCGCGCGGGCCGAGGCGCTTGGCGTGCCGGCCACCAGCGTGGACGGCAACGACGCGGCGGCGGTGGACCAGGCCGCCGCGCGCCTGGTGGCGGAGATCCGCGGCGGCGCCGGCCCGCGCCTGCTGCATGCACGCACCTATCGCCTGATGGGCCACACCAGCACCGACCCCGCCGCCTGGCGCGACGCTGCCGAAGTCGCCGCGGCGCACGAGGAGGAACCGCTGGCGCGCCTGCGCGCCCGCCTGCTGGAGGAAGGCGTCCCCGACAAGGCGCTGGGCGCGCTGGAAGGCGATGCGCAGGCGGAGATGCAGGAGGCGCGGGCGCGCGCGCTGGCGGCGCCCTGGCCCGATCCCGCCATCGCGTGGGACGACGTGCAGGATGCCGGCGCCGTGACGGAGACCGCGTGACATGCCCGAGGTGACGCTGGTGGAGGCCGCGCGGCTGGCGGCCCTGCAGGAGATGCGGGCCGATCCGCGCATCTGGGTGCTGGGCGAGGATGTCGCGCGCGGCGGGCTGTTCGGCCAGTATCGCGGCTTCCTCTCGGAGTTCGGCGCGCAACGCATCGTCTCCACGCCGATCAGCGAGAGCACGATCATGGGCGCGGGGCTGGGTGCGGCGCTGGTCGGCACGCGGCCGATCATCGAGATGCGGATCTTCGACTTCGCGATGTGCGCGATGGACGAGCTGATCAACCAGATCGCGAAGATCCGCTACATGTTCGGCGGCCAGGCGAAGCCCGCGCTGGTGGTGCGCATGCCGCACGGCATCTGGCGCAACTCCGCCGCGCAGCACAGCCAGACGCTGGAAGGCTGGTTCGCGCATGTGCCGGGCCTCGTCGTCTGCGTCCCCTCCACCCCCGCCGACACGGCGGGGCTGCTGGTGCAGGCGATCCGCAGCGACGACCCGGTGCTGTTCTTCGACCCCAAGAACCTCTTCCCGCTGAAGGGCGAGGTGGCGGAGCGCATCGCGCCCATCCCCTTCGGCGTCGCGCGAACCGCGCGGGAAGGTTCGGACCTGACCATCGTCACCTGGTCGGCCATCGTCCCGGCGGTGGAGGATGCTGCCGGGATGCTGGCCGCGCGCGGGATCTCGGCGGAGGTGCTGGACCTGCGCACGCTCTGGCCCTGGGACGAGGCGGCGGTGATGGCCTCGGCCGCGCGCACGCGGCGGCTGCTGGTGGTGCATGAGGCGGTGACCGCGGGCGGCTTCGGTGCGGAGATCCTGGCGCGCGCGACGGAAGCGCTGGGGCCGGGCGCGCTGCGCGCCGTCGGGCGGCTCGGCCAGCCGCGCGTGCCGGTGCCCTTCGCGCCGCCGCTTGAAGACGCGCTGAAGCCCGATGCGGCGAAGGTGGTGGCAGCGGCGGAGGCGCTGATGGCGCGGTGATCCGCGCCGCCGTCACGCCCCGCGGGGAGGCGCGCGCAACGCCAGGTGCAGCGCCAGCCCCGCCGCACCCGCCAGCGCCATCAGCACCGCAACCGGCCAGGGCGATTGCGGCGCCACCAGCCCGAGCAGCACGCCGACCAGCGCGCCGCCGCTGAACTGCAAGGTACCGATCAGCGCGGAGGCGCTGCCCGCGACGCGCCCCATCGGCCCCATGGCCAGCGCCGAGGCCAGCGGCAGCACCGCGCCCAGCGTCGTCATGAACAGGAAGAAGGCCGCGACCAGCGGCCAGAGCAGCCCCGTCGCCACCGCCAGCGGCACCGCCAGCCCCGCCCCCGCCGCGCCCCACAGCGACAGCACCAGCAGCCGCGCCGGCGGATGCGCGCGCACCAGGCGCGCGACCACCTGCGCCGCCAGGATCAGGCCGAAGGCGTTCACGCCGAAGGCGAAGCCGTACTGCGTCGGCCCCAGCCCGTGCAGCACCATCAGCAGTTGCGGGGAGGCGACCAGGTAGCCGAACAGTCCCGTCATCGGCACCGCGCCCGCCAGCGCATGCGCCAGGAAGCGGCGGTCGCGCAGGATTGCGGCGTAGACGGCGACGATCGCCACCGGGCCGTCGCGGCGCCGCGCGTCCCGCGGCAGGCTTTCGGGCAGGGCGAACCAGACGACGGCCGCGGCCACCACGCCATAGGTCGCCAGCGCCCAGAAGATGGCGCGCCAGCCCGCCACGGCCAGCAGCGCGCTGCCCAGCAGCGGCGCCAGGATGGGCGCCGCGCCCATCACCAGCATCAGCATGGACATCATCCGCACCGTGCCGCGTTCGTCGCAGAGGTCGCGCACCATCGCGCGCGCCACCACCATGCCCGCGCAGCCGCCCAGCGCCTGCAGCAATCGCAACCCCGTCAGCTGCCCGGCCGTCGCCGCCAGCGCGCAGCCGGCCGAGGCGAGCGCGAACAGCACCAGCCCGCCCAGCATCGGCGCGCGCCGCCCATGGCGATCGGCCAGCGGGCCGACGACAAGCTGCCCCGCCGCCATGCCAAGCAGGAAGGTCGCCAGCGTGCGCTGCACCTCCGCGGCGGATGCGGACAACCCGGCCTGCATCGCCGGGAAGGCCGGCAGGTACATGTCCACGCCGAGCGGCCCCAAGGCCGTCAGCGCGCCCAGGATGACGGCAAGCCGCCGATACGCCTCCGGCATGGGGATCCGATCACGGTGACGCGGCCGCCTAGCCCGTCGTCCTGGCGCCGTCCAGCAGCGCTTCGGCAGGGGCGCGGTTGCATGCGGCGGCCATCGTTGTCCGGCCTGGATGCCAGGCGACGGCCCCGGTCCGGCAGGCGCGGACGTCGTCCGGCAGCGCGCGGAACCTGCACGGCATGCATGTCGAGATCGCGGATGGCGAATTCGTTGGCCTGGTCGGTCCCTCGGGCCGCGGCAAGTCGACGCTGCCGCAGATGACCGCCGGGCTCGAGAAGAACTCCCGGGGTTGGGAGATCGCGATCGGCGGGCGCGTGGTGTACGCGCCAACCTCGTCACCGGCGGCGCCTGCCGATGGGGCGCGCCGATGGCGGGAAGCCTGCCGGGATCGCTGCCCGTGGCGATCTTCTGCGGCTTCTTCGTGGACTACTACGTCTCCCCGCTGACCGGGGCGGTGAAGGAATGGCGGCGCTCAGCGGCCGCGCCGTTCCGCCGCGCGGGTCTCGGCCAGGTCGAAGGGCAGCTGGAAGGTGATCTCGTCGCGGCCCCAGAACTGGCGGAGCGACAGGCGCAGCGAATCCGGTGGCAGGCTGGCGCGGTGGCCGTCCGCCGGCGTGACGGGCATGACGGGCGCCAGCAGCTCGCGCCAGAAATCGGCCGAGAGCCAGGCATCGATGACGCTGGCATGCAGGCCGGGCGCCAGCGCATCGCGCCTCGGCGCCAGGCGGAAGGGCGGCGCGCCGAGGAAGATGCCGTCCTTGCCGAAGTAGCGCGCCTCCGCGACGACCGAGGAGGACACGCCGACGACGCGCTGCAACCTATCCTGGCCGAGCAGGACGTAGACGTTCTCGGCAGCTTCGCGGATGCGGTGCAGCGGCAGGCCGCTCTCGAACAGGCCGAAGCCGTCGGGGTTGTAGGGGTGCGGGCGGAACAGGATGCGCGGCTCGGTGCCGACGGCGCGTCGCAGCGCCTCGGCGTGGTCGCGCAGGTCGGTCAGGCGGCCGCCGGCGATCAGCGCGCGGTCCACGCGGGTCTGGCCGACGATCAGCGTGCTTTCCTCGACCGGGAAGTGCGGCGGCATCTTGATGGCGGTCGCGGCCATCAGGTCGGCCCAGGCCTCGAAGACCTGGTCCTCCGCGTGGTGCTGGCTCAGCGCGGCGAGGATCTCGGCGTGGTCTGTCGCCACCGCCATCAGCAGGTCCGGGCCGAACCGCACCGGGTGGATGTTGAGATCGATCCAGGCGATGCCGAGCCGCGTCAGCAGCCGCTTCTGCACATCCGCCAGCTCGAAGCCGATGACGGCGACGGCGCCGTCGAAGGCCGCGGCGAGCAGCGCGGCGGCCTTCCGCGGCAGATCGGGCGCGTCGAACAGCGCCGCCCAGCCTTCGATGTCGGGCGCCGCGCCGGCCAGTTCGTAGAAGCGCGGCGTGGCGAAGCCGCCTGCCGCGTCCCAGGCGAGCGCTTCCACCGGCAGGCCGGTGGCGGCGCCGAGCGGCCGGCGCAGCAGGCGGTGCAGCCATCGGATGTTGCCGGCCTGCGCCGGGCGGAAGGCCTCGTCCTGCGGGCGCAGCAGGTCGCCGGTGACCAGGATGCGCGGCGGCGGCGGCATGGTCAGTCGGCGCGCTCGATGCGCGCCCAGGCGATGCCGAGGCCGAGCGTCCGCGTGTCCCTGCGCGGCCCCGTCGCGGGGTCGGTCGAGAGCGGCCCGTGCAGCAGCAGCGTGAGCTTCGAGCCCGCGCCGCGTTCAGGCAGGCTGGCGCGCGCCTCGAAGACGCCGGTGATGCCGTCATTGGAGACGGTGTCGAAGGCCAGCGGCATTCCGTCGAGGAAGATGTCGTGCCCGGCGGGGTCGAGCGGGATGCCGAAGGGCGCGCGCAGCGACAGCGAGAGCAGCAGCTCCCCGCCGCCGAGCGCCGGCAGCAGCAGGGACGCGCAGCGATGCGCGCCTGACCAGCGCAGCGATCCGCCTTCCGTGCGCTCCGCCGGCCACCAGCCGAAGCCGACGAAGGCCGGGTCGCCGGCCTCGATCGCGACGGGGCCGTCTTCCGGCGCCGGCGCAGGCGCCGCCGCGGCGGATTGCCGCGCGGCGGGGATGGCGCGCAGCGGGTCGATGCGCAGCCGCTCGGCGCGGGACAGTGCGGCCGCCTGCTGCGCCTGGGACAGCGCGTCGAGCTGCGCGGCAAGGCGCGCGATCTCGTCGAGCAGGTGTTCCCCGAACAGCCGCGATTCCGGCGGCAGGGCGGCGAGCAGCGGCAGCGCGGCATCCGCAAGGCGCGCGGCGTGCTGGCGCTCCAGCGCCGCATCCAGCAGCGCGGCGGCGCGCTCGGGCGAGAGGTCCAGGTAGGGCTGGCTCACAGCTCCTGAACCTCCGCCACGCCGGGCAGCACTTTCATCGCCTGCATCAGCCGCGGCGAGACGTTGAAGAGGCCTGGCAGCACGATCTCCACCTCCTGCCCCGGGCCGGTGACGGGCACCAGCACGACGCGGCCGCGGCCCCTGCCCTCGCGCTCCAGCAGCCCGCGGATATGCGGCACGGCGGCGGTCTGTTCCAGCCAGAGGCGGATGCCGGTGGCGATCCCGGCGGCGGCCGTCTCCAGCTTCTCCACCTCCTGCGCCGTGATGCGCAGCGCCTCGCCATCCATGCGGATGTCGGCGGTGACGAGCAGCGCGTTGCCCTCGGCCAGCGCGTCGCCGGCGCGCTGCAATGTCTCGCTGAAGAAGGTCGCCTCGTAGCTGCCCTGCGCGTCAGAGAAGCGCACCCAGGCCATGCGGTTGCCGGTCTTGGTGCGCCCGTTCTTGATGGCGACGACGGTGCCGGCGAGCTTTGCGCGCGCCTGCCCCGCCGCCGCGCGCTCCGCCAGCTGGGCGGAGGAGATCACGCCGAGCTTGGCCAGCGCCTTCCGGTAGGTATCCAGCGGATGGGCGGAGAGGTGGAAGCCGATCGCCTCCGCCTCGAAGGCCAGGCGTTCCAGCATCGGCCAGTCCTGCACTTCCGGCAGGCGCAGCGGCGGCGGCGCGGCCTCGGCGCCGAACATGTCGCGCGTCGGGCTCGCGCGCCGTTCCGCGGCTTCCTGCGCCGCCCGCAGCAAGGCCTCCGCGCCCTGCGTCACCTTGGCGCGGTTCTTCTCCAGGCTCTCGAAGGCGCCGGCCTTGGCGAGGTTCTCCAGCTGCATCTTGTTCAGCAGCTTGGGGTCCACGCGGCCGGCGAAATCCGACAGCGACGCGAAGGGCCGGGCGGCATCGCGAAGCTTGGCCAGGTCGCGCATCGCGCCGAGGCCGACGCGCTTGACCGCGCCCAGCGCGAAGCGGATGGCCACCTTCCCGTCCGGCAGCACCTCCAGCACGAATTCGGCGCCGCTGCGGTTGATGTCGGGCGGCAGCACGGGGATGCCGAGCCGCGCGGCTTCCTGCATGTGGCCCGCCAGCTTCTCCGTCTTGTCGAGGTCGAGCGACATGGACGCGGCGAGGAAGGCGGTCGGGTGGTTCGCCTTCAGCCAGGCGGTCTGGTAGCTGACCAGCGCATAGGCCGCGGCGTGCGACTTGTTGAAGCCGTATTCGGCGAATTTCTCCATGAGGTCGAAGATCTCGCCGGCCTTCGCCTCCGGCACGCCGTTCTTCACGGCGCCGTCGACGAAGATCCTGCGCTGCGCCTCCATCTCGGAGCGGATCTTCTTGCCCATCGCGCGGCGCAGCAGGTCGGCGCCGCCGAGGCTGTAGCCCGCCAGGTCCTGCGCGATCTGCATGACCTGTTCCTGGTAGACCAGGATGCCGTAGGTCTCGGCGACGATGTGCATGATGGCGGGGTGCGGCGGTTCCCATTTCTCGCCATGCTTGCGCTGGCAATAGGCGGGGATGTTCGCCATCGGGCCGGGGCGATACAGCGACACCGCCGCGATCAGGTCTTCCAGCCGGTCGGGGCGCATCATGCGCAAGCAGTCGCGCATGCCCTGGCCTTCGAACTGGAACACGCCGGCCGCATCGCCCTTGGCCAGCATCGCATAGGTCTTCGCGTCGTCCAGCGGGATGCGGGTGAGGTCCACCTCCACCCCCTGCCCCTTCAGCAGTTCCACCGCGCGTTCCAGCACCGTCAGCGTCTTCAGGCCGAGGAAGTCGAACTTCACCAGGCTCGCCTGCTCGACATGCTTCATCGAGTACTGGGTGATCAGCATCTCCGACCGCGGGTCGCG
>JAIYDD010000081.1 GCA_027487675.1 Acetobacteraceae bacterium | reverse complement strand
TGCAGAACCTGGTGACGCAGCAGGCGATCGTGCCCGCCGTCACCTCGATGATCCGCTGGCAGAGCCACTGGCACGTCATCCGCCAGGGCCTGCCCTTCTTCCAGGAGGATTTCGCCGGCCGCATCGCCAACCGCGTCATGCAGGCGGGCCCCGCCCTGCGGGAGAGCGTGGTGCAGGCGGTCAACGCCGTCTGGTACATCATCGTCTACGGCACCGGCGCGCTGGTGGCGCTCGCCAGCGCGGATGCGCGGCTGGCGCTGCCGGTGCTGGCCTGGCTGGTGCTCTACGCCACGCTGCTGCGGCTGATCGTGCCGCGCATGCGCGACCGCGCGCGGGTGGCGTCCGAGGCGCGCAGCGCGCTGACCGGCCGCGTGGTGGACAGCTACACCAACATCATGACGGTGAAGCTCTTCGCCCGCGCCGCGCAGGAAGACGCCTTCGTGCGCGAGGGCGTGGAACGGCTGAACCGCGATTTCGGCCGGCAGACGCGGCTCGTCACGCTGAACGCGCTCCTGCTGGCCTGCCTGAACGCGACGCTGCTGGTGACCACCGCGGCGCTGGCGATCTGGCTGTGGTCGGCGGGCGAGATCCCGCTGGCGATGGTGGCCGCCGCCATCCCGATGGCCTGGCAGATCGCCAACATCTCCGGCTGGGTCGCCTTCAACGTCGCCGGCATCTTCGAGAATATCGGCGTGGTGCAGGAAGCGATGGGCTCCATCGCAGTGCCCCCCACCGCGCCCGACCCGCCCGCCGCCGTGCCGCTGGCAGTCCCCCGCGGCGCCATCCGCTTCGACCGCGTGCGCTTCGGCTATGGGCGGGCGCCCGGGGTGCTGGACGGCTTCGACCTTGCCATCGCGCCCGGCGAACGCGTCGGCCTGGTCGGCCATTCGGGCGCCGGCAAGACCACCGCGATCAACCTGCTGCTGCGCTTCTTCTCGCCCGAGCAAGGCCGCATCCTGGTGGACGGGCAGGACATCGCGGGTGTCACGCAGGAGACGCTGCGCGCCGCCATCGGCGTGGTCACGCAGGACACCGCGCTGCTGCACCGCTCGATCCGCGACAACATCCGCTACGGCCGCCCCGACGCGACGGAGGCCGAGGTCGAGGCCGCCGCCCGCCGCGCCGAGGCGCATGACTTCATCGCGTCGCTGTCGGACTGGCGCGGCCGCGCGGGCTACGACGCGCAGGTGGGGGAACGCGGCGTGAAGCTCTCCGGCGGCCAGCGCCAGCGCATCGCCATCGCCCGCGTGCTGCTGAAGGACGCGCCGATCCTGGTGCTGGACGAGGCGACCAGCGCGCTCGATTCCGAGGTGGAGGCGGCGATCCAGGACAGCCTGGAGAAGCTGATGGCCGGCAAGACGGTGATCGCGGTGGCGCACCGGCTCTCCACCCTGCAGCGGATGGACCGGCTGGTGGTGATGGAACGCGGCCGGGTGGCCGAACAGGGCAGCCATGCCGCGCTGCTGGCGCGCGACGGGGTCTATGCGCGGCTGTGGCGGATGCAGTCGGGCGGCTTTGTGGGCGCGTAATGCCGCGCCTGCGGCGCGCGGGCGCGTAATGCCGCGCCTGCGGCTTGGTGGGCGCGTGCCGCCGCGCCTCCGGCGCGAGGGCGCGTGCCGCCACGAAGCCGCTTGCGCCGCCGCGCGTTGGGGTGTGCTGTGTGGGGCAGCCCGCGCGCCGCCATGCTGCGCTGCGGCGTTGCCTTGACACACCTTCATCATCGCCTTACGACCGGGCCGCCTTCCGGGCGGGGGACCGCGGGGAGAGCAGATTGCCGGAACAACACGGTTTCGAGGAACGGTTGCGGCAGGCCCGGGCGCGGCGAGGGATGGATCCCTCTCCGGGCGGTTCCGGGCAACTGCCGCAAGGGTCCTGGGGGCTCGGGTTCCGGGCGGGGGTCGAGGTCGTCTCGGCGCTCGTGGTCGGTATCGCGCTCGGCTGGTTCCTGGACCGCTGGCTCGGCACCTGGCCCTGGCTGTTCCTCCTGTTCTTCGTGTTCGGCAGCGTCGCCGGGGTCCTGAACGTCTATCGGCTGTTCAACCCGCGCCGCCGCCAGGGATAGGCACGACTTGAAGGCGGGCAGGGGGCCCGCCGGCGGCCGGGGAGCTGATCGTGGCGGCGGAAGGCAAGACCATCGACGCGCTGAGCCAGTTCGAGCTCAAGCCGTTCCTCGGCGCGATCGGCGATTCCGTCGGCTTCACGCAATCCAGCGCGCACATGCTGCTGGCCGCCGGCCTCATCACCCTGCTGGTCATGTACGGCATGGCGTCGCGCGCCATCGTGCCGGGCCGGCTGCAGGCGCTGACCGAAAGCGCCTATGAATTCGTGCACGGCCTGGTCGTCGGCCAGGTGGGGGACGAGGGCAAGCGCTTCTTCCCCTTCGTCTTCACGCTCTTCATGTTCGTCCTGTTCGGCAACATGATGGGGCTGTTCCCCTACGCCTTCACCTTCACCAGCCACATCGCGGTGACCTTCGGCCTGGCGGCCATCGTCTTCGTGCTGATCACCGTCGTCGCGCTGTCGATCCACGGCAGGAAGTTCTTCGGCTACTTCTTCCCGGAAGGCGCGCCGATCTGGCTCGCGCCGATCATCATCCCGGTGGAGATCGTCTCCTACCTCTCGCGGCCGGTCAGCCTCTCGATCCGACTGTTCGCCAACATGGTCGCCGGCCACGTGATGCTGAAGGTCTTCGCCACCTTCATCGTGCTGCTCGGCGGCCTCGGCGCGGTCGGGCCCTTCGTCGCGCTGCTGCCGCTGACGGTCAATGTCGCCCTCGTCGGGTTCGAGGTCCTCGTGGCCTTCCTCCAGGCCTACGTGTTCGCGATCCTCACCTGCATCTACCTGCACGACGCGGTGCACCTGCACTGACCCGCCATGTGACCGGGGTTCAGGCGCAACGCCCGTACAGACACCTCCACGGACGGACGGAAGGATAGGATTATGGAAGTCGCTGCTGCGAAGGCCCTCGGGGCCGGTATCGCCGTGATCGCGCTGTTCGGCGTCGGCCTCGGCATCGGCAACATCTTCTCCGCGCTGATCAACAGCGTGGCCCGCAACCCGGCCGCCCGCGACGTGGTCTTCCCGATCGGCATCCTGGGCTTCGCGCTGACGGAAGCGGTCGCGCTGTTCGCGCTGCTGATCGCCTTCCTCATCCTCTTCGCCTGAGGCGACGGGCGGCGCCGCGCGGCAACGCCGCGGCGCCGTCCCCTCCCCCCGCGGCCGCACGCCGCGGGGCGGCCCCCGCTCCAGGCGGAAGGTGTGAGGCGGAAGGAAGGATTGCCATGCGCCGGGTTCTGACCCTCGCTGCCCTCATCGCGCTGCTGGCGCCCGTCGCGGCCCTCGCCGCCACGGCGGCCGAGCCGGTGCCGGGCATGCCCCAGCTGGCCTTCGGGCACAGCATCCAGGGCCGCTACCTGATCGCCCAGGTGGTCTGGCTCTTCGTCATCTTCGGCTTCCTCTACTACGTGATGACCACCTACGCGCTGCCGCGGGTGGAAAGCGTGCTCGAGGAGCGCCGCGCACGCATCGAAGGCGACCTCGACGCGGCCCGCGCGGCCAAGGCCGAGGCCGACGCCGCCATGGCCGCGCATCGCGAGGCCACCGCCAAGGCCCGAGCCGAGGCCCAGGCCGCCATCGCCAACGCCATGCAGCAGGCCCAGGCCGAGGCCGCCGAGCGCGCCGCCGCGCTGAACGCGCGCCTCAACACCCAGATCGCCGAGGCCGAGGCCCGCATCGCCGCCGCGCGCGACAGCGCGATGGGCGCGCTGCGCCAGGTCTCGTCCGAGACCGCGGAAGCCCTGGTCGCGCGGCTCGGCGGCCGGGCCGACCGCGCATCGGTGGACGCCGCCGTGGACCGGGCCCTGGCCGCCCGCGGCCGGGCCTGAGGAGGGCCAGATGGAACACGGCTACGCCGCCTTCTACCAGGACCCGAAGTTCTGGGTCGCGATCTCCTTCGTCGTCTTCGTGGCGCTCGTCGGCAAGCTCGCCTGGGGCAAGGTCGCCCCGATGCTCGACGCCCGCGGCGAACGCATCCGCGCCGAGCTGGACGAAGCCTCCCGCCTGCGCGCCGAGGCCGAGGCGATGCGCCAGCAGGCCGAGGCCGACCGCGCCGCGGCCCTGCAGGAAGCCGAGGACCTGCTCGCCCGCGCCCGCCTGGAAGCCCAGCGCGTCGCCGAAGCCGCGACCGCGGAGGCCGAGGCCGCCGCGAAGCGCCGCGAGCGCATGGCGATGGACCGCATCGCCGCCGCCGAGGCCGGCGCGGTGAACGAAGTGCGCAACGCCGCCGCCGAGGTGGCCGCCATCGCGGCGCGCGAGGTGCTGGCCGCCAGCATCGATGCGCAGGCCGACGCCGCGCTGATCGACGCCTCGGTCGCCGACCTGCCCAAGGCGCTCCGCGCCGCCTGACCCGCGGGGGCGCCCGCGCCCCCGTCGAACCGCCTGGCCCGCCCGCGCGCCCTCCGGCGCGCGGGCAGTTCGCGTTTTCGGGGTTCGGCGGCGCCCGGCGGCCCGGGGGGAGGCTTCGCCTGCCCCCCGCTACCCCCGACCACCAGGACTGCCGTCCTGGACCGGCGTCAGGAAAAACGACCGGACGAAAGCGATATCAACGGGCTGCTGCCGCCTGGCGAGGGTCGGACGCATTGCGCAGGACGGGCAGCGCGCCCGGGCGGTGCGGGCGGCGGAGCCTCGCAGTCCCCGCGGCGCCCTCACATCCCCTTCGTCTCCAGCCGGTCGCCTTCGGCCAGCACGTCGGGCGCGCCGGCCAGCAGCGCGGCGTGCGCCGCGCCGTCACCGTCCAGCACCGCCCGCAGGAACAGCAGCGCGACCGCCGCCGTGCGGCCATGGAAAGTGGGGTCGGCCCAGCGCGGGCCGGCCGCGGCCTGGTCCGCGAAGGCGGCATGGCCGGCGCCATCCAGCACCAGCAGCGCTTGCGCCACACCCTCGATCGCACGGAAGGGCACTTCCCGGTCGGCCGGCGTCGCCCCCTCGATGAAGCCGTGGTCGGCGGTGCCGGTGACGTGCAGCATCGGCGTCGCGACGCGGGCGAAGGCCAGCCGCGGCGGCAGCCCGCGCGGCACGATGGGCGACAGCGCGATCCCGGCGGCGATGCGCCGGTCCGGCAGCGCCAGGCCCCGGTCCCCCCCGGGCAACCGCTGGCCCAGCAGGTGCTGCACCGTCCAGGCGCCATAGGAATGCCCGCCGATCACGATGCGCGCGGCATCCACCCGCCCGCCGAGCGCCCCACCGCGCGCCTCCGCCCGCCGCAGCAACTCGCCGACCGCGAAGATGCCGTCCTGCAGCCGCGCGAGCGCCTGCTGCGCATCGAGCGCCGCCGCCGCCAGGCCCGCCCGCCCCGCCTCGCCGCGCCAGACCGCCTCATCCGAGCCCGGATGCTGCAGGTGCAGCACGACCCAGCCCGAAGCGGCCAGCGCCTCGCCCAGGTAGCGCAGCCCCTCCCGCGATCCGCCGAGCCCGTGGCTCAGCAGCATGGCCGGCCGCGGCCCTTCGGCAGCGGGCAGGCGGAGCAGCACCGGGATGTCGCGGCCGCGGGCGCGGTCGTGCCAGGCCTCGCGCAGCGCCGCAGCGGCGGACCAGGGCCGGCTCAGGCCGAGGCCGAGGCCGGCGCCGATCAGGGTGCGCCGGGCCATGCGCATGGAACGCCCCGCCCCCTCCCCCGGGCGACGGCGGCCGGGCGCCCTCATCCGCCGCCCGACATGCGCCGCACGATCTCCTCCGGCGACACGTCCTCGACATGGCTCGCCAGGTGCCAGCGATGGCCGAAGGGATCGAGGATGGTGCACATCCGGTCGCCATAGGGCTGGTCGGCGGGCGGGCGTTCCATCGTGGCGCCCGCCGCGGCGGCGCGCGCCGCGACCGCGTCGACATCCTCGACATAGACGACCAGAGAGACCGGCGTTCCGCCGAAATGCCCGGGCGCGAAGGCGCCGTAGCCCGGCGCCTGTTCGCCCAGCATCACCACGCTGTCGCCGAGCCGGATCTCGGCATGCATCACCCCGCCATCGGGGCTGGGGATGCGCATCGTCTCCTCGGCGCCCAGCGCCCCGGCATACCAGGCGATGGCCGCCGGCGCGCCGACCACGCAGAGATAGGGGGAGATGCGGGGATAGCCGGGCGGGATGGGCGAGACGGGCATGGCCTGCTCCTCTTTCGGACCGGCCGATCCTGCCCCGGACGACGGCGCGGATGCAAGAACATACCATGAACGTGAAGCGACAGGGGTGCAGAGGCGCCGGTCATCCCTGCCCGGAAGGACATCCGGTTCGCGCCATCCGCCCCACCCGCACCAAGCCGGCCGGGACGTCCGGTCGCGGACGCCGCCCGGGCGGCGGGGCAGCGGGCGTCGGGGCAGCGGGCGGTAGGGCAGCGGGCTTGGGGGCGGCAGGCGCGCCTACCCATCCACCATCTCGACCGCCCTTTGCAGGTCCACGCTCAGCAGCCGAGACACGCCGCGTTCCTGCATCGTCACGCCATAGAGCCGGTGCATCCGCCCCATGGTCAGCGGGTGGTGGGTGACGATCAGGAAGCGCGTGCCCGCCCCGCCTTCCTCCACCGATGCCGCCATCGCCTCCAGCAGGTCGCAGAGCCGCTCGACATTCGCGTCGTCCAGCGGCGCGTCCACCTCGTCCAGCACGCAGACCGGCGCGGGGTTGCACTTGAACACCGCGAAGACGAGGGAGAGCGCCGTCAGCGCCTGCTCCCCGCCCGACAGCAGGTTCAGCGAGGCAAGCTTCTTGCCCGGCGGCTCGGCATAGATCTCCAACCCCGCCTCCAGCGCGTCCTCCGACCCCACCAGCGCCAGGTGCGCGCGGCCACCGCCGAACAGGCGGGTGAACAGCGCGCGGAACTCGGCATCGACGCGGTCGAACACCACGCGCAGCCTTTCGCGCCCCTCCCGGTTCAGGTGGCCGATGGAGCCGCGCAGCTTGGCGATGGCGGTGCCGATCTCGGCGCGCTCGGCCTCGATGCGGGCGCGGCGGGTCTCGATCTCCTCCAGCTCCTGCTCGGCGCGCAGGTTGACCGGGCCCATCTCTTCGCGCTCGCGCGCCAGGCGTTCCAGCTTGCGGCGCGCCTTCTCCTCCGCCGCGTCGGACAGGTCGGCGACCGCGGCGGGCAGCGGCGGGTGGCCCTCGCCCAGGCGTTCGGTGACGCGTTCCTCGACCGCGAGCGTCGCCGCTTCAGCCTGGCGGCGCTCGGCCTCCGCCCGCAGCAGGGCTTCGCGGGATGCGGCGAAGGCGGCATCCGCGGCGCGGCGTGCCTCGCCGGCGTCGCGCAGTTCCCGGTCGGCCGCGGCCAGCGCGGCGGCGGCGGCGGCGTGGGCGGCCTCGGCCTCGGCCAGGGCGCGGCCGGCGGCGGCGTTGCGGGTGGCGGCGGCTTCCGGCGCATCGGCCAGCCCCGCCACCTCCGCCTCCGCCTCCGCGAGCCGCGCGGCCAGGTCGGCGCGGCGCGACCCGGCATCCGCCAGCCGCCCCGCCCAATCCTCTCGCTCCGGCCCGATCGCGCCCTGGCGCGCGGCGATGCGCCTGGCCTCGGCAGCCAGCGCGGCGCGGGCGTCGCGGGCGGCGGCCTCCCGCGCCCGGGCCTGGGAGGCCGCTTCGCGCGCCGCCTCCACCGCCGCGCGCAGCGCCGGCAGATCCGGCGCGGCGGCCTGCGCGGCCTCGGCCTCGGCAAGGGCATCGGCCGCGGCGGCACGGTCGGCGGCGATGCGCTCTTCCTGCGGCAGCAGCGCGGCCAGCCGCGCCTCCGCCTCCGCCGCGCGGGCCTCCAGCGCCTGGGCATCCTGACGGGCGCGGGCGAGCGCCGCCTCCGCGCCGCGCCGGGCCTCGCGCGCCGCCGCTTCGGCACGGATCGCCGCGGCTTCCGCGCCGGCGGCCTCGTCACGCGCGCGCGCGGCGGCGGCGGCATCGGGCGCGAAGGCCATGGCGGCGCGGGCGGCGGCCAGCGCCGTTTCGGCCTCCGCCAGCTCCGCCTCCACCCGCGCCAGGTCCGGGCGGACGGCGGCCAGCCGCTCCGCGGCCTGGGCGGCACGGGCGGCGATGCGCTCGGCCTCGGTCGCCGCGGCGGCGGCGGCCCGGGCAGCTTCCGCCCCCTGTTCGCGCGCCAGCGCGGCGGCGGCGCGCGCGCCGGCTTCCTCGCGCGCCGCGGCGTCGCGGGCGGCGCG
>JAIYDD010000019.1 GCA_027487675.1 Acetobacteraceae bacterium | reverse complement strand
GTCGCGATGGAGAAGGGCATGGAACAGATGACGAAGACCGCCGAAGGCTTCTACAAGGCCGCCGAGGAAGCCGCCGAGTTCTCCCGCGGGAACCTCGAGGCGATGACCAAGGCGATGCAGGTCCTGTCCAGCGGCTTCCAGGACATGGGCAAGCAGGTCTTCGCCGCGCAGCAGGCGCTGACCGACCACGCGCTGGAAAGCGCGAAGGCGCTCGCCGCCGTGAAGTCCGTGAAGGAGGCCGCCGACATCCAGGCCGCCTTCGTCAAGGCCTCCATGGAGCGCACGATGGCCGAGACGGCCAGGATCAACGAGACGGCGTTCAAGCTCGCCGAGCAGGTCTCCGCGCCGCTGACCGCCCGCGTCTCCCTCGCGGTCGAGAAGTTCGGCAAGCCGCTGGCGGCCTGATCCAGGCCGGCCGGTCCGCCGGGCGCCGCGCGCGGTGCCCGGGTGCGCACAGGCTTCCAGGGCCCGCCCGGGGCGCCGCCCTCCCGCCAGGGAGGAGCGCCCCGGCGGGCCCTTCGCGTTTCCGCCGCGCGCTTCGGCGCCTTGCGCGCCGCGCCGGGCCGGTCCGCGTCGCCTTTCGCCGCGCAAATGCCGTCAAGCCCTTCACTCGGGGCCCGGCGCTCCGATATCCTGCCCGCGAGAGGGCTCCGCGATGGCGGGCCGACGCGACCAGGCAGGCGCGACCAGGGCCAGAGATGAGCGACGGCGACAAGAAGACAGGCCAGGGGACTGGCGGCGATTCGCCCACCACCGGCGTGGTGGTGAAGGCGCGGCCGCGCACCCGCAAGCCTTCGATGTACAAGGTCCTGATGCTGAACGACGACTACACGCCGATGGAATTCGTCGTGCACGTCCTCGAACGCTTCTTCGCCAAGAGCCGGGAAGAAGCCACCCGCATCATGCTGCACGTCCACCGCCGCGGCGTCGGCGTCTGCGGCGTCTTCACCTACGAGGTGGCGGAGCACAAGGTGACCCAGGTGATGGACTTGGCGCGCCAGAATCAGCATCCGCTGCAATGCACCATCGAGAAGGAATAGGCTTGGCCGCTTGCGCTTCCATGGCCGATGGCGCGACCATCCCCGGCAGGGCGCCGCGGACCGGGCGCCCGGATGCCGGCTTCGGGAACGCGGGGCGTCGGGCCATCCTGTCGCCGGCTGACGGAATAACGCCGCCAGAGACGCAATGAGGCTTTCCGGCCGGCCCTGGCCGATGCACGCTGGCGCCTTCGCCCGGGGAGGGGCGAGGGTCTCGGCAGGACGGGCCGGAGCGGCCACCCCAAGCCGAAGGGGGGTGGCCTGTCGCAAGGGGGAGGGAGTGACCACATACAGGGCAACCCCCACCCGGGCGCTCCGTTGAGCGTCGGGTCATCATAGGGAGCGTCATCCATGCTGTCCCGTAACCTCGAGCAGACGCTCCACCGCGCCCTCGCTCTCGCCAATGAGCGCCGGCACGAGTATGCGACCCTCGAACACCTCCTCCTGGCACTCGCCGAAGACGTGGACGCCGCCACCGTGCTGCGCGCCTGCGGCGTCGATGCCGAGAAGCTGAAGCGCGACCTGTCGGAGTTCCTGGACAAGGACCTGGCCGGCCTCGTCTCCGACCGCGGCGGCGACGCCAAGCCGACCGCCGGCTTCCAGCGCGTGGTCCAGCGCGCCGCCATCCACGTGCAGTCCTCGGGCCGCGACGAGGTGACCGGCGCCAACGTGCTGGTCGCGCTGTTCTCGGAACGCGAGAGCCACGCGGTCTACTTCCTGCAACTGCAGGACATGACGCGGCTGGACGCGGTCAACTTCATCTCCCACGGCATCGCCAAGGCGCCGGGCCGCAGCACCGCGCGCCCCGTGCAGGGCGCGCCGAGCGCCAGCAACGCCGAGGAGAACCAGGAGAAGGACGAGAAGCCCCAGCGCGGCGGCGGCCGCGGCCAGGACGCGCTGTCCAACTACTGCGTCAACCTCAACAAGAAGGCGCAGCAGGGCAAGATCGATCCGCTGATCGGCCGCGACTCGGAAATCGAGCGCACCATCCAGATCCTCTGCCGCCGCACCAAGAACAACCCGCTCTACGTGGGCGATCCGGGCGTCGGCAAGACCGCCATCGCGGAGGGCCTCGCCAAGCGCATCGTCGAGGGCGACGTGCCCGAGGTGCTGCTGAAGTCCACCATCTTCGCGCTCGACATGGGCAGCCTGCTCGCCGGCACCCGCTACCGCGGCGACTTCGAGGAGCGGCTGAAGGCGGTGGTGAACGAGCTGGAGAACCAGCCCGGTTCCATCCTCTTCATCGACGAGATCCACACGGTGATCGGCGCCGGCGCCACCAGCGGCGGCGCGATGGACGCCTCGAACCTGCTGAAGCCGGCGCTCGCGCAGGGCACGCTGCGCTGCATCGGCAGCACCACCTACAAGGAATACCGCAACTACTTCGAGAAGGACCGCGCGCTGGTCCGCCGCTTCCAGAAGATCGACGTCAACGAGCCGACGCTCGAGGATGCGGTCAAGATCCTGCAGGGCCTCAAGACCAACTACGAGAAGCACCACAAGGTCCGCTACACGCCGGAAGCCATCCGCGCCGCGGTGGAGCTCTCGGCCAAGTACATCCATGACCGCAAGCTGCCCGACAAGGCGATCGACGTGATCGACGAGGTCGGTGCGTCGCGCATGCTGCTGCCCGAGGGCAAGCGGCGGAAGACCGTGACGCTGAAGGACGTGGAGGACATCGTCGCGAAGATCGCGCGCATCCCGCCCAAGTCCGTCAGCGCCGACGACAAGGAAGTGCTGCGCACGCTGGAGCGCGACCTGAAAGCGATGGTCTTCGGCCAGGACCGCGCGATCGAGGCGCTGTCGGCCGCCATCAAGCTCTCCCGCGCCGGCCTGCGCGACCCGGAGAAGCCGATCGGCAACTACCTGTTCGCCGGCCCGACCGGCGTCGGCAAGACCGAGGTGGCGAAGCAGCTGTCGAAGACGCTCGGCGTCGAGCTCGTGCGCTTCGACATGAGCGAATACATGGAGCGCCACAGCGTCTCCCGCCTGATCGGCGCGCCGCCGGGCTATGTCGGCTTCGACCAGGGCGGCCTGCTGACCGACAGCATCGACCAGCACCCGCATTGCGTGCTGCTGCTGGACGAGATCGAGAAGGCCCACCAGGACCTCTACAACATCCTCCTCCAGGTCATGGACCACGGGAAGCTGACCGACCACAACGGCAAGACGGTCGATTTCCGCAACGTCGTCCTGATCATGACGACGAATGCGGGCGCGGCCGACCTGGCCAAGCCGGTGATCGGCTTCGGGCGGGAGACGCGGGTGGGCGAGGACCAGGACGCGATCCAGCGCCTGTTCACCCCCGAATTCCGCAACCGCCTGGACGCCATCATCTCCTTCGCCGGGCTGTCGGCGGAGATCGTGGCGCGGGTGGTGGACAAGTTCGTCATGCAGCTGGAAGCCCAGCTGGCCGACCGCAACGTGACGATCGAACTCTCCTCCGCCGCGCGCGAATGGCTGGCCGAGAAGGGCTACGACCCGCTCTACGGCGCGCGCCCGCTGGCGCGCGTGATCCAGGAGCACATCAAGAAGCCGCTGGCCGAGGAGCTGCTGTTCGGCAAGCTCGCCAAGGGCGGCGCCGTCAAGGTGGGCCTGAAGGAAGGCGCGCTGACCTTCGACTACATGGAGGCCTCGCCGCCCGCCCTGCCCAAGCCCGAGGAAGGCGAGGGCGACGCGCCGGAACGCGAGCCGGAGACGGCGGAATGACGCCGCGCCGCGCCGGGTAACGCCGCGGCAGCGGGCGCGACGACATCATCGGGGCGCGGTCCTGCACGGGGCCGCGCCCCTTCTCGTTCGGGGAAGGGACCGCAGGCCATGACCACCGACACGCGCATCGAGGACTGGGACAGCTACAGCGCCGGGCTGCGCGCCCGCGGCAAGGAACTCTCCGCGCTGCACCCGGAGCTGATGAAGGGTTTTGGCGCGCTGAGCCGCGGCGCATCGACCACGCAGCACCTGGATGCGAAGACGCGGGAGCTGATCGCGCTGGCCGTCGCCGTCACCACCCGCTGCGAGGGCTGCATCGACGCGCATGTGCGCAAGGCCAAGCACGCGGGCGCGACCAAGGCGGAGATCGCGGAGGCGCTCGGCGTCGCCATCGCGCTCAACGCGGGGGCGGCGCTGACCTATTCGCTGCACGTGCTGGATGCGGTGGACGGGGCTGGGGAGGGGTGACGCGCGCCGGGAGGGCGCTGCCCTCCCGGACCCACCCGCCAGGAAACTGAGTTTCCTGGACCTTCCACGATACGGGGGCGCGCCGATGCGGCTGGCGCCCCGGTTCAAGGCACCGCTATCTTGTTGCGATTTCGATCCATGACTTCCAGACCCTCATGCTCCCGACGCTCCGGCTGCTGGCGGAGCGTCGTTGGCGAACGGCGGAGTTGGTCGCGCGGTTGTCCGACGAGTTCGGACTGACGGCGGAAGAGCGAGCGGCCAGACTGCCAAGCGGGCGACAGGCGACGATCGCGAACCGCACCCATTGGTCACTCGCCTATGTCGGGAAGTCAGGCCTGACGACGCGGATCTCGCGCGGGGAATACGAAGCGAGCGAGGCGGGCCGTGAACTTCTCCGGAATCCGCCCGACCGAATCACCCTGCCGTTCCTCGTCGACCGATATCCAGGTGCCCGCGCCTTCCGTGGCGAGACGGAGCCGGGGCCGACACCGGCCGTACGAGCAGGCTGCGGAAATTCGCCTCGGGAAGCAAAGGGAAAGGTCGAGGGGCTCCGCCCCTCGAGCACCCCGGCAGGAACCTGATGTTCCTGCACCTCCCCTTCATTATTGATATATCTCGT
>JAIYDD010000153.1 GCA_027487675.1 Acetobacteraceae bacterium | reverse complement strand
GGCAAGCACAACGACCTCGACAATGTCGGCTACACCGCCCGCCACCACACCTTCTTCGAGATGCTGGGCAATTTCTCCTTCGGCGACTACTTCAAGGACCAGGCCATCGCCCATGCCTGGGAATTGCTGACCCGCGATTTCGGCCTGCCCAAGGACAAGCTGCTGGTCACCGTCTACTCGGAGGACGAGGAGGCGCCGGCCTATTGGAAGAAGGTCGCGGGTTTGTCCGAAGACCGCATCATCCGCATCCCGACCTCGGACAATTTCTGGCGGATGGGCGATACCGGCCCCTGCGGCCCCTGTTCCGAGATCTTCTACGACCACGGCCCCGCCATCTTCGGCGGCCCGCCGGGGTCCGCCGACCAGGACGGCGACCGCTTCATCGAGATCTGGAACCTGGTCTTCATGCAGTACGAGGAAGGCCCGCCCGGCACCCGCGTGCCGCTGCCGCGCCCCTCGATCGACACCGGCATGGGCCTGGAGCGCTTCGCCGCGATCCTCCAGGGCAAGCACGACAACTACGACACCGACACGATGCGCGCCCTGATCCTGGCGAGCGCCGAGGCCACCGGCCAGGACCCGGACGGCGCCTTCCGCGCCAGCCACCGCGTGGTCGCCGACCACCTCCGCGCCGGCACCTTCCTGATCGCCGATGGCGTGCTGCCCTCCAACGAGGGCCGCGGCTACGTGCTGCGCCGCATCCTGCGCCGGGCCATGCGCCACGCCCACATGATGGGCTCGCGCGAGCCGCTGCTGCACCGCCTGGTGCCCGCGCTGACCCGCCAGATGGGCGCCGCCTACCCGGAGATCCTGCGCGCCGAGGCCCTGGTGACGGAAACGCTGCGGCTCGAGGAGACGAAGTTCCGCAACCTGCTCGACCGCGGCCTCGGCCTGCTGGCGGAGGAGAGCGGCAAGCTCGGCGACCGCGGCACCCTGCCGGGCGAGGTCGCCTTCCGCCTCTACGACACCTATGGCTTCCCCCTCGACCTGACGCAGGACGCGCTGCGCGCCGAGGGCAAGGCGGTGGACGTCGCCGGCTTCGAGGCCGCGATGGCCGAGCAGAAGAAGCGCGCCCGCGCCGCCTGGGCCGGCACCGGCGAGGCCGCGACGGAAGCCGTCTGGTTCGACGTCCGCGAGAAGACCGGCGCCAGCGAGTTCCTCGGCTACTCCACCGAGGCGGCGGAGGGCGAGATCCGCGCCATCCTGCGCGACGGCCAGCCGGTGGACAGCGCGCCGGTCGGCGCCGAGGTCGCGATCGTCCTCAACCAGACCCCCTTCTACGCCGAATCCGGCGGCCAGGTCGGCGACACCGGCCTGATCAGCGCCGGGGAAGCCTGCCGCATCGTCATCCGCGACACCCAGAAGAAGGTGGGCGACCTGTTCGTCCATCTCGGCGTGGTCGCGCATGGCGAGGCGAAGCTCGGCCTCGCCGTCCAGGCCGAGGTGGACCACGCCCGCCGCACCACCATCCGCGCGCACCACAGCGCCACGCACCTGCTGCACGAGGCGCTGCGCCGCCGCCTCGGCACCCATGTCGCCCAGAAGGGCTCGCTGAACGCCCCGGACCGGCTGCGCTTCGACGTCAGCCACAACGCGCCGATGACCGACCAGGACCTGGCCTGGGTCGAGGCCGAGGTGAACCTGCGCGTCCGCGAGAATGCCGAGGTCGTCACCCGCCTGATGACGCCCGAGCAGGCGGTGGCCGCCGGCGCCATGGCGCTGTTCGGCGAGAAGTATGGCGAGGAGGTCCGCGTCGTCGGCATGGGCCACGACCCGGCCGCCACCGAGAAGCACGGCGTCTATTCGCTGGAGCTCTGCGGCGGCACCCATGTGCGGCGCACCGGCGACATCGGCCTGTTCCGCATCGTGAGCGAGGGCGCCGTCAGCGCCGGCGTCCGCCGCGTGGAAGCCGTGACCGGCGAGGCCGCGCTGAAGCTCATCGAGGAGCGCGACCGCCAGCTGAACGACGCCGCCGCGCTGCTGAAGGTCCGCCCCTCCGAGCTGGCCGAGCGCCTGGCCGCGCTGATCGAGGACCGCCGCAAGCTGGAACGCGACGTCGCCGAGCTGCGGAAGAAGCTCGCCACCGGCGGCGGCGGGGCGGAGGTCGAGCAGGTGGCCGGCCTGCGCGTCGCGCTGCGCGACGTGGGCGAGATGCCGGCGCGCGACCTGAAGGGCCTCGCCGAGGCGATCCTGAAGGGCGGCACGGCCGATGTCGTCGCGCTGGTCAGCACGGAAGGCGGCAAGGCCAGCATCGTCGTGGGCCTGGGCGAGGGCGCGAAAGGCAAGGCCGACGCCGTTGCCCTGGTCCGCGCCGCCGCCGCCGCGGTCGGCGGCAAGGGCGGCGGCGGCCGGCCGGAGATGGCCCAGGCCGGCGGGCCGGACGCCGACAAGGCGGCGGAGGCGCTGGCGGCGGTGCGGGGGGCGCTGGGCGGGTAGAGGGCGGGCGTCCCGGGAGGGGCGCCGCCCCTCCCGGACCCTCCCAGCCAAGGGGCAGTGGCCCCTTCGAACCCTGGTGTTTCCGGGTGGTGCGGTTGGGGTCTCGGGAGGGCAGGGCAGCCTTTGCCGAGCTGGATGTCGGTGACCAGGCTTCGCGCGCATGGTCGCATCCCGCAGGATGGCGGGCCGCGGCCACGCCGGCGGGGGTGCGCACGCCATCGGCTTCCACCTCCAGGCGCTCAACTCGCCGCAACGGTCGATGCCCTGGTCGGAGATCGCGCGGCCCTGGCTCGCGGCGCGGGGCGACGACCGGGCGGCCAGGACCTTCCGGAGCACGGTGCTCGGCGAGACCTGGCAGGAGGCGGGCGGGGCGCCCGACCGGCAGCGCCTCCACGACAGCCAGGAGGACTGGCCGGCCGGTGGCGTACCGGCCGGCGGGCTGCGGCTGACCGCCGGCGTCGACGTCCAGCGCGACCTCCTCGAGGCAGGCCTCTTCTCGGCCTGGGGGACAGGATCGCCAATCCTGGAGAAGGCGCCCCCGATCCCTCCGTGCGGAGCGTGCACGGTGAAGCCGCCGTGAACCTGCCCGACGGGCACCCGGCGGCGGCGCGGCGCCCGGTCAGGAACCCGCGCCCGCCGGGCCCGTCACGAAGCTCCCGCCCTGGAAGCGCTCCGCCACGGGATCCCCGCTCTCCAGGCCGCCCACCCGGTCGCGCCAGGGCTCGGCGCTGTCCCGCGGGTGCCACCCGATCAGCGCGCGGTCGTCGCGGTCCCAGAAGGAGGCCGGGTTGGCGGAGGCCCCCCAGACCACCGCCCAGCCGGT
>JAIYDD010000154.1 GCA_027487675.1 Acetobacteraceae bacterium | reverse complement strand
TCCACCACGTCGCCCATCAGCGTGGAGAAGACCTGTTCCGCATCCTCCAGGTCCTCGACGCGCACGCGCAGCAGCGTGCGCGCGGTGGGGTCGAGCGTCGTCTTCCACAGCTGCTCGGGGTTCATCTCGCCCAGCCCCTTGAAGCGCTGGATGGTCAGCCCGCGGCGGCCCTGCGCGATGACGCGGTCCCAGGCCATCAGCGGGCCGGCCTGCGCGGCCTCCGGCCCGGTGTCGAAGGCCAGCATGGCGGGGCCGGCGGCGTAGTCGCGCGCGAAGGCGTCGCGGCGTTCGTCGAGCCAGCGCGCCTCCGCGCTCTTCAGCGCGGCGGGATCGAGCGCGTGGCGCTCGGTCACGCCGCGCACCACGCGGTAGAGCGAGAGCCCGGCGGCGTCCGCGGTCGCCTTCCAGCCGCGCTCGTTCTCCGGCGCCAGCGCATCCAGCCGCAGCGCCAGCAGCGCCGCCCCCGCCAGCGCGCGGTCGGGGTCGAGCGTCAGCGCGCCGGCGACGGCGGCCTGTTCCACCACCTGCGCCGGCACCTGGCTGGCGAGCCTGCGGATGCGCGACTGCACCTGGCGCAGCGCCTCGACCTCGGCGCGCAGCTCTTCCCCGCGCAGCTCGCGCCCATCGGCGAAGCGCAGCCGCGCGCCGGCCAGCGCCTTCTCGAGCAGGAAATCCTCCAGCGCCCGGTCGTCCTTCAGGTAGCGCTCGTCATTGCCGCGCTTGGCGCGATAGAGCGGCGGCTGCGCGATGAAGAGATTTCCCGATTCGATCAGGGACGGCATCTGCCGGAAGAAGAAGGTCAGCAGCAGCGTGCGGATGTGGCTGCCGTCCACGTCGGCGTCCGTCATGATGACGATGCGGTGGTAGCGCAGCTTGTCGAGCGAGAAGCCGCCCTTCTCCGTCGGCCCCGGGCCGATGCCGGTGCCGAGCGCCGTGATCAGCGTGCCGATCTCCGCGCTGGACAGCATCTTGTCCATGCGCGCACGCTCGACGTTCAGGATCTTGCCCTTCAGCGGCAGGATCGCCTGGAAGCGCCGGTCGCGGCCCTGCTTCGCCGATCCGCCGGCGCTGTCACCCTCGACCAGGAACAGCTCGCATTTGGACGGGTCCTTCTCCTGGCAGTCGGCGAGCTTGCCGGGCAGCGTGCTGATGTCGAGCGCGTTCTTGCGCCCCACCTTCTCCCGCGCCAGCTGCGCCGCCTTCCGCGCCGCGGCCGCCAGCACGACCTGTTCCAGGACCTGCTTGGCCTCCTTCGGATGCGTCTCGAACCAGTGCGACAGCGCGTCGGCGACGGCCATCTGCACCACCGGCTGCACCTCGGAGGAGACCAGCTTGTCCTTGGTCTGCGAGCTGAACTTGGGGTCCGGCACCTTCACCGACAGCACCGCGGTCAGGCCCTCGCGCATGTCCTCGCCGGAGAGCTCCACCTTCTCCTTCTTCGCCAGATCCTCGGCGTATTTCATCACGACGCGCGTCAGCGCCTGGCGGAAGCCGGCCTGGTGGGTGCCGCCGTCGCGCTGGGGGATGTTGTTGGTGAAGCACAGCGCCACCTCATGCGGGCTGTCGTTCCACCACATCGCGAGTTCCACGCGGATGCCGATGTCGGTGTCCTTGCTGACCAGCGAGATCGGCGGCTTGAAGATCGGCTGCTTGCTGCGGTCCAGCCATTCGACGAAGGCGACGAGGCCCCCGCGGAAGCAGAACTCGACAGCCTTCGCGGGCACGTGCCGGTCGTCGCGCAGCGTGATGGCCAGCCCCGAATTCAGGAAGGCGAGTTCCCGCAGCCGGCGCTCCAGCACGGCGAAATCGTATTCGGTCTTCGTGAAGGTGCCGGAGGACGGCTTGAAGGTCACCTCCGTGCCGTTCGCGTGGTCGGACGGCCCCACCACCTTCAGCGCCTGCACCGTCTCGCCATGCTCGAAGCGGATGAAGTGTTCCCGGCCTTCGCGCCAGATGCGCACCTCCATCCATTCCGACAGCGCGTTGACCACCGCGGCGCCCACGCCGTGCAGCCCGCCGGAGACCTTGTAGCTGTTCTGGTTGAACTTGCCGCCCGCATGCAGCCGCGTCAGCACCACCTCGGCGGCGGAAACACCTTCCTCCGGGTGGATGTCGACCGGGATGCCGCGGCCATCGTCGGTGACGGTGACGCTGCCGTCGCCGTTCAGCACCACGTCGCAGCGGGTGGCGAAGCCCGCCTGCGCCTCGTCCACCGCGTTGTCGATGATCTCGAAGGCCATGTGGTGCAGGCCGGATCCGTCATCGGTGTCGCCGATATACATCCCCGGCCGTTTGCGCACCGCTTCCAGCCCGCGCAGCACGGTGATGGAGGCGCTGTCGTAACTGTCCTGCGGCGGGGTCGGGGGCGTGGCGCGCGCGGCGGCGTCGGACATGCCGGCGGATACTCCTGGGATGCGGCGGATGTGCCGCGAACATATAGGGATTCAGACGGCGTCCGGCACGCGGAATTCGGCCAGCGGAACGAGGCCGGACGGGGTGGCGCGGAAGCCCTCGGCGAACCCTTTCAGGGACGCGAAGATATCGCTCTCCGTGCCCGTCAGGAAGACCTGCGCCGGCAGGGCGGCCAGCGCGGCATACAGCGCCTCCCGCCGCCGCTGGTCCAGGTGGGCCGCCACCTCGTCCAGCAGCAGCAGCGGCGCGAAGCCGCGCGCCGCGCCGATCAGCAGCGCATGGGCCAGCACGACGGAGACCAGCAGCGCCTTCTGCTCCCCGGTCGAGCACAGCTCGGCCGGCAGGTCCTTGGGCAGGTGGGTCAGCGCCAGATCCGCCCGGTGGGCGCCGATGGCGGCCCCGCCCGCCTGCGCATCGCGCGCGCGGGAGGATGCCAGCTGGTCCCGCAGCCGGTCCTCCACCGCCAGCGCCGGCGCCCCGTCCAGCGCGGCGGAGACGGGGCAGGCCAGGTCCAGCCGCGCCGCCGGGAAAGCCCCGGTGGCGGCGCCGCCGGCCAGCAGCCCGTTCAGCCGCGCCACCAGCGCGCGGCGGGCGGCGGCGGCGGCGACCGAATGGCGCGCCATCGCATCCTCCAGCGCCGCCAGCCAGCGGGGGTCGCGGCGGCCCTCGGCCAGCAGGCGGTTGCGGCCGGCCATGGCGGTCTCATGCGCCGCCACCTCCCGCGCATGGGCCGGTTCCAGCGCCCAGGTCAGGCGGTCCAGGAAGCGCCGGCGGCCGCTTGCCCCTTCCTGGAACAGCCGGTCCATCTGCGGCGTCAGCCAGACCGCGGCGGCGCGGTCCGCCAGCTCGGCCGAGGAACGCAGCGCCTCCCCGTCCAGGCGCCATTTGCGGCGCGAATCGGGGCTGTCCTCGCCCGCCGTGCCGGTGCCGATCTCGGCGGGGCCCAGCGGGCCTTCGAAGCGCCCGAAGGCGGCCCAGGGGCGGGCGGGCTCGGCGCCGGCGCGCCGGCCGATCTCGGCCGCCCGCGCCCCGCGCAGCCCGCGCCCCGGGCCGAGCAGGCTGATCGCCTCCAGCAGGTTGGTCTTGCCGACGCCGTTCTCCCCGGCGATCGCGACGATGCGGCCCTCGAAGCGCGCCTCGAAGGCGGGGTAGGAGCGGAAATCGGTGAGCCTGAGGCGCGAAAGGCGCAGCGGCGGCGGGGGGGCGGGCGGCGTCAGGGCAGGTCGTCCAGGCCGATCACCCGCAGCCCCGGCCCGGCCAGGGCCTGCAGCCGCCGGTCGGCAGTCACCAGGGGCAGGCCGAGGGTCGCGGCAGCCTCGGCATAGAGGCAGTCGTAGACCGGGTGGCCGACGCGGATGGCCCGGCGCAGCGCGCCCGGCAGGAAGCGGGAGGCCGGCAGGATCTCCACCCGCAGCGCCAGCAGCGCGGCGGCCGCCTGGTCCGCCGCCTCGGCCGGCATCTCGTCGCGACGCACCTTCTTCCACAGTATGTTGCCGCATTCGGCCATCAGCAGGTCGGGCGCCACCAGCGCGTGGTCCAGCACGCGCAGCGCCAGCTCGCTGTCCGCCTCGGCGACCACGACCTTGATCGCGACGCTGGCGTCGAGGAGAAGACGCTCCCTCACCGCTCCTCGCGCGTCTCGCGCTGAAGGATTTCGGCCGGCGTCTGGCGGTCCCGGAAGGGTGCGGTCGCGGCGCGGGACAGCGCGGCCAGGCGGCGGAACTCCGCCTGCGGGTCGTCCTCCAGCGCGGCGCGAAGGATCTCGCGGTGCTCGGCTTCCACCGAGCGGCCATGCGCGGCGGCGCGGGCCTTCAGGCGGGCCACCGTCTCCTCGTCCACGTTCCGCACCAGAAGCTGGGCCATGCCGCCGCCACCGTGTCGCTATCGCTGATAGCATCTGGGCGAACAGAGCCGGAACGTCAACCGGGGCCGGGCGCCCCGGGCGCCGACGCGATCTCCCGGATCAGCTTGCGCCGGACCGCGGCGCCGAAGCTTTCCAGCCCCTCGGCCGGCATGACGAAGGCGCCGGGGCCGCCGGTCACCTCGTCGCGGTAGTGCTCTTCCAGCACCTCCGCCGGCGTCCAGCCCGTCTGCGGCCGCCCGGCGCCGCGCAGGATGGGCAGGCCGTTGACCGTGATGCCCGCCTCCACCGCCAGGTCGCGTTCCGGCCCGGCCGGCGGGCCGTTGTTGTTGACCCCGTCGCCCGAGACGTCGATCACCCGGCGCTCCGCCGCGAAGGGCGCGCCGGCGATCAGCGCGCGGGACGCGGCGATGGCGCCCGAGATCGAGGTCCAGGTGCCGACCAGCGTCGGGGCCGCCGCCAGCCGCGCGGCGAAATCCGCCGCCGCTTCCGGCCCTTCGAGCCGCGTCCAGGGCACCAGCAGGCGCTGGTGCTCGTGCCCCGACCATTCGAGGTAGGCCACGCCGATCGCCGCCAGCGGGCCGGAGGCGATGGCCCCGGCCACCGCCGGGTGGCGCAGCGCGGCGACATAGCCATCGCGTTGCAGGCGCAGATCCTCGTCGCTCATCGAGCGCGAGACATCGGCCGCGAGCACCAGCAGCAGGTCCACCGCATCGGCGCCTTGCCCCGCCGCCGCGCGCCGCGCGCCGGGCCATGGCCCGCCTGGAACCGCCAGCCCGAGGCCGGCTGCCAGCACTGTCCGTCTCCGCATGCGGAGGCTCCATCGTCACGCGCTGCCGGTCCCGAAGCAGGCGGAACGGGCGGCGTGGCGACGGGTTCGCGCGGGTCGCGGCGCCTTCCGGCGCGGTCGGGCTTCGTGCTTGACGCTCCGGCGGTCCCAGGACAACCTATGACGACTTCGGGTGGCGGGGGCGCGCCGGCACCCGCCGGCGCCGTCGCCGCAGGGCGCGCGACGGTTGGGCCCGGCAGGCATCCGGCGAGGTGGAGCCTTCATGCCCCGTCACGGCTGGCCCTTGGCGCTGCACACCTGGTCGCTCGACACGACGCCGCTGGCCGAGGCGCTGGCGGCGGCGCGCGACGCCGGCTTCGACAGCCTGGAACTGCGCCGCATCGACTTCACCCGCTGCCACGAGAAGGGGATGTCCAACGCCGAGGTGATCGGGCTGGTGCGCGGCTGCGGGCTGCCCGTGGACGTGCTCGGCGTGGAATATGGCTGGCTGTTCGCCGATGGCGAGGAAAGCCGCCGGCTCTTCGCCGTCTTCGCCGAAACCTGCGGCATCGCGCGGGAGCTGGGCTGCGGGATGCTGATGAGCGCGCCGGGGCAGCTGACCGGCACGCTCGACAGCGCCGTTCCGAGGCTGCGGGAAGCCGCCGACATCGCGGCGGGGCACGGGCTGAAGCTCGCCATCGAGTTCAACTCCCAGCATCCGGTGATCAACCACATCGAGGTGCTGCGCGAATTGCTGGCCCGCGCCGGCCGCGCCAATGCGGGCCTCCTGCTGGACGCCTACCACCTGCACCGCAGCGGCCGCCCCGGCCGCGGCTTCGAGGAGATCGCGGGCAGCGAGCTGTTCTGCTTCCAGTATTCCGACGTGCCGGACGCGCCCGTCGGCGCCGGCACGCGCCGCCCGACAGACCGGCTGCTGCCGGGCGATGGCGTGGTGCCGTGGCGCGACGTGCTCGGCCTGCTGCGGGAGAAGGGGTTCGGCGGCCCGCTGAGCTTCGAGGCGCCGAACCCCGAGCTCTGGGCGCGACCGGCGCTGGACCTCGCGCGCGCGGCGGTGGCGGCGACGGCGCGCATCCTGGCCGAGGTGCCGCGCGACGGCGGATGACGCGCCCCGCCCGCCGGCCGCGGGACCGCGCCGCGGGCCCGGCCGGCGAAGGGCCGCGACGATCCGCCTCGCGTCAGGCCGCCGCCTGGCGCCGCACCGCCGAGATCTTGGCGTGCATGTACTCGCCCGCCAGCACCGGCGCGTGGCGCGGCGCCTCGCCGGCCGGCACCGTGCCGGGCAGCGCGGCCACCGGCGCGTCGTAGTTCGGATGGCAGAAGAAGCCGATGGACAGCCGCCGCGTCGCCCAGGCGCCGCCCGGCGGGTTCACCACGCGATGCACCGTGCTGACCCAGCGGTCATTGGTCCATTGCTGCATCAGGTCGCCGATGTTGATCACATAGGCGCCCGGCGGCGGCTCCACCGGCGCGAAGCTGCCATCCGGGCGCTGCACTTCCAGGCCCATGCCGCCTTCCGCCGGCGGCATCAGGATGGTGAGGCTGCCGAAATCCGAATGCGCGCCGGCGCGCAGCTGGCCCTCGCGCGGCGGCGTCGGCTGCGCGCCGTAGTGCAGCGCGTGCAGCGCGGAGAAATGGTTGTCGATCTTGTCGTCGAAGAAGCGCAGGTCGAGGCGCAGCGCGGCGGCGAAGGCGCGCATGATCTCGGCCGCCAGGCGCTCCATCTCGCGGAAATAGGCGGTGAAGGCGTCGCGCAGCCCGTCGGGGCGCGCGGGCCAGAGGTTCGGGCGGTAGAACGGGCGCGCGCCCTCGAACTGCGGGTATTCGGCGCCGGTCACTTCCGGCCGGCCGATCGAGAGCATCGAGCGGAAATCGGGCGGCGTCTCGACGCCGCGGGACCGCGCGAGGGTGTTCGTCTCGGGCGGCGTGTAGCCGCGCAGCATGGTGCCCGGCGGCGGGCGCAGCGCCATCCGCTCCTCCTCCGGCAGGTCGAAGAAGGCGAAGGACAGGCGGCGGAATTCCGCGATCAGCGCGGCCGGCACGGCATGGCCTTCCACGATCAGGAAGCCGATGCGCCGGCAGGCCTCGTCCACCTGCGCGCCGAGCGCGGCGATGGCCGCCGCGTCGCCGCCGCGGATCGGCGACAGGTCGATGATCGGCACGTCGGTCATGGGATGTGTCCTTCGGTGGCGGCGACGATGGCGGCGAAGCCGCCATCGGGCGGGCCCTGCGCCTCGGCGCCGCCGGAGACGAGGACGGCCGCATGGCCGATGACGGCGCCGAGCATCGCGCCATAGGCGGCGCGCGCATGGCGGTGCATGGCGACGTCGTTGTCGAGCGACATCGCATGCGGCAGGCCGCGCAGCACATGGCCGCGCGGCGCATCGCCCTTCGAGATCACGGCGAGCACGCGCGCGGACCGCTCGGCCGGCAGCTGCGGCGCCGCCGCCAGCCCGAGCCGGCCGAGGATCGCCGCCGCCCCCGGCGCATCCAGCGGATCGGCGAGCAGCCCATGCGCCACGGCGAAGCGCGGATCGCCGCCCGCGCCGTTCGCCAGCAGCATCACCTGCTGCATCGGCCCGTCATGGCGCGCGACGACGAAGGCGCGATGCGCGTGGCTGCCCGGATCCTCCGGCGCGACGCGCGCGATCTCGCCGAGCGCGAGTGCGGTGCCCTGCGCGCCGGCGATGCGCACCCGGGCATCGAGACCCGGCACCTCCGGCCGCGACGGCGCGCGCACCAGCACCAGGCCCACCTGCGCGGGATCGGCGACGCCGAGCGCTTCCATCGCGCCGCGCACCATGCGCGCCGTCGCCAGCGCCTGGCCTTCGGCGCCGAGCGCATCCGGCGGGATCGCGGCGCGCGCGACGCCGCAGAGCAGGCCCTGCGCGCCGGCCCGGCCGCGGCACCAGACGACGAGATGCGGCGAGACCGCGCCTTCCGCCCCGCCGGAGACGAGGATCGGCACGCGTTCCGCCACCTCCGCCTCCGTCACGCCGAGGCGCTTCGCGAGCGCGAGGCGCAGAAGCAGGTCGACCCAGGGCTTGGTGAAGTCGTTGAGCAGCCCGTTGCCGCGCGTCTTGCACCACAGCGCGACCACGCCGGCGGGGTCGATGCGGCCATCGTCCAGCATCGCCTCGAAGGCGCCGAGATCGTCGGGCGCGGTCATCGGCAGGCGGATGGGGAGGCAGGCGGTCATTCGGGCGGAGCCTCGACGATTGGCCTGCATTGCGCGCAGGCGGGCAGGATTGTCAACAATGCCGGCTCGCCCCGCGCGTGACGCGCCGCCCCCCGCGTGCTAGCCGCGCCGGATGCGAACTGCCCTCCTGCCGGAGGCCCGCCCCGCCGAGCCCGCCGCCGTCCTTGCCGCCCGCATCGTGGACGCCGTCTGGCAGGCCGTGGCGGATGGCCGCCTGCCCGCCGGCACCCGCCTGCGGGAGGAAGCGCTGGCCGCGATCTTCCGCGCCAGCCGCGGCGCCGTGCGCGACGCGCTGCGGTCGCTGGCCGAGCGCGAGGTGGTGGTGCTGTCGCCGAACCGCGGCGCCGCGGTCGCCAACCCGACGCCCGAGGACGCCGAGGAAGCCTATCGCGCACGCGCGCTGATCGAGGGCGCGATGGCGGCGGAGCTCGCGCAGAACATCACCGCCGCCGATCTGCGCCGCCTGCGCGAGCACGTGGCCCGCCAGATGGAGGCCGAGGCCGCCGGCGACCGCCGCGAATACCTGCGGCTGATGGGCGATTTCCACCGCGTGCTGGCGCGGCTGCACGGCAACCGCGTGCTGGCCGCGACGCTCGACCGCATCATCGCGCGGACCAGCCTGATGACGGCGCTCTACCCGCCCGAGAAGGCGAGCTGCGCCATCGACGACCATGTCGCGCTGATCGAGGGCCTGGCCGCGGGCGATGCCGAGGCCGCGCGCCGCATCGCCGCCGGCCATCTGCTGGAGAATCTGCGCCGTCTGCGTCCGCGCCCGCCGGCGCCGCCCGTGGACCTGCAGGCCGCGCTGCTGCCGGAAGACCCGCCGGCGGCGCCCTGACGGCGCCAGGACGCGCGCCCATCCGCGCGTCAAGACGCGACTCCGCCCGCGCGCCAGGACGCGAGCTTGCCCGCGCGTCACGCCGTCCCGCCACCCGCGCGTCAAGACGCGACCATGCCCGCGCGTCAAGACGCGACGCTCTCCCGCGCGCGCCGCCACAGATCCTCCGACACGCGCTGCGCCGCCGCCCGCACCGCCGCCTCGTCGGCGAAGACCGGCGCGCCGTCGCGCACCACCTGGCGGCCGGCGACCCACACATGCTCCACGTCGCGCCCATTCGCGTCATGCACCAGCGTGCCGAGCGGATCGAGCAGCGGCGTCAGATGCGCGCGGCGGAAATCCCACACGACCAGATCCGCCTGCGCGCCCGGCGCCACCTCGCCCAGCACGCCCTGCTGGCCAAGCGCCCTGGCGCCGTTCACCGTCGCCATGGCGAAGGCGTCCTCCGGCTGCCAGTCCTGGTGCACGCCGCCCAGCCGGATGCGCGCGGTCGCCAGCGCCCAGCGCATCTGCTCGGCCATGTCCTGCGTCAGGTTGTCCGTGCCGATGGCGATGTTCGCGCCCGCGCCGCGCAGCGCCGGCGTGTCGGCGATGGCGCCGCCCGTCGCGTTGCCCTTCGGCACATGCGCCACCGTCGCGCCGGCCGCGCCGAAGCGCGCCATGTCGTCCGGCGTCATGTGGATGCAGTGCGCGGCGATCAGCCGCTCATCCAGCAGAGCGGTGCGCGCCAGCAGCTCGGCCGGGGTGCAGCCGTCGCGCTTGAGGATCTGCGCATTCTCCAGCTTCGACTGCGACAGGTGGGTCGTGGTGCGCAGCCCGGCGTCGCGCGCCAGCTCCGCCGCCTGGCGCAGCAGCGCGGCCGAGCAGGTGTCCGGCGCATGCGGTGCCACGATCACGTGCACCCGCCCGCCATGACTGCCTTCGAAATCGGCAATCAGCTTCCGGACCTCGCCCAGCCGGTGCGCGCCGATCGCCGCCTCGTGCCGCCAATCGGCCAAATGCACGCGGGAGAAGTCGACATCGTGCAACCGCCCGCAGGCCCAGACCCGCAGCCCGAGCCCGGCCATCGCCGGCAGCGTCAGGTCGGCATGGACGTAGCTGTCCACCATGACGGTGGAGCCCATCAGCAGCGCTTCCATCGCGCCGAGCCGCGCCAGCGCCTCCGCCTCTTCCGGCGCGATCTCGTGGCCATGCGGCACGCCGGGCGTGTAGGCGGGCGCGAAGCCCATATCCACGGCGATGCCGCGCATCAGCGACAGCACCGCATGGGTGTGGATGTTGACCAGCCCCGGCGTCACCACGCGCCCCGGCAGCGCCAGCACCGGCGCGTCGGATGGCGGCAGCGCCGCCATCGGGCCGCAGGCCAGGATGCGTTCCCCGCCGATCGCGACGAAGGCCGGCGCGACGGGCGCAGCGCCCGGCGTCAGCAGCGTGACCTCCGTCAGCACCAGGTCTGGCGTCATGGGCGTGTCCTCCGGATCGCTGGCATGGGCCATGCATGGCCCGTGCCGAACCACGGGGCGGAGCAGCGATCATGTCCATCACCCTCGGACGGCGCGAGCTGGTCGGCGCGCTCGGCGCCGCGATGGCCGCGGCCGGCGGCGGCCCGGTCTTCGCGCAGCCCCGCGGCGAGCAGCTGCTCGTCGTCATGTGGGGCGCGCAATGGATCGAGGTCTGCCGCCCGATCGGCGAGGAATGGATGCGCCGCACCGGCGACCGCATCCAGTGGGAGCTGCATGCGGGCGGCGCGATGGCCGTGGTCGGCCGCCTTCGCCCGATCTGGCCGCGCATCCAGCAGAACCTGATCGCCGCCTGGGATCCGGTCTTCGACGCGATGATGGAAGCCGGCTGGATGGAGCCGGTGGACGAGGACGAGATGCCGGCGCTGAAGGAGATCCCCGACATCTTCTTCAAGAAGGACGCGCAGGGCCGCAAGATGACCGTGCCGCTGTCCACCGCCGGCGCCTTCTGGGGCTACCGCACGGACCTGGTGGATCGCCCGGTCGAGAGCGTGGAGCAGCTGCTGGAGCCGCGCTTCCGCGGCAAGCTCTGCGTCCCCGTGCCCGTCAACCTTTCCGGCCTGCTGCTGGTCAGCCTGGCGATGCAGCGCGGCGGCAATGAGCGCAACATCGAGCCGGGCTGGCAGCTGCTGACCGAACTCGCGCGCCGCGGCAACATCGGCCGCGTCGTCGCCAACAACTCCGAGATGATCAGCGCGATGAGCGCGGGCGACCTCTCCGTCGCCTTCTGGAACACCGGCGGCTGGCAGGCGGTGCGCGACCGCTTCCCCTCGCGCCTGCTGACGCGGCTCACCGACAACAAGGGCTTCCTGTTCAACGAAGGCTTTGCCGTGATGAAGGGCGAGAACCGCGCCCGGATCGCCGCCGCCAAGCGCTTCGCCAACCACTTCGCCACCGCCGAGATCAACACGCGCTACAACATGCCGCTCGGCTCCGGCCCCACCAACCGCAGCGCGACCGCGAGCCCGGCGATCGCCGACATCTTCTACCGCCCCGACGAGCTCGACCGCTTCGCCTACATCCCCGACTACGCCTACATGGCAACCCAGGTGGATGGCTGGACGCGGCGCTGGGAGCAGGAGATCACGCCGCTGATCCGCCGCGCCTGATGCGCCGCATCCCCGTCGCGCTGTGGCTGGCGGCGCCGGGGCTGCTGCTGCTGCTCGCCCTGATGGGCGGGCCGGTGGTGCTGCTGGTGCTGGAAAGCCTGAAGCCCTTCGTCCCCGGCAGCATCCGCCCGGGGGAGGGCGTCACGCTCGGCAACTACACCGAGCTGCTGGCGCCGGCCTACCTGTTCTACTTCCAGGAGACGTTCCGCTTCGGGATCATCGTCGCCGGGCTTTCGGTGCTGTTCGGCGCGCCGCTCGCCTTCGCCGCCGTGCGCAGCCGCAGCGCGCTGCTGCGCAAGCTGCTGCTGGCGCTGCTGGTCGGGCTGCTGGTGATGAGCCTGATCGCGCGGCTCTACGCGATCGAGATGGCCTGGGGCTCGCTCGGCCCGCTGGCGCCGCTCGGCGCGCTGACCGGCATCGCGCCGCGCAGCCCGCGCTACGCGGAGGTGCAGGTGGCGATCGGGCTGCTGCACTTCACCATGCCGGTCGTGGCGCTGATGCTGGTCGGCACCTTCCGCGCCCTGCCGCCGAGGCTGGAGGAAGCGGCCGCCTCGCTCGGCGCGCGGCGATCGGACGTGGTGGTCAGCGTGGTGCTGCCGCTGGCGGCGCCGGGCCTGGTCTCGGCCTTCCTGGTGGCGCTGGCGATGTGCATCAGCAACTTCGTCGTGCCGCTGATCCTGGGCCGCGGCATCGTCACGCTGGCGACCAGCCTGATGTACACGCGCTTCGCCGATATCGGGAACTACCCGTCGGGCGCCGCCATCGGCGTGGTGATGCTCGTCCTGGCCTTCGCCGTGGTCTATGGCCTGTCGGCGCTGGCGCGGCGCGTGTTGCCGGGGGCGCGGCTGTGATCGGCGCGGCGCTGGACCTCGCTGGCCGCGTCGCGGCGCGCGTCGCCGTGTTGGCGGCGGTGGCCTTCCTGCTGGTGCCGCTGCTGGTCGCCTGCCTGATGTCCTTCGACGATCGCAGCTTCCTCGGGCCCTTCCCGCCGCGCGACTTCTCGCTGCGCTGGTACCGCGCCTTCCTGGACAACCCGGCCTATACGGATGGCTTGTTCGTCAGCCTGCAGCTCGGCGTGATCGCGGCGGCCATCGCCACCGCCGTCGGGCTGGCCGCCGCGCTGGCGCTGGCCGATCCGCGCCTGCCGGGGCGGGAAGCGATGGAGGCCGCGTTCCTCTCGCCGAAATTCATACCCACCGTCGTCATCGGCTTCTCGCTGCTGGTCTTCACCGCGCGGCTCGGCATCTACGAACCGATGACGCGGCTGATCCTGGGGCATGTCGTCATCACCCTGCCGTTCACGCTGCGCGCGGTGGCGGCCAGCCTGATCGGCGTGAAGCGGTCGCAGGTGGAAGCGGCGATGTCGCTCGGTGCGTCGGAATTCCGCGCGTTGTGGGACGTGGCGGTGCCGGCGGCGCGCAGCGGCATCGTCGCCGGCGCGGCGATGGCCTTCGTGCTGTCCTTCGACGAGGTGGCGGTCAGCCTGTTCCTCTCCGACGCCTTCACCCAGACGCTGCCGATCGCGCTGGTGGCGGAGATGCGGGCGAACCTCAACCTCACCATCGCCGCCGTCTCCACCGTGTTCCTGGCGGCCACGGTGGTGCTGCTGGTGCTGCTGGACCGCACCATCGGCATCGAGCGCCTGGCCGGCGATGTGGGGGCGCGCGGATGACGCTCGAGGTGCAGAACCTGACGCGCCGCTTCGGCAGGATGCTGGCGCTGGACGGCGCCTCGCTCGATGCCGGGGCGGGCGAGGTGGTGGCGCTGCTCGGCCCCTCCGGCTGCGGCAAGACCACCACGCTGCGCATCGTGGCGGGCTTCGAGACGGCGGATTCGGGCAGCGTCTGGCTCGGCGGGCGCGACCTGTCGCGGCTGCCGCCGCATGGCCGCGACATCGGCCTGGTCTTCCAGGACTATGCGCTGTTCCCGCACATGACGGTGGCGGACAACATCGCCTATGGCCTGCGCCGGCGCGGCCGCGACGCGGCGGCACGCGCGGCGCGTGTCGACGCGATGCTGGACCTCGTTCGCCTGTCCGGCCTCGGCGCCAGGCGGCCGGCGCAGCTTTCGGGCGGGCAGCAGCAGCGCGTGGCGGTGGCCCGCGCGCTGGCGATCGAGCCGCAGCTGCTGCTGCTGGACGAGCCGCTGTCGAACCTCGACGCCAAGCTGCGCGGCGCGCTGCAGGCGGAACTGCGCGGCATCCTCACGCGCATCGGCACCACCACCCTGATCGTCACCCACGACCAGGAGGAGGCGATGGCGCTGGCCGACCGCATCGCCATCATGTCGCAGGGCCGCGTGCTGCAGCTCGGCACGGCCCGCGAAGTCTATGAACGCCCCGCCTGCCGCTTCGTCGCGGAATTCCTGGGCAGCGCGCTGTGGCTGGAAGGCCGCGTGGAGCCGGGCGGCTTCGTCACCGCGCGCGGCACCGCGCTGGCCTGTGCGCCGCCGTCGCGCATCGCGTCGCGCCACGGCCTGCTGGTGCGGCCTGAGGCGCTGCGAATCGGCGCCGCGCCGGAAGGCTGGAATGCGCTGTCGGCACAGGTGACCGGCGCGCGCTACCGCGGTGCCGTCACGCTGCTGGACCTGCTGGTGGACGGCGCGGCGCCCGCATCGATCGAGCTGGAACGCGGCACGTCGCCGCCGCCGCCCGGCGCCACGCTGGCGCTGGCCGCCGCGCCCGCCGACTGCATCCTGGTGCCGGAAGACGCGGGCGGCTGAGCGCCGCCTTCAGCGCGCGCCAAGCTTCGCCACCCCGCATTCCTCCGCCAGCGCATCCAGCTGCGCCAGCAGTGCCGGCGGGATCGGCACGCCGTTCGCGGCGCGGTCGCGCCGCCGCGCCGCGCGCATCTCGCCGGGCAGGCGGATGCGCGCCACGCCGGGCAGGCGCGCCGAATGGCGCAGGTCGTCCAGGTGCCGCGCCACCTCGGCGCGAAACTCGGCGGGATCGAGGAAGCGCGCGACGTCGAGGGCGATCAGCACATGCCCTGTCTCCGTCACCGTCTGCTCGTCCGCGTTGAAATCCACGACATCCTTGCCGAAGGCCGCCCTGTTCAGCGGCCCCGCCAGCAGGCCGAGCATCAGCGCCAGCCCCGCGCCCTTGTAGCCGCCGATCGGCAGCAGGATGCCGTCCTTGCTGCGCTTCGGATCGGTCAGCGGCTCGCCGGTCCGCGCATCCACCATCCAGCCTTCCGGCATCGGCGTGCCCATCAGCGCATGGCTCTTCACCGTGCCGTAGGAGACGACGGTGGTCGCCATGTCCAGCACCACCGGATCGGCGTCCCCCATCGGGATCGCGATCGCCAGCGGGTTGGTGCCCAGCAGGCTGTCCGTGCCGCCCCAGGGCGCCATGTGGTTGGCGCTGGCGACCACGGTGTAGATGCCGATCATGCCGGCGGAAAGCGGCAGGCAGGCATGCACCGCGCCCGATCCCGCATGGTTGGAACGGCGCGCGCCGACCCAGGCCACGCCCGTCTCCCGCGCGATGTCGATCGCGGTCTCGCCGGCCTTCGACATCACCAGGTGGCCGATCGCGTTGTCGCCCTCCACCATCGCCACCGCCGGCGCACGGCGGGAGACGGTGATCCCGGGCGTCGGGTTCATGCCGCCCTTGCGCAGCCGGCGGACATACTGCGGCAGGCGGAAGATGCCGTGCCCGTCCGCGCCGGTCAGGTCGGCTTCCACCATCAGCTCGCCGACGCGCTGCGCATCCGCGGCGCGCATGCCATGCGCGGCCAGGATGGCGGCGATGAAGGCGATCATCGCCGGATGGCGGTGGCGCGGCAGCGCGGCCGCGGTGGCTTCGTCGAGCGCCATGGCTCAGCCCCCGTCCAGCTTCAGCAGGCGGCGGATGTTGCCCGACAGCATCGCCTCGCGCGTCGCGGCGTTCTCGATCGCGGCCTCGATCTCCTCGACGCCGGTGGTGGTGCCCATGTCGAACGGGTAGTCCGTGCCGAAGACGATGCGCTCCTCGCCGACTTCGGAGAGCAGGAAGCGCAGCGGGCCCGCCGCATGGGTGATGCTGTCGAAGAACAGCCGGCCGAGGCTCTCCGCCGGATCGCCCTTCAGCCGCGCCTTCGGCTCGCTGCGCACGCGCCAGCCATGCCGGAAGCGGCCGGACTGGAAGGGCACGAAGCCGCCGCCATGCGAGAGGCAGAAGGCGATGCGCGGATGCCGCTCGATCACCCCGCCGAACACCAGGCTCGCGGCGGCGATCGTCGTCTCCAGCGGGTTGCCCACCAGGTTCGTCAGGTAGAAATCCTTCATGCGCGGCGCGGCCGCGACCTTGTGCGGATGCACCAGCACGAAGAGGCCATGGCGATCCGCCACCTCCCACACCGCATCCAGCGACGGATCGTCCAGGTTGCCGCCGCGGATGTTGGAGCCGAGATGCAGCCCGCGCAGCCCGTGCACGGTGACCGCGCGATCCAGCGCCGCCGCCGCGCCGCGCGGATCCTGCATCGCCACCGTCGCCAGCCCGTGCAGCCTGCCCGCCTGCGCGCGGCAGAGCGCGCCGATCGCCTCGTTCTGGATCTCCGCGACCGTCGCGGCCGCGCCGGCATCGGCCTCGTAGAGGAAGGTATGCGGCACGTTGCACACCACCTGCGCGTCGATGCGCTGCGCGGCGAGATCGGCGAAGCGCCGCTCCAGGTCCCAGGCGGCGCGCGGGAAGGGGTTCTGCTTGACGTCGAGGATCTCGAGCAGCGCCGCGTCCTCCGTCAGCTTCGTCAGCCGCGGCGCGCAGGACGGCACCTCGCGCGCGGTGGTGGCGATCATCGCCTCGGTCAGCACATGCGCATGCGCGTCGATCACCGGCATCGATCCGTCTCCCTCCCCGTCGTTCCGCGCCGGTTCAGCCGCGCGGCCTGATCATCCGCAACTCGCCCCGCCGCAGCGTCCGCGTGAAGGAGAAGCTGTCGGCGCGGTAGTAGGTGCGCGCGTATTCGATGCCGCGCCCGGCGGCATCCAGCGCAAGCCGCTCGGTCAGCACCAGCGGCGCGTGTTCCGCGACGCCGAGCAGCCGGGCGCGCCAGGCATCCGCGCCGATCACCTCCAGCCGCTCCTGCGCCTCGAGCGCCTGCAGGCCGAATTCGCGTTCCAGCAGCAGGTGCATCGGCTCCGATCGCGGCGCGCTCAGCAGGTCGGGCGCGAGAGCGGCCGGCACGAAGCCGGTGCGCGCTGCCAGCACCGCCTCGCCGCGGCACAGCAGAAGGCGCAGCTTGTGCACCATCGCGCCATCGGCGATGCCGAGCTTCTCGGCGACCCAGTCCGGGCAGGGCACCGTCTCCGCGGCATGCGGCCGCGCCTCGGCATCCGGCGTGGCATCGAAGGGGGTCGCCAGGAAATGCCCGGGATCGGAGAGCGGCGCATCCTGCCGGCGCGCGCGCACGAAGGTGCCGCGCCCCTGGTGGCGATGCAGCAGTCCTTCCTCGACCAGCGAGGTGATGGCCTGCCGCACGGTGATGCGCGACACGCCGTAATGCGTGCCGATCTCCGCCTCCGTCGGGATCTGGTCGCCGGGGCGCAGTTCGAAGCTGGCCAGGTCGCGCAGCGCGTGCTTCACCTGCAACCACAGCGGCACCGCCGGCCCGCCGCGCAGCGGCCGCAGCCCCGACGCCGCGCGCCGCCCGTCAGCGGCCCGGCGATCGGCCGCCGGAGGGGCGGCGCCGTCGCCGGCCTCGACGCTCTTGACTTCCATGCCACGTGAATATGTCCTATGTCGTCCTGAGGCAAGCCGGTGCAACCGGCTGCATCACGGGAGGAGACGAGGCGTGCCGAAGCCGCCCCTCGCACAGCATGCCCACGCGGCGACCGGCGCGCTTTCGGTCCACGCGCCGAAAGCCGCACTGCCGCCGCGCGCGCCGAACGCCGCGCTGCCGCGACGCGCGGCACTGGCGCTGCCCGCGCTGCTGGTGGCGCCCGGCCTGCGCGCGCAGGACGCGGCCTTCCCGAACCGGCCCATCCGCGTGATCATGCCGCTCGCCGCGGGCAGCGCCGTCGACGTGATGGTGCGCATCGTGGCGGAGCGCATGGGCGAGATCCTCGGCCAGCGCCTGGTGATCGAGAACCAGACCGGCGCCTCGGGCATGATCGGCATGCGCAACGCCGCGCGCACCGCGGCGGATGGCTACACGCTGGCCGCGGTGAACGACGCGGTGATGACGATGCTGCCCAACATGCATGCGACCCCCGGCTACGACCCGCTGCGCGACTTCGTGCCGGTCGGCCAGGTGGCGCGCATCCGCTGGGCGCTGGTCGCGCATGCCGGCTTCGCGGCCCGCGACGTCGCGGGGCTGATCGAGGCGGCGCGCGCGCGGCCGGGGCAGGTCGACTATGCCTCCGGCGGGCCCGGCAGCCCGCAGCACGTGGCGATGGAGATGTTCCTGCAGGCCGCGGGCGTGCGCATGAACCATGTCGGCTATCGCGGCGCGACGCCGGCCCTCAACGCGGTGGCGGCCGGCGAGGTGCCGGCCGGCTTCTTCGGCCTGCCGACGCCGGTGCCGCTGGCCGAAGCCGGGCGCGTGCGCATCCTGGCGACCGCGGGGCCGACCCGCGTCGAGACGCTGCCGGAGGTGCCGACGCTGGCGGAATCAGGCCTGCCCGGCTTCAGCTTCTTCACCTGGGGCGCGCTGCTGGCGCCCGGCGGCACGCCGGAGCCTGCCGTCGCCCGGCTGAACGCCGCGCTGCGCGAAGCGCTGGCGACGCCCGCCGTGCGCACGCGGCTGGAAGGCCTGGCCTACGAGGTGGTGGGCAACACGCCGGCCGAGTTCGGCGCCGCGCTGGCACGCGACCACGCCGCGATGCGCGAACTGGTGCGCGCCGCCAACATCAGCATCGACTGAGCCCGATACGCCGCCGGGACAAGGGCCGGAAGCGGCCGACAGGGGAGGGAACGGGAATGCCACGCATCAGCCGCCGCGCCGCCTTGCTTGGCGTCGTCGCCATCGCCGCGGCCGGCACGGCGCGCGCCCAGGCCTGGCCGCAGCGCGCGGTGCGCATCATCGTGCCACTCGTCCCCGGCGGCACCACGGACCTGATCGCCCGCGCCATCGCCGAGCCGATGTCGCGCGGCATCGGCCAGCCCGTGGTGGTGGAGAACCGCCCCGGCGCGAATGGCTGGATCGCCAACGACGCGGTGATGCGCGAACGCCCCGACGGCCATGTGCTGATCGTCAACAACGTCTCGACCCACGCCATCAATTCCGCCGCCGCGCCGGCCGACCGGCCGATGACGCCGGCGCGTGGCCTGGTCCCCGTCGCGCATCTGGGCGAGACGCCGCAGGTCATCCTGGTGCCCGGCGACTTCCCCGCGCGCAGCATGGCCGAGTTCATCGAACGCGCGAAGGCGGCGCCGCAGCCGCTGATCTATGCCTCGGCCGGCATCGGTTCCTACCAGCACATCGACATGGAGCTGTTCGCCCGCCGCGCCGGCATCCAGCTGACCCACCTGCCGCTGCGCGGCGCGGGCGAGATGGTGACCACGACGCTGCGCGGCGATGCGCAGCTGGCGGAGTTCAACCTGATCACCGCGCAGCAGCACCTGGCGACCGGCCGCCTGCGCGCGCTGGCCGTCGTGGCGCGCGAACGGCTGCCACAGCTGCCGGAGGTGCCGACGACGGCCGAGGTCGGCTTCCCCGAGCTGACCACCGCGCTGTGGAACGGCCTCTTCGCACCCGCCGGCACGCCCGCGGCGGTGGTCGAGGCGCTGCACGCCCAGGCGACCCGCGTGCTGCGCGACACCGACATCGCCGGCAACCTGGAGCGCCAGGGCATGCGCCTGCGCCCGAACGAGAGCCAGGCCGGCTTCGCATCCTATGTCGAGGGCGAGGTGGCGCGCTGGACGGCGCTGATCCGCGAGCTCGGCATCACCATCGGCTGAACACCGGAGAGCACGACCCCATGAGCATCGCCCGCGCCGAGACGAGGCACGCCGCCACCTGGAACTTCCGCCTGATCGGCCAGCACGAGCTGAACGGCTTCGGCGGCATGGGCGAGGGCTTGTCCATGCAGATCGCCAAGGACGGGCGGCGCATCCTCTGGGCCGCGCATGAGAGCGCGCCGAAGAACTTCACCGCCATCGATGTCAGCGATCCGCGCAACCCGAAGGTGGTGGTGCAGACCGACCTGCCGCATCGCGACATGCGGTCGAACTCGCTGGAGACGGCGGGCGACATCATGGCGGTGGCCTACCAGACCAAGCGCGCGGACATGCAGCCCGCGGGCTTCGAGCTGTTCGACATCTCGACGCCCGAAGCACCGCGCAGCATCGGCTTCTTCGACGCCTCGGGCCCGTATTCGCGCGGCGTGCACCAGCTGTGGTTCTGCGACGGCGAATACGTCCACATGGCCGCCGGCGCGCGCGACTTCCAGCCGCACGACATGAAGGACGACCAGTTCTACCGCATCGTCGACGTGCGCAACCCGAGCAAGCCGGAGGAGGTCGGCCGCTGGTGGATGCCCGGCCAGCGCGTCGGCGACAACGCGCCGAAGCTGGAACGCCACCGCGAGCCGATCATCGACAGCGGCTTCCGCGCCCACAACACCAACGTCTACCCGCAGCGCCCTGACCGCTGCTACCTGGGCTACCTGGACGGCGGGATGTTCATCCTCGACATCTCCGACAAGTCGCTGCCGACCGTGGTCTCGCGCTGGGACAATTCGCCGCCCTATCACGGCTTCACCCACACCATCCTGCCGCTGTTCGGCCGTGACCTCTACGTCGTCACCGACGAGAGCACGGTGGACAACGCCGAGGATTGGCCGAAGCTGGTCTGGATCATGGACGCGCGCGACGAGCGCAACCCGGTGCCGATCGCCACCTGCCCGATGCCGCCGGTCGCGGAGTTCAAGAACCGCGGCGGCCGCTTCGGCGCGCACAATCTGCACGAGAACGTGCCGGTGCCGGGCTGCTGGCAGTCCGAGAACATCATCCTCGGCACCTTCTTCAACGGCGGGCTGCGCGCCTTCGACATCAGCGATCCCTACCGCCCGGCGGAGGTCGGCCACTTCGTGCCGGAAGCGCCGCGCGGCTCGCCGATGGGCTCCATCCAGATCAACGACGTCTTCGTGGACGACCGCGGCGTGGTGTTCTGCGTCGACCGCGCGATCGGCGGCCTCTATATCCTGGAGATGGAGTTCTGATCGTGCAGCGGCCGCGATGACCGACGCGGCGATCCTCGCCGGCGTCTTCCCGGCCGGCGCGGCGGCCGGGCCCTTCGGGCGGCGGCAGCGCCGCCCGCGCGGCGCGCGCATGCCGGTGATCCTGGTCACCGGCTTCCTCGGCGCCGGCAAGACCACGCTGGTCAAGGCGCTGCTGGAGAGCGAGGCGGGGCGCGACACCGCCGTCGTCGTCAACGAGTTCGGCGAGATCGGCATCGACCAGGCGCTGCTCGCGCCCGCCGCGGAGGGCAAGGTCGCGCTGCTGGGCAACGGGTGTCTCTGCTGCGCGGTGCGGTCCGACCTGGAGGAGACCTTCCGCGCGCTGCTGCACGACCGCGCACGCGGCGCGGTGCCGCCCTTCCAGCGCGTGGTGCTGGAATTGTCGGGCGCGGACGACCCGATGCCGGTGCTGCAGACCTTCCTCGGCGAGCGGTCGCTGGCGCGGGAATACCACGTGCAGGCCATCATCGCCGTGGCCGATGCGGCGACCGGCCGCGCCGCGCTGCGCGATGCGCCGGAAGCGCGTCGGCAGATCGCGATCGCCGACCGCATCGTGACCAGCAAGGCCGACCTCGCCGGCGCGGCGGAGACGGCGCGGCTGGCGGCCGAGATCCGCGCGATCAACCCCGATGCGCCGCTGGCCGAGGCGCGGCTCGGCATGGTGGATCCCGATTTCCTGCTGGCGGAATCGAGCCTGCCGCCGCCGGGCCCGCTGCAGGCCGATGCGCCGCGCCACGCCGCGGACCTCGCCACCTTCACGCTCGGCTTCGACCGCCCGCTGCCCTGGCGCGGCCTGACCGCGACGCTCGGCCTGCTCTGCGAGATGCGCGGCGCGGACCTGCTGCGCGCCAAGGGGCTGTTGGCGGTGGAAGGCTGCCGCGGCCCGGTGGTGGTGCATGCGGTGCGCCACCTGCTGCACCCGCCGGTGGAGCTGGAAGCCTGGCCAGATCCGCAGCGCCGCTGCTCGCGGCTGGTCTTCATCACCTCGGGCGGGCTCGCGCGCGCGCCGGTGGAGGCGCTGTTCCGCGCGGTGGCGGCGCTCGGCCCGCCCTAGACACCGTCCGCTTCAGGGAGGAACGAAAGATGAGAACGCGTCGCCAGGCCCTCGCAACCCTCGGGTCGCTGCCCTTCGCCGCGGCGCTGGCGCGCCCCGCGCTGGCGCAGGACGACTTCCCCTCCCGCCCGCTGCGGCTGATCGTGCCCTTCGGGCCGGGCGGGGCGAACGATATCGTCGCGCGCATCCTGCAGCCGGTGCTGCAGCAGCAATTCGGCGGCCGCACGGTGGTGATCGAGAACCGCGCCGGCGCCACCGGCAATATCGGGCTCGAAACCACCGCGCGCTCCGCGCCCGACGGCTACACCATGGCGCTGAGCAATGCCGGCGCCATCGCGGTGAACCCGGCGGCCTTCCAGGGCCTCACCTGGCACCCGATGCGCGACTTCGTGCATGTGACGCTGGTGGTGGAGACGCCGAACATCCTGGTGGTGAACCCGTCCCTGCCCGTGCGCAACGTGGCGGAGTTCATCGCCCATGCGCGCGCCAATCCGGGCGCGCTGAATTCGGGCTCCGCCGGCAGCGCCAGCCAGAACCGCCTGGAGATGGAGGTCTTCGCGAAGGGCGAGGGGCTGCGCGTCGTCAACGTGCCCTATCGCGGCGGCGCAGGGGCCGCGATCAACGACCTGATCGCGGGGCACCTGCACGTGATGCTGACCACCGTGCCGACGGCCTTCGGCGCCGTGCAGTCCGGCCGCGCGCGCCCGCTCGCGGTGACCACCGCGCAGCGCTTCCCGGGCCTGCCCGACGTGCCGACCCTCGCGGAGCTTGGCTTCCCACGCTACGTCTCCTCCTCGTGGCAGGGGATGCATGTCGCCGCCGGCACGCCGGAGCCGATCGTGCGCCGGCTGTTCCAGGCGATCACCGCGACGCTGCGCGACGAGGGCATCGCGCGCCGCCTGCTGGATGCCGGCGCGGTGCCGGCGCCGAGCGAGAGCCCCGCCGCCTTCCACCGCTTCGTGGACTCGGAAGTGGCGCGCTGGCGCGCGGTGGTGCAGGACATCGGCGTGACGGCGGACTGACCGCGGGAAGGGAAGAAGACGCATGCCGGGCCCGACAGGCGCCGCGCAGGCCGCGCCGCTGGCGCTGTCCTTCGCCTGCTTCCTCACCGACCGCAGCCGGCCGCTGCTCGATGGCCGCGTCGCGGTGGAAGGGGCCGCGCTGCACCGCGTGCCGGAGGAGGACGACATCTTCCGCCGCGCGCTGCGCGAGCGCGCCTTCGAGGTGACGGAGCTGTCGATGTCGTCGCACATCGTGACGACGGCACGCGGCGACGCGCCCTATGTCGGCGTGCCCGTCTTCCTCTCCCGCGCCTTCCGCCATTCGGCGATCTACATCCGCAGCGACCGCGGCATCGCCAGCGCGGCGGACCTGGCGGGCCGCACCATCGGCCTGCCGGAATACCAGCAGACCGCAGCGCTGTGGGTGCGCGGCATGCTGCGGGAGCACTACGGCGTCGACACGCGCGGCATCGCCTGGCGCACCGGCGGGCTCGAGAAGCCGGGCGCGGGCGAGCGCGTGAAGCTCGACCTGCCGCCCGGCCTCGACGTGCGCGCGATCGGCGCGGAGGAGACGCTGAACGCGATGCTCGCCGATGGCAGGCTCGACGCCATCATCGGCCCCCGCCCGCCGAGCTGCTTCGCCCGCGCCACCGCGCCCGTCGCGCGGCTGTTCCCCGACTACCGGCGGGAGGAGGAGGCGTATTTCCGCGCCACCGGCTTCTTCCCGATCATGCATTGCCTGACCGTGCGCAAGGATGTCGCCGCGGCGCATCCCTGGCTCCCCGCCGCGCTGTTCCACGCCTTCGCGAAGGCCAAGGCGCTGTCGCTGGCGGAGCTGCGGCTGGTCAACGTGCTGCGCGTCTCGCTGCCCTGGATCGCGGCGGAGGCGGAGGCGCAGATGGCGCTGATCGGCGGCGATCCCTGGCCCTACGGCTTCGCGCGCAACCGCGCGGAGATCGCGGCGATGATCCGCTTCGCCGTGGCGGACGGCATGTGCGCCGCGCCGATCGAGCCGGAGGCGCTGTTCCATCCTTCGACGCTGGAACTGACCGAGGCGTAGCGCGCGATCCGCGGCGGCGTCGCCGCCGGCGCGGTCACGCGCGTGGCACGACGCCAAGCCGCGTCACGCCGTCGCGGCCGGCCCGCGCAGCGCGCGCGCCGCCGCCTCCACCGCGTCCACGATCGCGTGGTAGCCGGTGCAGCGGCAGTAATTGCCCGACAGCGCGTCGCGGATCGCCTCGCGCGATGGCGCGGGGTTCCGCTGCAGCAGCTCCGCCGCCTGCAGGATCATCCCCGGCGTGCAGAAGCCGCATTGCAGCCCGGCATGGGCGACGAAGGCGTCGCGCAGCGCCGCCTCCTCGGGCCCGCCCGCGGCCTCGATCGTCTCGACCGTGGCGCCATCGGCCTGCGCGGCCAGCACCAGGCAGCCGCGCACCACCGCGCCGTCCAGCCGCACATGGCAGGCGCCGCAGACGCCATGCGCGCAGCCGACATGGCTGCCGGTCAGGCCGAGATCGGCGCGCAGCCATTCCACCAGCGTCTGGCGCAGCGCCGCGCGGCCCCGCACGGCGCGGCCATTGACCCGGCAGGCGATCTCGGCGAGCGGCTCGTCAGGCGGCAGCATGGGCGTGCTCCGTCGCGCGGCGCAGCAGCAGCTGCGCCAGGTGCAGGCGATAGGCGGCCGGCGCCTCGGCCGAGCCGAGCGGCGCGAGCAGGCCGGGCAGAAGCGCCGCCGCGTCGCGTCCCTCGATCACCGCGGCCTCCACCTCCGGCAGCCGGCGCGGCGCGGCCTCCACGCCGCAGAAGGCCAGGCGCAGCGCGGCGATGCGCCCGGCCTCGCGCCGCGCCATCACGGCGAGGCCCGCGATCGCGTAGTCGCCGCGGCGGCGCGCCACCTCCTCGAACCAGGGCGACCAGCCGGGCGCGCGCGGGATCTCGGCGCGCAGCAGCAATTCGTCGGCGCGGCGGGCGGTGGCGTAGAGGCCGGCGAAGAAGTCGCGCGCCGCCACGCGCCGTTCGCCGCGCGCCGCGGAGGCCAGCACCAGCGTGGCGTCCAGCGCCACCATGCAGGCCGGCAGCTCCGCCGCCGGGTCGGCCAGGCACAGGCTGCCGCCCAGCGTGCCGCGGTTGCGGATGGCCGGATGCGCCACCTCGCGCAGCGCCAGCGCCAGCAGCGGCGCTTCCGCCGCGACCAGCTCGTGGTCCAGCACCGCGGCGTGGCGCGCCAGCGCGCCGATGCGCAGCACGCCCGGCGTGGCCTCGATCGCGTCCAGCCCCGGCAGCGCGTTCAGGTCCACCAGCAGCGCGGGGCGCGCGACGCGCATCGCCATCATCGGCACCAGGCTCTGCCCGCCGGCGAGCGGCGTCGCCTCCTCCTCGCGCGCAAGCATGTCCAGCGCGGCGTCCAGCGTGGCCGGCCGCGCATAGGCGAAGCGGGCGGGCGTCATGCCAGCCGCCCCAGCGCGCGCAGCACCGCGACGGGCTGGATCGGCAGCTCCGTCACCGCGCCGCCGCCCGCCGCGGCCAGCGCGTCGTTCACCGCGTTCAGGATGGCCGCCGGCGCGCCGCAGGTGCCGGATTCGCCGGCGCCCTTCGCGCCGACCGCGCTGCGCGGATAGGGCGTCTCGACATGGCCCAGCGTGATGTCGGGGATGTCGGTCGCCATCGGCAGCAGGTAGTCGGCCAGCGTGCCGGACAGGAACTGGCCGCTGTCGGCATCGTAGCGGCAGGCTTCCAGCAGCGCCTCGCCGATGCCGGTGGCGATGCCGCCGCGATACTGGCCATCCACCAGCAGCGGGTTCAGCACGCGGCCGCAATCGCCGACCATCCAGTAGCGCAGCACGCGCACCAGCCCGCTGCCGCCATCCAGCTCCACCAGCGCGGCATGCACGCCGTTGTTGGCCAGCGTCGCATCGCCCTCGCGCCGATAGTGGAAGGCCGCCGAGAGCGAGGGCGTCACGCCGCGCGGCAATTCATGCCCGCGGAACAGCATGAGACGGCCGAGCTCCGCCAGCGTCATCCGCGGCGTGCCGGCGGCATCCAGGATCGCGCCGTCGCTTATGTCGAGCGTGCCGGGCTCGGCCTGCAGCAGCGCGCCGGCGGCGTCGAGCAGCTGCGCGCGCAGCGCGCGCCCGGCGCCCCAGGCGGCTTCACCGCCGATCGCCGCGCCGCGGCTGGCCCAGGCGCCGCCGCCATGCGGCGCGGCCGCCGTGTCGCCCGCCTCCACCCGCACCGCCCCGGCCGGCACGCCGACCGCATCGGCCAGCACCTGCGCCAGGCCCTGGGTGATGCCCTGGCCGATCTCGGTGATCGAGGCCTGGGCGCTGACCTCGCCCGTCGGCTCCAGCGTCGCGACGACGGTGTCGGTGGCGGCCACCGGCACGCCCGCGCCGCCATAGATGGCGGGGCCGGAGGCGGTGAACTCCACCGTCACCGCAAGCCCGAGGCCGAGCAGCCGGCCCGCCGCGCGGCCTGCGGCGATCTCGGCGCGCAGCGCGGGCAGGTCCATCAGCGCGCGCGCCTTCTCCAGCGCCGCATGGTGGTGCAGGCCGTGCAGCGCGGCGCCGAAGCCGTTGACCAGCGGCATCTCCTCTGCCCGCAGCAGGTTGCGCGCGCGGAAGGCAAGCGCGTCCTCGCCGCGCGCGGCCGCGGCCTTCTCGATCAGGCGCTCGGTCACCGCGCAGCCGATCGGCGCGCCGACGGCGCGGTACTGCCCGGTCGGCACCTTGTTCTGCAGCACGCTGTCGATGCGCGCGCGGGCATGCGCGAAGCGATAGGGCGCGCCGAGCGTGCGCAGCAGGCTCATCGCCTCGACCGTGCTGCTGCGCGGATAGACCGAGACGGCGCCGAGGCCCTGCAGATCCTGCACGTCGAAGCCCAGCATGTGGCCCTCGGCATCCACCGCGAGGCGCGCGGTGACGACATGCTCCCGCGCATGGATGTCGGCCAGCATCGATTCCAGCCGGTCCGCCACCCAGCGCACCGGCCGCGCGAGCAGGCGCGACGCGGCGGCCACCGCCATCTCGTCCTGGTACACATGCATCTTGATGCCGAAGCCGCCACCGACATCGGCGGCGACCACGCGCACGCGGTTGACCGGCAGGCCGAGCTGCTCGGCGAGGTGCAGCCGCATCTGGTGCGGCATCTGGTGCGACAGGCGGATCGTCAGCGCGCCGGTGCCCTTCTCCCACAGCGCCAGCGCGCCGCGCGGTTCCAGCGGCACGCCGGTGTGGCGGGTGAAGACCAGCCGTTCCTCCACCACCAGCGCGGCGGCGGCGAAGGCGGCGTCGGGATCGCCGTGGCGGATGGTGGTGCCCCAGGCGCGGTTGCCCTCCAGCCCCGGATGCACGGGCGGCGCGCCGGGGGCGAGCGCGGCCTGCACATCGGTCACCGCGGGCAGTTCCTCCCACGCCGCGTCGATGGCTTCCGCTGCGTCCTCCGCGATGGCGCGGGAGGCGGCGAGCACCATGGCCACCGGCTCGCCCTGCCAGCTGGCGCGGCCATCGGCGAGCGGGGCCTGTTCGGGCGAGACCAGCCCCGGAAACCCCTTGGAGACGGTGCGCCAGGGCCGGCAGACCGCGGCGAGGTCGCGCGCCGTCAGCACCGCGGCGACGCCGGGCAGCGCGGCGGCGGCATCGGTGTGCAGCGTGAAGCGCGCATGCGGCAGCGGGCTGCGCAGGAAGGCGGCATGCAGCTCGCCGCGCTCCGCATGGTCGTCGAGGAAGCGGCCGCCGCCGGCGACGAGGCGACGCGACGCGTCCCGCGGCAGCGCGCGGCCGATGGCGCGATCCGGCATGCGATCCCCCGCTGGCATGCGGGGAAGAGTGAACCCCGGCGCGCCCGCGGGCAACCGGCCCGCTTGCCAAGCGCCGCCGGCTGCGCCGAGACTGGCGCTGCGGCTTGGCCCGGATCCTGCTTGGCCAGGCGTCGCGCCTGCCCGGCGCCGCGGCGCCGGGATGATGCTGCCGAGGCGCGCGGCATCGCGCCGATGCCGTGCGCAGCGCGTGAGGCAAAGGGGCGGGACGGCGAAGCGGCCGCGCGTTCCACCCGGAGAATGGCGCGGCCGCGGCGAAGGGGGACGGTGATGATCCTGAGACGCAGCCTCGTGGCGCTGCTCGGCCTGATGCTCCTGGCGGGGCCGGCGCTGGCGCGCGACCGCGTGACCTACGGCACCGCCTCCCGCGTCGGGCTGGCCAATGCTGCGATGTACATGGCCGAGGTGATGGGCTTCTTCCGCGAGAACGACATCGACCTGACCACCGTGCAGTTCGACGGCACCGGCGTGCTGCTGCCGCAGATCGCCAGCCGGCAGATCACCGTGGGCTACCCGATCCCGGACCTGGTCATCCTGTCGCACGAGACCGGGCGCGACCCGCTGCCGATCCAGTTCTTCTACAACGTCACCCGCGTCTACAACTGGGAGATCGTGGTGCTGGAGAACAGCCCGATCCGCACGCTGGCCGACCTGCGCGGCAAGCGGATCGGCGTGATCGCGCTGTCCACCGGCAATGTCCCCGTCACCCGCGCGATGCTGCGCGAGGCCGGCATCGACCCGCAGCGCGGCGTGGAGATCATCCCCGTCGGCCAGGGCCCGGCGGCGGTGAACGCCTTCCGCACGGGGCAGGTGGATGCGCTGAACCAGTTCGACGTGGTGCATTCGCAGATCGCCGTCGCCGGCACGCCGATCCGGCGCATCCCGCTGCCGGAGAAGTACCGCGCCATCTCCGGCAATTCCTTCGCCGCGCACAGCGACACCATCCGCAACAACCCCGACCTGCTGCGCCGCTTCGGCCGCGCCTACACGATGGGGCTGGTGGCCTGCGAGGCGAATCCGGAAGCCTGCGTGCGGCTGTCCTGGCAGCTGCATCCCTCGCTGCGGCCGACCGGCGGCGATGCGCAGCGCAACATGGCCGATGCGGTGCGCATCATGCTCGACAACCTGGCGAACAAGATCCCGCCGGGCGATGTGCGCAGCCGCCGCTGGGGCGATTTCGCCGAGGAAGGCTGGCGCACCAACATCGACATCCTGCGGGAGAACGGGCAGCTGCGCCGCACCGACGTGCCGCTGGAGGCCATCTACACCAACGCGCTGGTGCCGGATTTCAGCCGCTTCGACATCGATGCGGTGATCGCGCGGGCGCGGGCGGTGCCATGACCGCGGCCGGCGCCGCGCCGGAAGCGGCGCTGGCCTTCGAGGGCGTGCGGCTGACATACCGCACGGAAGCGGGCGTGCTGCCGGCGATCGCGGAGGTGTCGCTGTCGGTGGCGCGCGGCAGCTTCGTCTCGATCCTCGGGCCGTCGGGCTGCGGCAAGTCCACGCTGCTGAAGATGGCGGCGGGACTGCTGCCGGCCTCGGCGGGGCGCGTGCGGCTGGCGGGGCAGGTGGTGACGGGGCCGCGGCGCGATGTCGGCATGGTGTTCCAGCAGCCCACCCTGCTGCCCTGGCGCAGCGTGCTGGACAACGTGCTGGTGCCGGCGCGCGCGCAGGGCCTCGACATGCGGCGCGCGCGCGACCGGGCGCGGGAGTTGATCGCGCTGGTCGGCCTGGCGGGCTTCGAAGGCGCCTATCCGCACGAGCTCTCGGGCGGGATGCAGCAGCGCGCGGGCCTGGCGCGCGCCTTCGTGCACGAGCCGGAAGTGCTGCTGATGGACGAGCCCTTCGCGGCGCTGGACGCGCTGAACCGCGAGCGGATGGCGCTGGAACTGCTGGAATTCTGGGCACGCTCGCAGCGCACCGTGCTGTTCGTGACGCACGGGATCCAGGAAGCGGTGTTCCTCTCCGACCGCGTCGTCGTGCTGTCGAACCGCCCGGCGCGCATCGTGGAGGACATCGCGATCGAGCTGCCGCGGCCGCGCGGCCTGGATACCATGCTGCTGCCCGCCTTCACCGCGCTGTGCGACCGGCTGCGCCGGCGGCTCTTCGCGGCGGCGGGGGCGGAGGAGCGCGCATGAGACGCCTGATCGACGCGGCCTATCCGCTTTCCACCCTGCTGGTGCTGCTGGCGGTGTGGGAGGGCAGCGTGCGGCTGCTCGACGTGCCGAACTATATCCTGCCGAGCCTGGCGCAGGTGGGAGAGGCGCTGTGGCGCGGCTATGTGGAAGGCGAGTACTGGCGCCACCTGGCCTTCACGCTGACCGCGATGCTGTGGGGCTATGCGGTGGGCAGCGGGCTCGCGCTGCTGCTCGGCGCGCTGGTGGCCGAGGTGCGGCTGGTGGAGCGCTTCATCTTCGCCTTCGTGGTCGGGCTGCAATCCGTGCCGAAGGTGGCGCTGGCGCCGCTGATCATCGTGTGGTTCGGCTTCGGCATCGAATCCAAGGTCGTGCTGGTCGCGCTGATCTGCTTCTTCCCCACCTTCATCAACGTCATCGCCGGCTTCCGCGCGGTGGATCCCGGCGTGGTCGACATGATGCGCGCCTTCGGCGCGTCCCGCCTGCGGATCCTGTGGGAAGTGAAGATCCCGGGCGCGGCGGGGCCCATCATCGCCGGGCTGCAGGTGGGCATCGTGCTCGGGCTGATCGGCGCGGTGGTGGGCGAGTTCATCGCCTCGACCCGCGGGCTCGGCCACCTGATCCAGAACGCGGCGACGAACCTCGACCTCGGCGCGGTGTTCGGCGCGATCGTGTCGCTCGCCGCCATCGGCATCATCGGCACGCAGCTGCTGCGCGCGCTGCATCGGCGCGTGGTGTTCTGGGAACGCGGCGGGCGCGGCGGCGCGGCCTCCGTCGTGTCGGAGGGTTGAGCATGGACATGCCAGGCGCTGGGACGCTGCTGATCCGCGGCGCCGCCGCCATCGTCACGATGGACGAGGCCGGGCGTGTGCTGCGCGACGCCGACATCCTGGTGCGGGACGGCGTGATCGAAGCGGTGGGCGAGGTGCCGGCGGAGGCGGCGGCGCAGGCCACGCGCGTCCTCGATGCGCGGCGGCGGGTGGTGCTGCCGGGGATGGTGAACGCGCATTCGCATTCGCCGCTGGCCTTCGCCAAGGGCTGCTACGATTTGGTGAACCACCGCGCCGCGCTGTGGATGTTCCAGGCCTTCACGGCGAATGCGACCGCCGACGAGATCCGCTGCGCCGCGCTGCTGAACTGCCTGGAGATGCTGCGCACCGGCACCACCGCGGTGATCGACCACTTTCCCGAGCAGGGGTTCGGGATGGCGGAGGTGGATGCGGTGGCGGCGGCGTATCGCGAGTCCGGCATGCGCGCCAACATCGCGCTGCGCATCTTCGACGAGCCCTACACCGACATCTACCCGCCCGCCGGCGCCTTCCCGGCGGAGCTGGACGCCGATCTGCGCGAAGCCGCCGTGCTGCAGCCGCGCCCGGCCGGGGAGCTGCTGGCGCTGGTGGAGGAAGCGGTGCGGCGCCACCACGACCCGGACGGGATGCTGCAGGTCTCGCCCGCGCCGTCCAACCCGATGCGCTGCACGGATGCGCTGCTGGCCGGCTGCCAGGCGCTGGCGGAACGGCACGACACCATCGTCCATTGCCACCTGCTGGAGACGAAGGTGCAGGCGGAGATCGCGCATCGCCGCTTCGGCCGCAGCCAGGTGCGGCACCTGGACGCGATCGGCGCGCTGACCGACCGGCTCTCCGCCGCGCATGTCATCTGGATCGACGCGGACGACATCCCGCTGCTGGCCGAGCGCGGCGTGGTGCCCGTGCACAACCCGGAGAGCAACGTCCGCGGCGGCAGCGGCATCGCGCCGGTCGCGCGGATGCTGCGCGCCGGCGTGCGCGTGGCGATCGGCGCGGATGGCTCGCCCTCGGGCGGCAACCAGGCGATGCAGCACACGCTGCGGCTGGCCACCATCATCGGCCGGCCGCAGGACCCGGATGTGCGGAACTGGGTGACCACCGCGGATGCGCTGGGCATGGCGACGCGCGGCGGCGCGGCGGCGATGCGGCTGGGCCATCGGATCGGCGCGGTGGCGCCGGGGATGGCGGCGGACCTGGCGCTTTACGACCTGGGCTCGCCCTGGTGGACGCCGCTGAACGACCCGATGCACCAGTTCGTCTATTCCGAAACCGGCGGATCGGTGCGGGAGGTGTTCGTCGGTGGCCGGCAGGTGGTGGAAGACGGCCGCGTGACGGCCTTCGACGCCGAGGCGGTGCTGGAGGAGGCGCAGGGCCGCTTCGACGCGCTGCTGCGCCGGAACGCGCATCTGCTGGATCTGTCGCGGCGGCTGGCGAGCGCGACGCTGCGGTGAAACACGCCAGCCGGGCTGGCACCGTCGCGACGCATTCGCCCCGGCGCGCCCCCACCAAAGGGCGTCTGGTGCCGACACCCGGGATTGAACCGGGGACCTACTGATTACGAATCAGTTGCTCTACCGCTGAGCTATGTCGGCATACAGGGCGGCCGGGCGTATAGCGGTTGCCGGCGCCGGGGGCAACCTTGTCGCGCCGCGCC
>JAIYDD010000256.1 GCA_027487675.1 Acetobacteraceae bacterium | reverse complement strand
CAGGGCGAGGATGTGGTGGCCGGCATCCGCACGCCGCAGCCGATGGCGGAAGCCCGCTCGAAGCCCGGCGAGCGCAGCATGGAAGTCGCGATGCCCGGCGCCTACGGGGAACTCGTGAAGGTGCGCGAGACCCTCGAGCGCCACTACCGCGACATGCAGGACATCGAGTTCACGGTCCAGCAGAACAAGCTCTACATGCTGCAGACCCGCAACGGGAAGCGCACCGCCGCGGCGTCGCTGAAGATCGCGGTCGACATGGCGCGGGAAGGGCTGATCGACCAGACGGAAGCGGTCAAGCGCGTGGACCCGAAGGCGCTCGACCAGCTGCTGCACCCGACGCTGGATCCGAAGGCGCCGCGCAAGCCGCTCTCCAAGGGCCTGCCCGCCAGCCCCGGCGCGGCCTGCGGCGTCGTCGTCTTTTCCGCCGACGAAGCGGAGCTGCGCGCGGCGAAGGGCGAGGCCGTCATCCTCGTCCGCATCGAGACCAGCCCCGAGGACATCCACGGCATGCACGCCGCCAAGGGGATCCTGACGACGCGCGGCGGCATGACCAGCCACGCCGCCGTCGTCGCCCGCGGCATGGGCCGGCCCTGCGTCGCCGGCTGCGGCGGCATCACCGTGGACTACGCGCAGCAGACGCTGTCGGCCGGCGGCAAGACCGTCCGCGCGGGCGAGACCATCACCCTCGACGGCGCGACCGGCGAGGTCTTCCTCGGCTCCGTCGCGATGATCGAGCCGCAGCTCTCCGGCGATTTCCAGACGCTGATGGAATGGGCCGACGGCGTGCGGAAGATGGGCGTGCGCGCCAATGCCGAGACGCCGCTGGACGCCGAGATGGCGCGCCGCTTCGGCGCCGAAGGCATCGGCCTCTGCCGCACCGAGCACATGTTCTTCGACCCCGAGCGCATCGGCGCCGTGCGGCAGATGATCATGTCCGAGACCGAGACCGGCCGCCGCGACGCGCTGTCCCGGCTGCTGCCGTTCCAGCGCAACGACTTCATCGAGCTGTTCCGCATCATGGCGGGCCTGCCGGTCACGATCCGCCTGCTCGACCCGCCGCTGCACGAATTCCTGCCGCACAAGGACAGCGAGATCGAGGAAGTCGCGGAAAGCCTGGGCGCCGACGTCGCGACCATGAAGCGCCGCGTCTCCGACCTGTCGGAGGCGAACCCGATGCTCGGCCACCGCGGCGTGCGCCTCGGCATTACCTACCCCGAGATCTACGAGATGCAGGCGCGCGCGATCTTCGAAGCCGCCGTCGCGACGGCCAAGGAAACCCACAAGGCGCCCGTGCCCGAGATCATGATCCCGCTGGTGATGACCCGCCGCGAGCTCGAGATCATGCGCGCCATGGTGGACCGCGTGGCGCAGGAGGTCTTCGCCGAGAGCGGCTACCACGTCGAATACCTGGTCGGCACGATGATCGAGCTGCCGCGCGCCGCACTCACCGCCGACGCGATCGCCGAAAGCGCCGATTTCTTCAGCTTCGGCACCAACGACCTGACGCAGACCGTCTTCGGCCTGTCGCGCGACGACGCCGGCAAGTTCCTGCCGGTCTATACCGAGAAGGGCATCCTGCCGAAGGACCCCTTCGTCTCGATCGACATCGACGGCGTCGGCGCGCTGGTCGAGATCGCGGCCGAAAAGGGCCGCCGCGTGAAGAACGACCTCAAGCTCGGCATCTGCGGCGAACACGGCGGCGACCCGGCCTCGATCCACTTCTGCGGCCGCATCGGGCTCGACTACGTCTCCTGCTCCCCCTACCGCGTCCCGGTCGCCCGCCTGGCGGCGGCACAGGCGGCACTGTCGGGGGGCGGGGACCGGACGGCGTGAGGGTGGCTCTCGGGAGGGGCGCCGCCCCTCCCGAACCCTCCCTGCCGGGGGGCGCGCCGCCCCCCGGACCGCGGCGTGAGTTTCGTCGTCGGTTGGGGAGGGGGCCTCTCGGGCGCGCCCGTTGCAGGGGTGCGACCGGCCCCCTCCCCAACCGACGACCAACTGATGGGGTTCCAAGGGGCCGCTGCCCCTTGGCAGGAGGGGTACGGGGAGGGCAGAGCCCTCCCCGGGCCACCCGCGCACCCCGTCCCACCCCCCGGACCGCCTCGCCGTGACCGCTGTGCCTCGTCTGTCCGTCCTGGTCGTCGCGCACAACGAGGCGCGGTTGTTGCCGGATTGCCTGGCTTCGGCGGGGTTCGCCGATGAGCTGGTGGTGGTGTTGGACCGCACCACCGATGCCTCCGCGGCCATTGCCGTCGCGGCCGGGGCGCGGGTGGTGGAGGGTGCCTGGCCGATCGAGGGTCCGCGCCGCAACGACGGCATCGCCGCCTGCACCGGCGATTGGATCCTGGAGCTGGACGCGGACGAGCGTGTCTCGCCCGAGCTGGCGGCCGAGATCCGCCGCGTCATCGCCGCCAGCCGCTTCGCCTGGCATCGCGTGACGGTCGCGAACCATGTGGGTGCGCGGCTGATCCGCCATGGCTGGGCGGGCGGCATGGGCACGACGTCGAAGCCCGCGCTGTTCCGCAAGGGGGCCAAGCGCTGGCGCGACCAGCGCGTGCATCCCGGCCTCGACTGGACCGGCGAGCAGGGGCCGCCGATCGAGACCGGTGCGCTGGTGCATCTGCTGGACGACGACATCAGCGACATGATCCGGCGGCTGGACCGCTATTCCAGCGCCAAGGCGGCGGACCTGATCGCGTCGGGGGATATCGGCCGGCTGCGGACGAACCTGCGGCGCTTCGTGACGCGCGCGCTGAAGTCGTATTGGCGGCGCAAGGGCCACCGGGAAGGCGGCTGGGGCGTGCTGATCGCGCTGGCGGAAGGCTTGATGCCGCTGCTGGCGCATCTGAAGGCCCGGCTGGAGCCGGAGCGGCATGGGGGGCGGGCGCCGGAACAGGGCTAGGCGCGCCGCGGCTCCGTCGCCAGCACGATGGCGACCGGCAGCCACAGGAACAGGAAGTGCACGTTGAGGAAGCCGAAGGGGTTGGACTCGACGGCGTAGTACACGGCGGAAAACCCCAGCATTGCCCGCGCCCAGCGCGTGCCGGGCCCGTCGGGCAGCCGCGCCGCGCGCCGCAGCAGCAGCCCGGCCGCGACGAGGCAGGCCAGCGCGAAGGGCAGGCCGTAGTACAGCGCCAGCGACAGCAGCACGTGGTGCGGGTTGTTCAGCCAGCCGGCATTGAGCTGGTGGCGCTCGCCGAGCCCCGCCCAGGGATGCGCCGCGATCAGCTCCAGGCTCTGGATCCAGAGCGGGAAGCGCAGCGCCGGGCGGCAGAGCAGGAAGTCATCCTCCTCGCACACCGCGGCGCGCCCGAAATGCTCGATGGGCACGAGGGCCGAGGCCGCCAGGAAGGCCGCCGGCACCAGCGCCCACATCAGCCAGGCCGGCTGCCGCCGCCACAGCACGATCGCGATGCCGACCAGCACGCCGAGCAGCGGCCCGCGGCTGTGGGTCAGCACCAGGGCGAACAGTGCCGCCGCGACGCCGGCCGCCAGCACCACGCGCCATGGGATGGCCTGGCGCCGCGTCGCCAGCAGCGCCAGCCCCGCCAGCGCCGCCGCCGCCGCCCCGCCCGCGCCGGGGATCGGGTTCACCGGCCGGCCGAGCGGCATCATCCGCACCAGCCAGGGATCGGCGACGGAGAGATGCAGCGCCGCGGCGGCGGCGGCGGAGGCCGCGCCGGCCAGGGCCACCGCGCGCAGCACCGCCTCCTCCCCGAAGGCGGCCAGCGCCAGGCGGGCCACCAGCAGGAAGCAGGCGACCAGCGCGAAGGACCGCGCGGCGGCGAAGGCCTCGCCCAGGCCGACCGCCTCCGCCAGCACCCCGGCGGACATCACATGGGCGCAGGCGATGCCGAGCACGGCCAGGCCCGCGCGGTCCATCCGCCCCGGCCTTCCGCCCATCGCCAGCGCGGCGAGCGCCACCGCGCAGATCGCCACGGCGAGCGCATCGGTCAGCGGCCGGAAGCGGATGAAGTAGAGATGCAGCAGCAGCAGCAGCCCCGTCGCGGCCAGCGCGACGGTCAGCCAGCGCGCCGCGGCCGGCGCGACGGTCAGGCCCCGCGCCGCCGCCGAGCTCATGTGGCCAGCGCGTCGATCTGCGCCGCGACCGCCTGCGGGTCGATCGCGAAGGATTGCCGCGCGCCTTCCGGCCCGCCCAGCACCGGCGCATAGCCCATGCCGGCGCAGGACGCCCAATGCAGGCAGGTGGTCTTGCGCGCGTCGAAGGCCATGATCTCCACCAGCGTGGCGGAGGGCTTGCCGAACACCGCGTTCACCAGCCCCGCGCCATGCACGCCGACCAGCATGTCGAAGCGGGAGAAGACGGCAAGCTGTTCCGCCAGGTTGCCCCAGCGCGACTCGAAGACGTGAAAGCCGCGGTCGCGCAGCAGCGCCACCAGCCTGTCCTCGCCCTCCACCCGGCGCAGCTTCGATGCCCCGCGCGTGAGGTAGACGCGCGATGGCGCCAGCGCCGGCAGGGGGTCGCCGCCGGCCACCAGGATGTCGCGCAGCACCGGCGTGGCTTCGGGGAAGGCGTAGTTGTGCTCGCCGCTCTCGGCCAGCGCGTCGCAATGCAGGTAGGCGTCGCAGAGGGCGGATTCGTCGTGGCCGAGCCGCAGCACGTCCCGCGCCAGCCCCAGCCGCAGCATGCCCTTGGCAAAACGCTCGGCGGCGGGGTTGTCGCGGCGGGCATGCACCAGCGTCACCGGCTTCTCCCGCGTGATCAGGCCGAGATGCACGGCGAAGGCGATGTTCACCAGGTGGTCGAACAGCAAATGGCCGTAGTGCTTCATGCGGGGGATCAGGATGGCGCGGCCCTCGATGCGGCGGGGCGCGCGGCGGAAGGGGCGGGGGCGGGTCCAGGCCCAGTTGGTCGGGCCTTCCAGGTTCATCGCCAGGATGGCGCCCTGCGCCAGGTCCACCGGATGCAGGATGCGGCCGGGGATGTAGACATCGGGCACCTGCCAGACCACGCGGCGGATGCGCGGGAAGGGCGGGATGCCCGTGCGCGGCACCGGCGTCTCCCGCGAATGCTGGCACAGCAGCGCCAGCGGGGCGGCGTAGCGCGGCGCCATCATGGGGGCGGTGATCTCGTCGTCATGCAGCAGCGCGCCGGGCGGGGGCGCGGTGAAGACGGGGAAGAAATCCAGCCGCCGCGCCAGCGCCGGCCGCCCGAGCGTCAGGCGCGACAGGGCGGCATGCGCGCGCGGCTTCAGGTCCAGCCAGCGCTTCAGGCCCTTGCGGTGTCGTGCCATGCGATACCCCGTTGCGCGTCGTGGCGCCTGCGCCGCGCCCCGCGTCGTGGCGCCTGCGCCGCGCCCCGCGTCGTCGCGCCTGTGCTGCGCCTCGCGTCGTGGCGCCTGCGCCGCGCGTCGTGGTGCCTGCGCCGCGCGTCGTGGCGCCTGCGCGCCAGGCGCTTGGTGCCGCGGGCGCGGCGCCGCCGCAAGGCCCGCCCGTTCCGCCGGCGCGCGCAGAACCTCGCCCTCGCGCGACCGTTGGCTGGCGGACCGAGGAGCAACGCCGCGATGCCCGACGACACCAACTTCCCGAAGCAGCAGCAGGACCACCAGCCGGGCCGCGAGAGCGAGATGCAGCCGCGTCCCGCCAGCGCCATGGAGAACTGGCGGCCCGCCGGCAAGCTGAAGGGCCTGGCGGCCATCGTCTCCGGCGGTGATTCCGGCATCGGCCGCGCGGTCGCGATCGGCTTCGCCAAGGAAGGCGCCGATGTCGCGATCCTCTACCTCGACGAGACCGAGGACGCGGCCGACACCAGGCGGCGGGTCGAGGCGGAAGGACGGCGCTGCATCGCCATCGCCGGCGACATCGGCGATCCGGGGTTCTGCCAGGGCGCGGTGAAGCAGGCGGTGGAAGCCTTCGGCCGGCTCGACATCGTGGTGAACAACGCCGCCGAGCAGCATGTCTGCCAGGATTTTTCCGGGATTCCGGTCGCCCAGGTGGAACGCACCTTCCGCACCAACATCCTCGGCCAGATGTGGCTGACCAGGGCGGCGCTGCCGCACCTGAAGCCCGGCAGCGCGATCATCAACACCACCAGCATCACCGCCTATCAGGGCAACCCGACGCTGATCGACTATGCCAGCACCAAGGGCGCGATCGTCGCCTTCACGCGCAGCCTGGCCAAGGCGCTGACCTTGAAGGGCATCCGCGTGAACGCGGTGGCGCCCGGCCCGATCTGGACGCCGCTGATCCCGGCGAGCTTCGACGCGGCGCGCACGGCCGAACACGGCGCCGGTTCCCAGATGGGCCGCGCCGGCCAGCCGGACGAGGTGGCGCCGAGCTTCATCTTCCTGGCGAGCAACGCCGACAGCTCCTACATCAGCGGCCAGGTGCTGCACCCGAATGGCGGGGCGGTGGTGAACGGCTGAGGCCTCGGCGGCAGCGGCCGGGTGCCGGCTGCCGCCGCGGCGGCAGCGGGGCGCGGACGGGCACGGCGCAGCGGGCGTTGTCGCGTCTCCGGGCGTACCGCGCGGCGCGCCGGCCGGGCTGGCGCGCGGCACCCGCTGCGGGCCGGGCCCGGCTGCCGCTCACCCCTCCGGCTGCACGCCCGAGGCGCGGACCAGTTCCTGCCAGCGGCCGCGCTGCGCGCGCATCAGCGCCTCGAAGGCGGCGGGCGTGGTGGGGAAGGGGGCGTTGCCGGTGCCGGCCAGGCGCTCGATCAGGGCGGGCTGGGTGAGGGCCTGGTTGATGATGGCGTTCATGCGCGCGACGAGCGGCTCGGGGATGCCCCTCGGGCCCATCACCGCGGAGAAGCTGGGCAGGTCGTAGTCGGCGACGCCCTGTTCCTGCACGGTCGGGAATTCGGGCGCCAGCGGCCAGCGGGTGGGGGAGGTGACGGCCAGCGCCCGCACCTGGCCCGCGCGCACCGCGCCGATGATGCCGGAGAAGCTGTCGAACACCACCTGGATGTTGCCCGCGATCAGGTCCGCCAGGGCGGGGGCTGCGCCGCGATAGGGCACATGGGTCAGCTCGACGCCGGTGCGCATCATGAACAGCACGCCGAGCATGTGGTTGGCGCCCCCCGCGCCGGCCGAGCCGTAGTTCAGCCGCCCGGGATTGGCGCGGGCATGGGCGATCAGCTCCTGGATGTTGCGCACCGGCAGGCCGGGATGGACGGCGACGATGGCGGTGCCGGTGGCGAAGGTGGCGATGGCGGTGAAGTCGTCCACGCCCTCGTAGCCGGCGTTGCGGAACAAGAGCGGCGCGCCGAGGTGGCTCGACGGGCTCGCCATCATGATGGTGTAGCCATCGGCCGGCTGCTGGGCGACCCATGCGGTGCCGATGGTGCCCCCCGCGCCGGCGCGGTTGTCCACCACCACGGGCACGCCGAGCCCGTCGGAGAGCACCTGCGCCTGCAGCCGCCCGGCGATGTCGCTGGCGCCGCCGGGCGGGAAGGGCACGACGAGGCGGATGGGCCGGCTGGGCCAGGCCTGGGCGAGGGCGGGGCGCGCCAGGGGCAGCGCGGCCAGCATGGCCGCGGAGGTGGCGAGAAGGCTGCGGCGGGTGGTCATGCGGGCGGGACTCCGGGGCTCGGGCGGCCGATGCAAAGCAAGAACGGGACCGCGCCGGTGTGCAAGGGGCGGGCCGCTTCGGTCCAGGGCGATCGCAAATGGGGCACGAAGAGCGAATGTCGGGGATATTTCTGCCCTCTCCCCCCAACGGGGGGAGAGCGCCGGCGCAGTGCGCCGTCGGGGTGAGGGGGGGGCACCCCATTTGCCGCGCAAAATGCTTGAAGCGCAGAGGTTTGCCGCCCAGCGCTGCGCGCCCCACCCTCACCCCGACCCTCTCCCGCCCGGGCGGGAGAGGGAGATTTTCTCAGCGCCGACGCTTATGCAATCGCCTTGCGCTTCGGTCCGTGCATGGCGCGCGGCGCGGTCGGCGGGTGCGAGCCCGGGCCGGGCGGTTTGCGGCGCGGTCCCGGCGGCGCAGGATGCGGCGCGCGGCGGGGCGGGGAATGGCGGATGGATGGCGGGTTGGACGGGGCGCGGTTTCCCTTCGTGCATCGCCGCCGCGTCAGCTGGGGCGACAGCGACCCGGCGCGCATCGCCTACACCGCGCGCTTCCTCGACTTCGCGATGGAGGCGGTGGAGGCCTTCTTCCAGGACCGGCTCGGCGCCGGCTTCTACGAGCTGAACCTCGACCACGGCATCGGCACGCCCTTCGTGCGGGTGGAGCTGGAATTCCGCTCCCCGCTCACGCCGCGGGACACGCGGGCGACGGAGCTGCGGCTGGCGCGGCTCGGCGGGTCGTCCATGACCTTCGCGCTGGCCGGGCGCGTGGGGGCGCGGCTGGCCTTCGAGGGAAGGCTGGTCTGCGCCTGCGTCGCCGCCACCGGTCCCGACATGCGCGCCATCCGCATCCCGGAGGCCTTCCGGGCCCGGCTGCAACCGGATGCCGATTTCGCGGCGGGCGGCGGCTGACCGGGCTCGGCATCGCCGCGGCGGCGCTTCCGGCCGCCAGGCCGGGGACGCGGTCGGCCAGGGGGCGCGGCGCGGGCGCGGGCACGGCGCCGCGGCGATCCTGGACGCCCGCCCGAGGATACAAGGCGGCAGGGTGCCGGCGTGGCGGCCCCCGGGCGCGGCGGGACGGGGCGTCCGGCCCGGCTCCCTTGCCTCCGCCGGCAGCGCGCCCGAGGCTGGCGCCAGCTCGGAGAGGACAGCCATGGTCGAGGTCGCGCCCCACAAGGTCCGGATGGGGGAGATCACCGGGGACGAGGCGCGCGCGCTCCATGCCGCCAATCCCGTGATCCTGCTGCCGCTCGGCAGCCATGAGGACCAGGGGCCGCATGCGCCGATGGGCGACTACCTGCTGGCCGAGCGCATGGCCGAGCTGATCGCGCTGCGCGCCACGGCGGAGGGCACGCGCTGCCTGGTCGCGCCGGTGCTGCCCTTCGGCAAGGCGGATTTCTTCGGCGCCATGCCGGGCGGCATCGCGCTGTCGGCGGCCACCTTCCGCGCCGTGGTCGAGGAGATGCTGGAGGCGCTGCTGCGCCATGGCCTGACCCGGCTGCTGGTGCTGAACGGCCATGGCGGGAATGTCGAGGCGATCAACGAGGCGACGCGCGGAGTGCTGGAGCGCCGCGGCGTGGTGGTGCCCTGCCTCTATCTCTGGCGCGTCGCGGCGGCCGAGCTGCCGAAGCTGGTGGGGGAGGCACGGGCCCGCGCCAGCCAGGGGCATGGGGCGGACCCGCTGACCAGCCTCTGCCTGCACCTGTTCCCCGACCGGGTGCGCGGCGATCTGGTGCGGCCGCCGCGCGGCGGGCCTCCGCCGAGGGCGCTCGGCCTGCCCTTCCGCGGCTTCGGGGCGGTGGATTTCGGGGGCGCCGAGGTGACGGTGCCGCTGGGCTACGAGGCGGTGGCGCCGGAGGCGGTGAGCGAGGCGGATGCGCGGCTGGCCAGCGCCGAGACGGGGCGGAAGCTCGCGGAGCGGCTGGTGGGCATCGGCGCGGGGCTGGTGGCGCAACTGGGTCGCGCGGAGGCGGTGGCGGGATAAAGCGCTTGTGCTGCTTTGGCGTTTAGCCGGTTTTGGCACTTTATCCGCGACATCGCGGCGCCGCGCGGCCCTGCCGGTGACCGGACGAGTATAGGATTTTTGTCCGCGCCGGCGCAAGCTTTGGCCGGCGGGGCGGGTGCAATCGCATGAGCGGGCCGGAAGGCGAAGGCCGGCGATATTCCCGCCGTCTCCGCCGACGGGGAAAGGGCCGGCACAGTGCGCTTTCGGCGTGAGGGGGCACACCGAGCGACAGAGGGCGAGCCTGCCCCAACTGGGCGTCCGGTCCGGCGCTGCGCGCCCCACCCTCACCCCCGACGGCGCACTGCGCCGGCGCTCTCCCGCCCGGGCGGGAGAGGGAGATGTCGTCCGCGCTGAGGCAGGGCTCGGCGCCCGCGGGGCGGAACGGTGCGCGGCCCCGGCCGCGCCGCCATGGCGCCCTGTCCGGTCCCGGCCCCGCCGCGGCGCGTCAGGCGGGCAGGGCGTGGATCAGCGCGCTCGCCGCCGCCGTCACGTCCGGCTGGCGCAGCAGGTGCTCGCCCACCAGCAGGCAGCGCGCGCCGGCGCGGCAGATGCGGCGGACATCCTCCGGCGTGCGGATACCGCTCTCGCTGACCGGGATGCGGTCGGCGGGGATCAGGGGCACCAGCTCGTCGGTGGCGGCCAGGTCGGTCACCAGCGTCTTCAGGTTGCGGTTGTTGACGCCGATCAGCCGGGTTTCCAGCCCGAGCGCGCGGTCCAGCTCGCGCCGGTCATGCACCTCGGCCAGCACGGACATGTCCAGGCTGCGCGCCACGTCCTCCAGCTCCTGCGCCTGGTCGTCGGAGAGAGCGGCCAGGATCAGCAGGATGCAATCCGCGCCCGCCGCGCGCGCCTCGAAGACCTGCCAGGGATGCACCATGAAGTCCTTGCGCAGCACCGGCAGGTCGCAGGCGGCGCGGGCGGCCTGCATGTCCTCGATCGTGCCCTGGAACCAGGGCCCGTCGGTCAGCACGGAAAGGCAGGCGGCGCCGGCCGCCGCATAGGCCTGCGCCAGCCCCGCCGGGTCGAAGGGGTCGCGGATCAGCCCGCCGGAGGGCGAGGCGCGCTTGATCTCGGCGATCAGCCCGACCCGGCCTTCGCCGACGGCGTTGCAGAGGGAGAGGGTGAAGTCGCGCGGCGGCGGGGCGGCGGCGGCGCGGCGTTCCATCTCGGACAGGCTGGCCTGGGCGGAGCGGTCGCGCACCTCCTCGTACTTGTCGGCGAGGATGCGGGCCAGGGTGTCGGAGATGGCGAGGGCGGGTGCGTTCATGGCTCTGGCTTGGCCTCAGGCGGCCGGGGGTTCGGTGGGGGCGGGCGCCGCGGCGGCGCGCAGCCGGTTCAGCACCCCCAACGCGGCGCCGGTGTCGATGGATCGGGCGGCCTGCTGCACGCCTTCGCGCAGGTCCTCCGCGCGGCCGGCGACGACCAGGGCGGCGGCGGCGTTGAGCAGCACGCAGTCCCGGTAGGGGCCTGCCGCGCCTTGCAGCAGGGCGAGCAGCGCGGCGGCGTTCTCGGCCGGCTCGCCGCCGCGCAGCGCCTCGGCCGGCGCGCGGGGCAGGCCGGCTTCCTCGGGCGTGACCTGGAAGTCGCGCAGCGTGCCGTCGCGCAGTTCCACCACCTGGGAGGGGCCGGCGAGGGTGAGTTCATCCAGGCCCTGGCCGTGCACCAGCCAGGCGCGTTCCGTGCCGAGGCGGGCCAGGGTCTCGGCCATCGGGCGCAGCCAGTCTGGGCTGAAGGCGCCGGTCATCTGGCGCTTCACGCGCGCCGGGTTCGCCAGCGGGCCGAGCAGGTTGAAGATGGTGCGGGTGCCGAGCTCCATCCGCGGCCCGGCTGCGTGGCGCAGCGCGGCGTGGTGGCGGGGCGCCATCAGGAAGCACATGCCGGCTTCCGCCAGCACCGCGGGCAGGCGATCGAGCGGCGTCTCCATCACCGGGATGCCGAGGGCGGCGAGGGCATCCGCCGCGCCGGAGCGGGAGGAGAGCGCGCGGTTGCCGTGCTTGGCGACCGGCACGCCGGCGCCGGCCACCAGGAAAGCCGCGGCGGTCGAGATGTTGAGCGTGCCGGCCGCGTCGCCGCCGGTGCCGACGATGTCGATGGCGCCCGCAGGGGCCTCCACGGCGGTCATGCGGGCGCGCATGGCGCGGACGGCGCCGGTCATCTCGGGCACCGTCTCGCCGCGGACGCGCATGGCCATCAGCAGGCCGGCGATCTGCGCGGGGGTGGCCTCCCCGGCCATGATCTGGCCGAAGGCGGCTTCCGCCTCGCTTTCCGCCAGGCGCTCGCCGGCGGCGAGGCGGGCCAGGATGGGCTTCATGCGGCGGGGAGCGGGTGTGCGTTCCGGCCCGCGCGGACACCGGCCAGCGAGAGGAAGTTGCGCAGGATGTCGTGGCCGTGTTCGGAGGCGATGCTCTCGGGGTGGAACTGCACGCCCCAGACCGGGAGGCTTTGGTGCGCGAGGCCCATCACCAGGCCATCGGCGGTGCGGGCGGTGGGGACCAGGGCTTCGGGCAGGTCCTCCACCACCAGGGAATGGTAGCGGGTGGCGCGGAACGGGGAGGGGAGGCCCGCGAAGATGTCGGTGCCGCCATGGGTGACCTCCCACACCTTGCCGTGGACGGGGGTGGGGGCGCGCACGACCTTGCCGCCAAAAGCCTGGCCGATGGCCTGGTGGCCGAGGCAGACGCCGAGCAGGGGGAGGCTTTGGGCCGCGGCGGCGGCGATGAGGCCGAGGCAGATGCCCGCCTCGTTCGGCGTGCAGGGGCCGGGGGAGAGGACGATCGCCTCCGGCCGCAGGGCCAGGGCGTCGGGGACGGACAGCGTGTCGTTCCGCCGAACCTCCACCACCGCCCCGAGATCGCCGAGGAAGTGGTAGAGGTTGAAGGTGAAGCTGTCGTAGTTGTCGATCAGCAGGATCATCGCGGCCGGATCGTGGCGTGGGGAGGGGGGTTAAGCAAGGGGCGGGGGTGGGGTAGGCGCAGGGTTCGATCCAAGGTTGGGACGTGCTTACCTGCCGCATAACCTTATCAAGTGGCCTGTCCAAAAGCGGACCTGTCACACTTACGCCTTGACTCGGCTTGGCATCCTGCCGACCCTTTGAAACGAGGAATCGAACATGCGCGCTAGCATTCCAAGTGTCCGCCGATGCTAAAGAAGCAACAACTGAGGCTTGCATACGATGTGGCTGCGCCTAATCGGGTGGTGCCCATCGCGAAAGACAGCAACAGCCTACTTCATCAGACGCTTACAACCGGCGTCATACACGGGGATGCTGAACAGCTTCTCGGAGAACTTCCGCCGTCGAGCGTCGACCTTTTTTTTACTAGCCCGCCCTATGCTGATGCCAGAGCCTACAGTCGCATCCATCCCGATCGGTATGTCGACTGGTTCCTTCCGTTCGCACGCGGGATGTACAATGCGACCAGATCTACCGGCAGTCTGGTTCTCAATATCAAGAACCGGGTGGCAAATAAGGGGCCGCTGAAAGGCCAGCGCCATCCCTACGTCTACCAGCTTGTGCTTGCACTCCAACATATGGGCTGGCGCTGGATTGAAACCTATATCTGGGCCAAGCCTAATGCTGTGCCAGGCAAGTTTGGCCCGCGGACCAAGGACAGCTTTGAGTACGTCTATCATTTTGCGAGAGGGCCAAAGCCGTATTTCGACCTCGATGCAGTCCGCGTGCCATACAAGGCCGATGAGGCGGAGATTGCACGCCGCAAGATGGACAAACTCGGTCGCCGCAGCACCGACGCGGGCTTTGGTCGAGATCGAACAAAGACGTACTTGCTGGGCGCCGCCGATCCTGGAAACGTAGTCAGTGTTCCGCAAAGCTACAATCAGTATCGTGGGGTGGCACATACTGCCGCGATGCCGGAGGGGTTGGCTGAGTTTTTCATTAAGGCAGCTTCGCCTGTGGGCGGTGTCGTTATCGACCCGTTTGCTGGAGCCGCTACAACTGTGGTCGTCGCGCGGCGGCTACGTCGTTCGGCCGGAGGGTTCGAGATACATCATCAGTTTGTCGAAGAGGGACTGAGGCGCATCACTGCCGACATAGCTGACGCCCCGGCAGGATATTTGGTACGGGCTGTGTAGGGCGGGCCGTTGGATGACAGTCCAAGAGACTATCGGCGCGATTTTGGCCGCGGAGACTTGGCCTCAGCGTATTGCACAGATACGGCTGGTTCCTCAGAGGCATGGCACGGCAGAACACGGCGCCATCTACGCAGCAGTAGCGCGATCTTTGTACATGCCGCATCTAGCGCCTGATTTTGCCTATATTCATGACGCGCCGTTCTATGAAACGGAGCATTTTTACCAAGCCTATGACGCCGCTGATAGGGAAACGGACGGATTTCAGCGTGTATCCGAAGAACACCTCGCCGAAATCCTCCTAGTTTATCCTGGTGCACTGCTCGTGTTCAGGACGTTGTTGGGCCTTACCAAAGAGGAGTTCGCGCATTCAAGTCTCTTGGCGGCCGCGCCGCATGATCTAGCCCCTCTTTCCGCTTCCCAAGTTGACACCATGGATCGAACGTCTTGCCTTACGCCAAGCAGGCCGATCGGACCGGCCGCCCTTGCGCGAGCACGTCGCCAGGCAGCTATAGCGGCCAAAACAATCGTTGAGGTAATGAGCGGCGGTCTGTTCGGCGAAGCGCCGACAGGCTTGCACAGCAAACAGCAGAAGCCCGACACCGCCCGTGGATGGGATAGCGTGCGGCGATTCGCCACTGGCGGCGTACCTTTGAAGACCTTCCTCCATCAAAGACATTATGGCGGCGCATTCCGCCAGGTGTTGGACGCCACCTCATCCAGACGGGGCGATCTCATTGAGGATGCAGTGGAAGCCCTCTTCACCGCGAATGGCATTTCCTTCGTGCGGACCGGTAGTCACAACCAAGCAGACATTGCTCGACGCTTTGAAGTCCACGTGACGCCAGCGCCCGATTTTGTCGTCTTCGATTCTGCGGACAACAGTCTCAAGGCGATGCTTGAATGCAAGGGAACGAATAATGGCGGAACAGCGCGAGACAAGGCGCTAAGATTTTCGAGATTACGGGCAGAGGCGATGCGCTTGGGCGGCGTTCCATTAATTGCTGTACTCGGTGGTATCGGGTGGACCCGCATCAATGATGCGCTTGGACCTGTAATCCGTGACACAGATGGGCGCGTGTTTACTCTATCGACCTTGAACTCGATGCTCGAAGTCGCGCCCTTCCCAGCTCTGGCTGTTGCGCGTCGGCCCGGCGGAGTAAGCGGGGGCGCGCCATAAAGTCCGCAACCCCCCATATCGGACAGGTCTCCACCCCCACCCCCCCAAACTCCCGCCCCATGCCCCCCGCCCGCATCACCAGCCTCCGCATCCCCGAGCGTCCCAACCTCCTCTGGGTCGAGCTCGCCACCAGCGAGGGCCTGACCGGCCTCGGCGCGGCTTCTCGGGGCGCCGCCGCCGTCGAGGCCCAGCTCCACGACCAGGTCGCCCCCTACTTCCTCGGCCAGGACGCGCGGCACATCGAGCGCCACCACCTCAACTTCGCCACCCCCTATGTCGGCTTCGGCGCCGCCAGCGGGCGAACCCGCGCCGCCGCCGCCGTGGACATCGCGCTTTAACGGTCAGGTCGCCTTGAGCCGCCCCCCGCCCGTCACCCCTGCGGCCAGACCTTGCGCACCTGCCACACCTGCACCGCCGACCCGCCCAGCGAGCCCCAGACCTGGTAATAAAAACTCCAGCCCGCACCCGGGTCGCGGAAGCCCACGAAAGTCGTCCCGCCCAGCCATTCCTTCTTCGCCTTGAAGGCGGAGAAGGCGGCGATGTCGGACAGGTAGTCGGTCTTGGACACCGTCGTCAGCACCTGCGCGCCGCCCGCTTCCGGCACCGAGGTGGTCTGGTAGGTGTTGAGCGCGCTCTGCGTGTCGCCGTGCTGGTAGTTGGCCGACTTGCCTTCCATGTCCGTCTTGCCGGATTTCAGCTGGCTGTTGAGGTGCAGCACCACCAGATTGCCGTTCGGCTTCTGGGCGAGCACGAAGCGGCAGCCCGACATGTTGTCGGTGACGAAGTAGGTGGCGCCCGCATTGGGCAGGTCGACCGACGCCGCGGCGTCCTGGAAATAGGGCAGGTAGACGGTGTCGCCGCCGCCGATGATCTTCATCTTGCGGGTGTTCGGGAACTGGCCGGGCGAGAGCTGGAAGGAATGCGTCTGCCCCGCCGTGATCCTGTAGTGGCGCGAGGCCTGGACGAAGGTCATCGCCGGCGCGACATCCGGCGGGCCGACCATCAGGCCCTCGTTCCACAGGGATTTCGGGGTGATCGTCATGGACGCCCTCGGAGGCTTGGTTGCCGTGCGCGGCCGCGCCGGCGGCGCGGTCGTGGCACAAGCCTAGGCCCGGTCTGGTTCATGATGAATTGTGCGCGTGTTTCGCGCCGCCGTCCTGCCCTGCGGCCGCCCGAAGGGGCTGCCCCTTACCGCCCCGCCGCGGCGAAGCGCACGGCTTCCTCGGCGGCGCGGAACAGGGCGCGGGCCTTGGCGCGTGTTTCCTCGTATTCCGCCGCGGGGTCGCTGTCGGCCACCACGCCGGCGCCGGCCTGGACATGCATGGTGCCGTCCTTCACCAGCGCGGTGCGCAGCGCGATGCAGGTGTCCATGTCCCCATCGGCGCCGAAATAGCCGACGCCGCCCGCGTAGAGCCCCCGCCGGGAAGGCTCCAGCTCCTCGATGATCTGCATCGCCCGCACCTTGGGCGCGCCGGAGAGCGTGCCGGCGGGGAAGCCGGCCATCAGCGCATCCACCGCGTCGAGGCCGGGGCGGAGGCGGCCGACCACCTCGCTCATGATGTGCATCACCTGGGAATAGCGCTCGACCTGGAATTTCCGGGTGACGCGGACCGAGCCGATCTCCGACACCCGGCCGACATCGTTGCGGCCGAGGTCGATCAGCATCAGGTGCTCAGCGAGTTCCTTCGGGTCGGCCAGCAATTCGCGTTCCAGCCGCTGGTCGTCCTCCGGCGTCGCGCCGCGGGGGCGGGTGCCGGCCAGCGGGCGCAGCTTCACCTCGCCATGCTTCACGCTGACCAGGATCTCGGGCGAGGCGCCGACCAGGGCGAAGCCGCCGAAATCGCAATAGAACAGGTAGGGCGCGGGGTTCAGCCGGCGCAGCGCGCGATAGAGCGCGAAGGGCGGCAGGCCGAAGGGCACGCTGAAGCGCTGCGAGGGCACGACCTGGAAGGCGTCGCCGGCGGCGATGTAGTCCTTGGCGCGCAGCACCGCGGCCTCGAACTGGGCTTGGGTGAAGTTCGACGCCGGCGCGGGCAGGGCGGGCAGCGTCGCCGGCGGGGCGGGGCGGGGCAGGGGGCGGTCGAGCGCGGCTTCCGCCTCGTCGAGGCGCGCCTGGGCGTCGGCCCAGGCGGCGTCGGGGTCGAGCCCCGGGGCGGGCCAGACCGGCGTCACCAGCGTCAGCGTGTCGCGGACATGGTCGAAGACGGCGACCAGCGTCGGGCGGATCATCACCGCCTCGGGGATGCCGAGCACGTCCGGGTTCTTCTCCGGCAGGCGCTCGATCTGGCGGACCATGTCGTAGCCGAGATAGCCGAACAGCCCCGCCGCGATGGAAGGCAGCCCGGCCGGCATCGGCATGCGGCAGGCCTGCACCAGGGCGCGCAGGCTGTCCATCGGCGCCAGCGCCTCCGCCACGAAGGCGTGCGGGGCGGAGAGCGCGTGGCGGTTGATCTCGGCGCGGCCGTCGCGGCAGCGCCAGACCAGGTCGGGCGCCATCCCGATGGCGGAGAAGCGGCCGCGCGCCGCGCCGCCCTCCACCGATTCCAGCAGGAAGGCGTCCGGCCTGCCCTGCGCCAGGCGCAGGAAGGCGCCGACCGGCGTGTCGAGGTCGGCGACGCGCTCGCGGAAGATCGCCTGGCCGCGTCCGGCCGCCAGCCCTTCGCGGAAGGCGGCAGGCGCGGTCATGGCGTGACCTGCTGCATCAGGGTGGGGCTGATGCGTGGCGCGGCGCGGGCGCGCAGCGCGGCGGCGAACTGGGCTTCCAGGTCCTCCGCCGCCTGGGCCTGCACGGCGCGGCGGGCATTGGCCAGGGCGGGGGCATCCGCGTCGGGATCGGCCGGCACCACCTCGAGCAGCTGGGCGACCGCGAAGCCGGCGCGGGTCGGCACCATGGTGGGCTGGCCGGGCGCCAGGCCGAAGACCGGCAGCAGCAGCTCCTGCGGCAGGGTGGTGCCCGGCGCGCCGGGTTCCGGGCGGCGGCCGAAGGGTCCCATGCGGTCGGCGGGCAGGCCGGCGGCCTGGGCGGCGGCGTCGAGCGCCTGGCCGCCGCGCACGGCCGCCAGCAGGGCGGCGGCGCGTTCCTCCTGGAAGCGGCGGCGGGCCTCGGTGGCGAAGGCCAGGCGGACATCGTCCTCCACCGTCTCGAAGGGGCGCAGCGCGGGCGGCGCCACGGCGCGCAGCTCCACCGCGACGAAGCCATCGGCCTGGCGCAGCTCGGCCAGGCGCGGCGCGCGGCCGGGCTCGGCGGTGAAGACGGCGCGCAGCAGTTCGGCGCGGGCGGCGACCGGGCCGGGGAGGGGCACCGGCGCGCCCTCCTCGTCCTGGCCCTGCGCGTTCAGGCGCAGCCGGGCCAGCGCCAGGCCGTAGCGCGGCGCCACCTCCTCCAGCGCGGCGCCGCCGGCGATCGCGTCCTCCACCCGGTTCGCGCGCTCGAAGACCAGGTCGGCGGCGCGTTCCAGGGCAAGTTCGGCGCGCAGCCGCGGTGCGACCTGGGCGAGGGTCGCGGTGGTGCCGGGGGTGACGGAAGCGACCCGCAGCACGTGCCAGCCGAAGGGCGAGCGGACGGGCGCGGTGACGCCGCCGGCCGGCAGCGCGAAGGCGGCCTCGGCCAGGGCGGGCACCGGCAGGTCGTCGCGCGCCACCTCGCCGAGCGGCAGGGCGGTGCCGCCCGCCGCCTGCGCGGCCTGGCCGATGGCGGCAAGGTCGGGCGACGCGGCCCAGGCGGCGGCGAGCCGCGCGGCGACGCCCTCGTCCTGCACCAGCACCTGTTCCAGGCTGCGGCGCTCCGGCGTCTGGAACTGGGCGCGGCGGGCCTCGAAGGCGGCGGCGAGGTCGGCGTCCGGGACCTCGACCTGGTCGGCGAGGCCCTCCGCCGAGAGGATGGCGACCACCGCGTCGCGCATCTCGGGGATGGAGAAGCGGTCGGGGTTGTTGGCGTGGAAGCGGCGCAGCTGGGCATCGTCCGGGGCGGCGGGGTCGGGGGCTTCCAGCAGGGGGAGTTCCACGACCATGGCGACGCGGCGTTCGCGTTCCCAGCGGAACAGGGCGCGGGCCAGGCTGTCCGGGGCGGGGGCGCCGGCGCGCACCGCGCCGAGCAGCTGCATGCGCTGGAGGTCGGCGCGCACCAGGTCCAGGAACTGCGCCTCCGTCAGGTCGGCCTGGCGAAGGTACTGGTCCAGGATCAGGCGGCTGAACTGCCCGCCCACCTGGAAGCTGGGGATGGCGCGGACATAGTCGCGCACCGCGGCATCCGGCGTGACCAGGCCGAGCCGGCCGGCTTCCAGGCCCTGGGCGCGCGCGGCGACCAACTGGTCCACGGCGCGGCGCGCGACCATGCCGCGGATCGCCTGGTCGGGTTCGAAGGCCGGGCCGAGCTGGCGCTGCAGATCCTGCAATTCCCGCCGCGCGGCGGCCTGCGCCTCCGGCACCTCGATCTGCGCGCCTTCCATCCGGACCAGGGCGGTTTCCCGGAACAGGTTGCGCACGATGTCCTCGATGCCCCAGATCCCGAAGGACAGGATCAGCAGCACGAAGAGGAGCTTCGCGACCCAGGTCTGGGCGAGCCGTCGGAAGGCGGTGATCATGGCCGGGCGGTATGCCGTGGAACCGGGCGCGTTGCCAGCCCGCCCCGCCGCTGGTAGCCGGGCGGCGTCGAGAAGGAGGCCCCGATGACCCCAGGCGTGCGCCCGCTGATCGCCGGCAACTGGAAGATGCACGGCACGCTGCGCGAGGCGGCGGCCCTGGCCGAAGGCGTGCGCGCCGGCGCGGCGGGGCTGGCGGCGGACCTGCTGGTCTGCCCGCCCTTCGTGCATGTGCAGGTCGTCGCGGCGGCGATGCTGGGGCAGGGGGTGGCGGTCGGCGCGCAGGACTGCCATCCGGCGCCGAAGGGCGCGCATACCGGCGACGTCTCCGCGCCGATGCTGCGCGATTTGGGTGCGACGCATGTGATCCTCGGCCATTCCGAGCGCCGCGCCGACCATGCCGAGGCGGATGCGACGGTGCGCGCCAAGGCCGCGGCGGCGGCGGCGGCGGGGCTGGTGCCGGTGGTCTGCGTCGGCGAGACGGAGGCCCAGCGCCTGGCGGGCGAGGCGGAGGCGGTGGTGACCGCGCAGCTGGCGGGCAGCCTGCCGGACGGCTTCGCGGGGATCGTCGCCTACGAGCCGGTCTGGGCGATCGGCACCGGGCGCACGCCGACGGAGGCCGACATCGCGCAGATCCACGCGACCATCCGCGGCGTGCTGGCGGCGCGCTTCGGGGCGGCGGGGCAAGCGATGCGGGTGCTCTACGGGGGCTCGATGAAGCCGGGCAACGCGGCGGCGATCCTGGCGCTGCCGAATGTCGATGGCGGGCTGGTCGGCGGGGCGAGCCTGGTGGCCGCCGATTTCCTGGCGATCGCGCGGGCGGTGCCGGCGGCCTGAGCTTCGGGCGGGCGGGCGGGGCCCCATCGGCGCGGTGGTATCGCCGAAGGCTGCGCGAGGTGGCCCGGGTGGAGGCGTCGTATCGCCCGTCGAACGCCTTCGGCGTTCGACCCCCCCACAACCACGGCTGCCGCCCTGGAGCGGCGTCAGCAGAAGGAACAGACAAACAAAGGGGGTCACAAGGGGCCGCTCCCCTTGGCGGGGTCCAGGGGCAGGGGCCCTGGCGGAGCGCGAGGCGGAGCCTCGCTTTTCCTCCTGCCGCGATGCCCCGAGGTCGCCAAGCCAAAGTTGGCGCCCATGGCGTAGGCTGCGCCGCGCGCCGGTGGACAAGCGGCGCGCCGGCGGACAAAAGCGGCGCGCATGGACAACAGCATGGCGACGCGGCCCCTCAGCCGGCTGAAGGGCGATCCCTGGCGCGCCTATGAGGCGCTGCCGGCGGCCGTGCGGGTCGCGCTCCAGGAAGCGCTGGTGGATTGGTGCCCGCTGCGCGCCCGCGAATGGCTGCTGCACCTGGTGCGCGAACGGCGGCTGACGCCGGCGCAGGCGGAATTCGCGCTGGTGCAGACCATCCGCCGCCACGACCATGCCGAGGTGGCGGCCTTCGCGCGCGCCTGGCCGAAGGGGGCGCGCGCCTATCCGCACCTGGCCGCCGGGGCGACGATCCAGCGCTATGCCGGGGCGGACGGCATGCCGGATGCGCTGCCGCTGCCGGTCGCGGCCAGGCCGAAGCCGGCCCCGGCGCCGAAACCCGCGCCGAAGCGGCAGCCGCGCGGCGCGCCGAAGCCGAAGCGCGCCAGGCTTTCGGGCAAGCGCCGCGCGCGGGGGCGCTAGCCCGCGGGCGGCCTGGCTGGGCGCGACGAAGCCGGGCAGCGCGGATCGCCGGTGCGGGGCGCCCGCGCGCGCCCCGGTCGGCCAGGCCGGGGCGCCGGCTGCGATCCGCGCCCTTCGCGCGCGGCCCCCCGACAGCGCGGCGCCACGGGCCGGGCGCGCGGCAACCGGGCGTTCACCCGCCGCGGTGCAGAGCCGCGGCGCACAACCGGACCGCCCGCATGCCGCGCCAGCTTCGCTTCCCGGACTCGCTGCGCCTCCAGATCGGCGGGGTCTGCGCCCTGGCCGGCCTGGTGCTCGCCGGCGTCTTCGCCAGCCAGATCCTGGACGGGCGGGCGCGCATCGCGGATGAGCTCGTCGCCGAGGCGACGGAAGAGGCCGCGTCGGGGCTGGCGAGCCTCGGCGCGGTAGTCGCCGCGACCTCCGCCGGGATCGCGAGCCTGGTCCGCGCCGGCGAGGCCGCGTCCGGCGAGGCCGGGACGCTGCGGGACCGCGTGGCGGCGGTCAGCACGGCGCTGCGCGCGGCCTGACCGCGGGGGGGAAGGCCGGGCCGGATCGCCCGGCGGCCCGGGGCGGCGCAAGGCGGCGGCGCCCGGGCTGTCGCCGCCGCCCGTCCCTGCCCGGTTGCGCCGTATTGCGCGCGCGCGGGCGCCGGCGCGACCGGCGCCTCCTCGGGATGGCGGTCTGCGCAACGCGCGCGCGCGCGCGCGACGGCGTGCTGACCGGCTCGCGAAAGGTCTCGATCGGGTGTCGCGCGCGCGCGCCCGGGCGGCGGTTGCAGGCCAACCGACCGGAACGGCATCATCGCGTGTGGCGCGCGCGCGCCCGGGCGGCGGGGGGGCGAGGCTGGCGCCGCATCTGCGCACCTGACGTCGCGCGCCCGCCCGGGCGGCGGGCGGGCCGGCCATCCGCCGCGGCGCGGGTCAGCGCGCCTGCGGCTCCGCGCCGAAGCGCACGCCGGGCTGCGCGAGCCCGCCGCCGAGGGCGGCCACGCAGCCATCCGCCCGCCAGCAGGCCGCGCCGGTGATCGCGCCATCGGCGCCGAAGGCGATGCCGTTCACGCCCCCGCCGATGGTCCGCACGCGCTTCACCGCATGGCCGCGTGCCGCCAGCGCATCCGCCACCCCGTCCGGGATGGCGGGTTCCACTTCCAGCGCCTCGCCCATCGTCCAGATGCGCGGCGCCTCGAAGGCGTGCTGCAGGTCCATGCCGTGGTCGATCAGGTTCACCAGCGCCTGCAGGACGGAGGTGAAGATGCGCAGCCCCCCCGGCTGGCCGAAGGCGAGCACGGGCCGGCCCTCGCGCAGCACGATCACCGGCGCCATCGATGTGAAGACCCGCTTGCCGGGTGCCACCGACAGGGCCTGGCCGGGGCGCGGCTCGAAATTGTGCATGTAGTTGTTGCAGACCAGGCCGGTGCCGGGGATGGCGATGCGGGCGCCGAACAGGCCGTTGATGGTCTGGGTTGTGGCGACGACCAGGCCATCCGCGTCGGCCACCGTGACATGGGTGGTGTCGCTGCCCTCCAGCAGGCCGGGATCGCCTTGCCAGGCCTGGGCGCGGGCCATGTCGATGGCGGCGGCGCGGCGGGCGGCATTGGCCTTGTCCATCAGCGCGGCGACGGGGACGCGGACGAAATCGGGGTCGGCGGTGGCGAGCGCCCGGTCGGCGAAGGCGATCTTCATCGCCTCGGCCAGCAGGTGCAGCGCGTCGGGGGTCGCGACGCCGAGGGCCGCCAGGTCGAAGCGTTCCAGGATGTTGAGCATCTGCGCGAGATGCACGCCGGAGGAAGCGGGCGGCGGCGGCGCCACCACCTCATGCCCGCGATAGGTGGCGCGCACCGGCGCGCGGTGCTTCACCGCGACGGCGCGGAGGTCGGCCTGGGTCACCAGGCCGCCCCGCGCCGCCAGGTGCGCCGCCAGCGCCGCGCCGATCGCGCCGCCATGCAGCGCGCCGACGCCCTCCGCCGCGATGGTGCGCAGCGTCTCGGCATAGGCGCCCTGCACCAGCCGCGCCCCGGCCGGCACCGGCGCGCCGCCGGGCAGGAAGCGGGCGGCGAGGTCGGGGTCCTGGCGCAGCTCCGCCGCGCAATCGCCGATGCAGTCGGAGAGATAGGGCGTCGCCGCGAAGCCGCGCGCGGCGAGGCGGATGGCCGGGTCCATCACGTCGGCGAGCGGCCAGCGTCCGAAGCGCGACAGCGCCTCGGCCCAGGCCGGCAGCGCGGCGGGGGTGGCGACGGCCAGCGCGCCGAAGCGGTTGCGCTGGCCCTCGGCGGCGCGTTCCTCGGGCGGCGCGCCGGGGATGGGCGTGAACATGCCGTCGAAGGCGGCGGCGGGCGCGGTGGACAGGCCGTCCAGCACCACATGCGCGCCGTCGGGCGTGCGGATGTGGCAGAGGCCGCCGCCGGTCAGGCCCACCATCATCGGCTCCACCACCGTCAGCGCGAAGAGCGCGGCGATGGCGGCGTCCACCGCATTGCCGCCGGCCAGCAGCACCTCGGCGCCGGCGGCGGTGGCCAGCGGGTGGTTGGTGCAGACCACGCCGCGCGTGCCGGTGGCGGGCCGCTTGGCGGGGGCGAAGGGCAGGGGGGTGGCCAAGGGCGTGTCTCCGGCCTCGTGTCCGGGCATCCTGGGCCGCGGCGGGGCGGGCCGGAAGGGGCGGGGCGGGGCGCCGGATCGGGCGGCCCGGGCGAGGCCGGTCACGGCGCGACGGGCAGGCGATGGCGGGGCTTCGGTTCGGCGGGCGGATGCGCCAGTGTGGTCGCGCGCGCCGCCTGTGGCGGCGTGCAGCGCGGAGGCCAGCGGCTGGACGAGATCCACGCCACCATCAACGACCCGGCCCGGCTGCAGGCGCTGGTCGAGGCGCTCGGGCCCTGGGGGCCTCTCGCCGTCGTGCTGGGCATCGCCGGCGCCGTGGTGTTCAGCCCGATCCCGAGCGCGCCGATCGCGCTGGCGGCCGGTGCCGCCTATGGCAAGCTTTGGGGCACGGTCTGGGTGGTGGCGGGGGCGGAGCTCGGCGCCATCGCCGCCTTCCTGATCGCCAGGCGCTTCGGCCATGCGGCGGCACGCAGGCTGCCCTGGGCGGCGCGGCTGCTGGACCGCACGCAATCCCAGGCGGTGCTGGCCGGCATCGTCTTCGCCAGCCGCCTGCTGCCCTTCCTGTCCTTCGACGCCTTCAGCTACGCTGCCGGGCTGACGGCGCTGCGGCTGCCCTGGTTCGCGCTGGCCACGCTGGCGGGCGTGGTGCCGGTGAGCCTGCTGCTGGCCTGGTTCGGGGAGCGCATGGCGGCCGAGGGCGCGGCCTGGATCGGCCTGGCGGTGCTGGCCGCCGGCGGGGTCACGCTGCTGCCGCTGATGTGGCGGCGGCTGCGCGGTGGGGCGGGCTGAACCGCCGCCGCCACGCGGCGTTGCGCCGCCCATGCAGATCGCCGAGCTCATGACGCGGGAGGTGGAGTTCATCGCCCCCGATGCCCCCGTCGCCGCCGCCGCCGAGCTGATGGGGGAGCTGGAGGTCGGCGCCCTGCCGGTCGGCAGCGCCGACCGGCTGGCCGGCATCGTCACCGACCGCGACCTGCTCTACCGCGTCGTGGCGCGCGGCCTCGACTGCGCCGCGGTGCGGGTGGCCGATGTCGCCTCCTCCCCCGTCGTCACCTGCGCGGAGGGCGATGCGGTCGGCGTCGCGCTGGACCTGATGGCGGCGCACCATGTCCGCCGCCTGCCGGTGCTGGATGGCGGCGGCCGCGTCTCGGGCTGGATCACGCTGGCCGACCTGGCGCGGGCGATGCTGCTGGACAGCGAGGCCTTGCAGGAGGCGCTGGCGGCGATCACCGAAAGCCCGCCCGCGGCGCCGGCCGGCACCTGACCATCGCGGCGCGCCCCGCCGCGGCGGGGCGAAGGGCAGGGCAATTGCACACGCGGCACGAAGCGCGAAACCGGGAGATGTTCTTGCCCGCTCCCCCCGATGGGGGGAGAGGGTTGGGTGAGGGGGGGCGTCGCGCTGCGTCAAGCAACCGTTCAGTCGATGTCTTCCGTCCAGCGCTGCGCGCCCCGCCCCCACCCCCGACGGCGCACTGCGCCGGCGCTCCCCCGCCGAGGCGGGGGAGGGAGATTTTCTCCGCGTCTGGGCGTGTGCGATCGCCCTGGGGCGAAGGGCGCGCGCTCAGCGCCGGTAGCGGCGCGCGATGCCCGTGGCCAGCGCCTCCGGCACGCCGAGGCGGGCGGCGAGCCAGGCCAGGAAGCCGCGATTGGCCGCGACCCGCGCATCCAGCACCAGCGCGGCGGCGGCATAGCCATGCGCGCCGCAGCCCGCTTCCTCCAGCGCCGCGAGCAGGGCGAAGAGGTCGGGCGGGCAGGCGGCCGCGTCCAGATCCTCCGCCGTGCCGCCGATGCGGCGGAGCGTGGCGCGCAGCCGTGCCGTCTCGGCCGGGTCGCGCCGGCCATCGGCCGCCACCGCCGCGGCCAGCGCCTGCACCACCAGGCCGCGCGCCCCGGGCGGCATCGCGCGCAGGTCGAGGGAGAGCGGCACGCGCACCTGCTGGCGGTTCTCCGCCCAGGCATGCAGCAGCTTGGTGGCCAGCGCCCCCCGCAGGGCGGCCTCGGCGGGGGCGGGGGCGCGGTCGCGCCGCGGGGCGGCCAGCGGGGCGGGCGGCGGGGCGGGCGGATCGCGCGCCGGCCGGCCGGCCTCGGGCGGATCGGGGGGCGGTGCCGCCGCGGGCTGCGGATCGGCGCCGGGGGGGATCGCGGCGGCGCGGCTGCGCCCCAGGATCCGGTCGAGCAGGGCTGGCATCGGGGCAGGGACGCGCCGGCGGCATGGCCGGTTCCGGGAACCGCAGCGGCTGGCCTGGCTTTCCGCCCCCGTGCCGACATGCCGCCTTCGCCCGTGACCCCCGACCAGGCCCTCGCCTTCGGGATCGTCGGCGTCACCATCGCGATGTTCGTCTGGGGGCGGCTGCCCTACGACCTGGTGGCGCTGCTGGCGCTGCTGGCGAGCGTGGTCGCCGGGCTGGTGCCGGCCGAGCGCGCCTTCCTGGGCTTCGCCGACGACGTGGTGATCCTGGTCGCGGCCGCGCTGCTGGTCAGCGCGGCGGTCGCGAAATCCGGCATCGTGGAGACCGCGCTCAGGCCGCTGCTGCCGCGGCTGCGCGGGCCGGCGAGCCAGGTGCCGGTGCTGGCCGGCATGGTCATGCTGCTGTCGGGCTTCGTGAAGAACATCGGCGCGCTGGCGCTGCTGATGCCGGCGGCCTTCCAGCTGGCGCGGCGGACGGGGGGCTCGCCTTCCGCGCTGCTGATGCCGATGGCCTTCGCGTCGCTGCTGGGCGGGCTGGTCACGCTGGTCGGCACCTCGCCCAACATCATCGTCTCCCGCGTGCGGCAGGAGGTGCTGGGCGAGCCCTACGGGATGTTCGACTTCGCGCCCGTCGGCATCGTCATCGCGCTGGCGGGGCTGCTGGTGCTGAGCTTCGCCTGGCGGCTGCTGCCGGGGGGCCGGCATGGCGCGGCGGGCGCGCCGCCGATCGCCGACTACACCGCCGAGGCGCTGCTGCCGGAAGGCGCGGCGCCGCCCGCCGCCGACGTCGCGGCGCTGCAGGCGATGGGCCAGGGCGTGCAGGTGGTGGCGGTGATCCGCGAGCGCTTCCGCCGCCTGCCGCCCGCGCCTGGCCTGGCGCTGCGCCCCGGCGACCGGCTGCTGCTGCGCGGGGAGGCGGAGGAGCTGGAGCGGCTGGTGGCGCGCGCCGGGTTGCAGCTGGCCGGCGAACGCCAGGCGGCGAAGGCGGCGGCCGCGGAGGCTGGCGTGGTGGAAGGGGTGGTGACCGAGGCCTCGCCGCTGGTCGGCCGCACCCCGGCCGAGCTGCAGCTGGCGGAGCGGCACGGGCTGGCGCTGCTGGCGATCAGCCGTGCCGGGCGGCAGGCGACGCGGCGGCTGGCGGCGCAGCGGCTGCGCGCCGGCGACGTGCTGATCGTGAAGGGGGAGGCGGAGCGGCTGGAGGCCACCCTCGGCGCGCTGCGCGTGCTGCCGCTGTCGGGGCGCGAGGTGGCGCTGGGGTCGCGCCGGCGCAGCCCCTGGCCGGTGCTGGTGCTGGCCGGCGCGATGCTGCTGGTCGGGCTGGGGCTGGCGCCGGTGGGCGTGGGCTTCTTCGGCGCCGCCGTCGTGCTGCTGGCGATCCGCGCGCTGTCGATGCGCGAAGCCTATGAGACGGTGGAGTGGTCCGTGCTGGTGCTGCTCGGCGCGCTGATCCCGGTGAGCGAGGCGATCCGCACCACCGGCGGCACCGACCTGCTGGCGGGCTGGCTGGCGGCGGGGCTCGAGGGGATGCCGCCGCTCGGCGCCATCGCGCTGATGATGGCGACCGCCATGGCGGTGACGCCCTTCCTGAACAATGCGGCGACGGTGCTGATGCTGGCGCCCATCGCGGCGGGGCTGGCGGAGCGGCTTTCGCTCTCGCCGGACGCCTTCCTGATGGCGGTGGCGATCGGCGCGGCCTGCGATTTCCTGACCCCCATCGGGCACCAGTGCAACACGCTGGTGATGGGGCCGGGTGGCTACCGCTTCGGCGATTATGCGCGGGTCGGGCTGCCGCTGACGCTGGTGGTGCTGGCGGTCGGCGTGCCGATGATCGCGCTGGTCTGGCCGCTGGCGGCGCGGTGAGAAGGACATGGGCATGAGCGAGGGCATCGGCTGGCTGCCGGTCGGGGCGCGGGCGGCGCTGGAGGAGGAGCAGGACAGGGCGAGCGCCGAGGAGGTGGCGCGGCTGCTGGCGCTCGACGACCGGGCGCGGGTGCTGGCGCTGCTCGACCACGCGTCCTGCGTGGCGGCCGAGGACGCGCCCTGCCCGAGGCTGCGCCCGGGCGACCTGGCGCAGCTGGTGGCGAGCTTCGCGGGCAGCGAGGCGCCGGCGGCGGCGGCGCTGGCGACGCGGTATCCGGGGATGGTGGAGGCGAAGGGGTAGCGGGCGGGCGCCACGAGCGGGCGCCGGCGCGGCGACCGGCCCCGCGAGGCGCCGCCTGCGACGCGCCGCCTGGGCCGCGCCGGGACGGGCCGGCGCGGGCTATCCTTCCTCCCGCTCCGCCTCCTCGTCGCGCTTCAGCAGCGCGGCGTCGATCTGGCCGAGCAGGCGCGAGAAATCGACGGGCTTCGGGTGGTAGTCGTCGCAGCCCGCTTCCAGCACCCGGCCGCGGTCGCCGGACATCGCATGCGCGGTCAGCGCGATGACCGGGATGCGCGCCGTCTCCGGCGCCGCGCGCAGCGCCTTCACCGCGGTCCAGCCATCCATCACCGGCAGGTTCATGTCGAGCAGGATCACGTCCGGCCGCTCCGTGCGCGCCATGTCCAGGCCCTGCTGGCCGTCATGCGCCAGCGCCACCTCGTAGCCGCGGCGGCGCAGGCGGCGGGACAGGAAGTCCCACAGCTCCTCATGGTCCTCGACCAGCAGGATCTTGGTCATCGTCCCGTCCCTTGCCTGATGCTGTCGGAAAGGCCGCGCAGCGCCTCGATCAGCCCGCCCGGCGCGGCCTCGGCCGGCACCACGCGGGCGGGCCCGGCGATGCCTTCGAGCGCCTGCGCCGCGGTCTCGCCCTCGGCCAGCGCGACCACCGGCAGGTCGGCCAGGCCCGGCCGGCGCCGGAGTTCGCGCAGCAGCCCGAAGCCCTCCCCCACCGATGGCGCGCGCAGGCCGAGCACCAGCACGGCGGGCCGCGGCGGGCGATCGAGCCGGGCCAAGGCGGCGGCGGCATCGGCGGCCGCCTCGACCGTCCAGCCGGCCTTGGCCAGCGCGGCGTCCAGGCCTTCGGGGCCGGCATCGCCGGCGCGCACCAGCAGCAGCAGGCCGGGGGCGACGTCGCGGCGCAGGCGGTCCAGCACCTGGCGCAGCCGGTCCCAGCGCACCGGCTTGTCGAGGTAGTCCTCCGCGCCCAGGGACAAGGCGAGGCCGCGTTCGCGCACCACGGTGATCATCACCACCGGCACCTCGGCCAGCGCGGGATCGGCCTTCAGCGCCGCCAGCACCGCCCAGCCATCCAGCCGCGGCATCATCACGTCGAGCAGGATGGCGGTGGGGCGCAGCGCGCGCGCCATCGCCAGCCCCTCCGCGCCATCCGTCGCGCAGCGCACGGCAAAACCTTCGCGGCGGAGGAAGCGCGACAGCAGGTCGCGCATCGCGGCGTCGTCGTCGATCACCAGAACCAGGCCGGCGGCGCCGGCGGGCGCGGCGGGCTCGGCCTCGGGCTCCGGCGGGGCGGGCGCGGCGGCGATGTCGGCGGGCAGGCTGAGGGTGAAGGTGGAACCGCGCCCTTCCGCGCTCTCCACCGCGATGTCGCCGCCGAGCATGGTGGCGAAGGCCCGCGTGATGGCCAGCCCCAGGCCGGTGCCGCCGAAACGCCGCGTGGTGGAGGCATCGGCCTGGGCGAAGCGGCGGAACAGCGTGCCGAGCTGCTCCGGCGTCATGCCGATCCCGGTGTCGGCCACCGCGAAGCGCAGCGTCCCGCCCTCCCGCCGCGCGCTCAGCGTCACCGTGCCGGCTTCGGTGAACTTCACCGCGTTGCCGAGCAGGTTGAACAGGCATTGCCGCAGCTTGACGGGGTCGGAATGCATGCGGCCGAGATCGTCGGCCAGATCAAGGACCAGCTGGTTGCCGCGGCGCCCGGCCAGCGATTCCACGGTGCCGGCGACCTCGCGCAGCAGGGGGGCGACCGCGAAGACCTCCGGCTGCACCTCCATCCGCCCGGCCTCGATCTTGGAAAGATCCAGCACGTCGTTGATCAGGCTGAGCAGGTGCCGGGCGTTCGAGCCGATGCGGCGCAGATCTTCGCGGAAGGCCTCGCCGCCGGGCAGCTCGGCGGCGTCCTCCTCCAGCATCTCGGCATAGCCGATGACGGCGGAGAGCGGCGTGCGCAGCTCATGCGACATGTTGGCGATGAACTGGCTCTTGGCGCGGTTCGCGTCCTCGGCGGTGGCCTTGGCGGCGGCCAGCGCCTCCTCGGCCGCGCGCATCTCGGTGATGTCGGTGTTGGTGCCGAACCAGCCGATGACGGGGCCGCGCGGCTCCTCGCCCGGCTCCCTCGGCGCGTCTTGCTCCTCCTCCTCCGCCTCGCGCAGCGGCAGGGCGCGGGAGAGATACCAGCGATGGGCGCCGTCGGCGCCGCGGATCGCAAAGGTGTCCTCCCAGGCCGTGCCCTCCGCGATGGCGGCGCGGAAGCGGGCCTCGACGCGGGCGCGGTGGTCGGGGTGGACGAGGTCGCGCCAGGCCCAGCCCTCGACATCGGCCGGGGCGGTGCCGGTGGCGTCGTACCAGCGGCGGTTGAACCACAGCACGGCCCCCGTCGCGTCGGTCATCCAGGCGAGCTGGGGGATGGCGTCCACCAGGTTGCGCAGCCGGGCTTCCGACCGGCGCAGGCGGGCTTCGGCGCGCAGCCGCAGCGTGTCGTCGAAGGCGACCAGGCCCAGCCCCTCCTCCGCGCGTCCCTCGCGCAGCGGGAACACCCCGAGGCGCAGGTGGCGCAGCTGGCCCTCGCGGCCCGGCGGGCGGACGCTGACCTCGATGTTCATCCGGGCGCGGCCGCTGGCGGCGACCTGCGCGGCGGCGGGCGAGAGGCGGTCGCGGATCGCCGGCGGCAGCGCCTCGGCCTCCGCCAGGCCCAGCGTGCGCGCGCCGATCTCGGCCAGCGTGCGGTTGGCCTGCACCAGGCGCAGCGCGGGGTCGAGCACGCCGAGCCCGATCGGCGCATGGTCCATCACCCCGGCCAGCAGCGCCTGCGCGCGGCGTTCCGTGCGCCGGCGCAGCAGCGCGAGCGCGCCGAGCAGCGCCGCCGCCGCCACGGCGCAGCCGAGGGAGGCCAGCTGCAGCCATGGCGCGGCCGGGCTGCCGGCGACGTCCCAGGCCCAGCCCGAGAGCGCGAGGGCCAGCAGCACCAGCAGCAGCGCCGCCCCCGGCGCGCGGCGCGCCCAGCCCGGGGGGCGGTGGGCCGGGCCCCAGGGCGGGGGGGAGAAGGCTTGGGGATCGGGCAAGCGGCGGGTCCGGGCGAGGCTGTGGGCGGATAGCGCCGGCGGGGGGGCCGGGTTCGCTCGCGCTCGCGCCGTGCCGCGAACCGCAGGCAGGGCAGGGCGTTTCCGCAGCGCAACGCCCGGTCCGGGCGGCGGAGAACAGCGTGCCGACCAGCCCCACCGAACGCCGCGCGGACGCGATCCCCGCCGCGCCGCTGTCCACCCTGCTTGGCGGCGCGGTGGTGGTGGCGGGCCTCTATCTCGGGCGCGAGGTGCTCGTGCCGCTGGTGCTGGCGGTGCTGCTGGCCTTCGTGCTGGCGCCGCTGACACGGCTGCTGCGCCGCGCCGGCCTGCCCAACCTGCCATCCGTGCTGCTGGCGGTGCTGGCGGGCGTGGGCGTGCTGGCGGCGATCGGGCTGCTGGTGCTGCGCCAGCTGGCGGCGCTGGCCGCCGATCTCGGCCGCTATGCCGAGGCGCTGGGCGACAAGCTGGACCGGCTGCGCGTGGCGGAGCTGCTGGCGCAGGCCGAGGCCGCGCTGCAGGGCCTGCGCGAGCTGGTCGGCGGGCGCGACCCCTATGCCGCCCCGGCCGCGGCGCCGGCCGAGGCGAGCCCGCTGGAGATGGCGGCCTGGGTGGCCGGGCCGGTGCTGGCGCCGCTGGCGACGGTGGCCATCGTCGTCGTCGTGGCGCTGTTCGTGCTGGTCTATCGCGAGGACCTGCGCGACCGGCTGGTGCGGCTGGCCGGCGCGCGCGACCTGCCGCGCACGGTGCGCGCGCTGGACGATGCGGCGCTGAGGCTCTCGCGGCTGTTCCTGTCGCAGCTGGCGCTGAATGCCAGCTTCGGGGTGGTGATCGGGGGCTGCCTGTGGCTGCTCGGCCTGCCGGGCGCGCCGCTGTTCGCGGTGTTGGCGACGCTGATGCGCTTCGTGCCCTTCCTCGGCACGCCGATCGCGGTGCTGCCGCCGGTGCTGCTGGCGCTGGCGGCCGATCCGGGCTGGGGGCTGGCGGTGGGCGTGCTGGTGCTGTTCGCGATCGGCGAGACGATGATGGGCCAGGTGGCGGAGCCGCTGGTCTTCGGGCGATCGACGGGCCTCGCGCCGATTTCCGTCATGGTGGCGGCGATCTTCTGGACCTTCATGTGGGGACCGATCGGGCTGCTGCTGGCCACCCCGGTGACCGTCGGGCTGGTGGTGCTGGGGCGGCACGTGAAGACGCTGGAATTCCTGGACGTGATGCTCGGCAGCCGCCCGCCGCTGCGGCCGGAGGAAAGCTTCTACCAGCGCGCCCTGCAGGGGGACGCCGATGCGCTGGTGGCGCAGGCCCGCGCCCGGCTGAAGGCGGGGGACAGCCTTGCCGCCTGGCATGACGAGGTGGCGCTGCGCGGCCTGGCGCTGGCCGAGGCCGACTGGTCGCGGGAAGTGCTGGACGGCGCGCGGCTGGCCACCATCCGCCAGCAGGTGGAGACGCTGGTGGACGAGCTGGCGGAGGCGCCCGCCGCGGCGACCCGCGGCGATGGCTGGGGGGCGGAGGGCGCGGTGCTGGTCGTCGCCGGGCGTGGCCGGCTGGACGACCTGGCGGCCGCCGTCGCGGCGCAGGGCCTGCGCACCGAAGGCTTCGGGGCGCGGCCGATGCCGAACGCGGTGCTGGAGGGCGAGGCCGGGACGCTGCCGGATGCCGAGGCCGTGCGGCTCTGCTGCCTCTCGGTGCTGGAGGAAGGCAGCAGCGCGGCGGCGGTGCGCTATTTCCTGCGCCGGCTGCGGCGACGGCTGCCGGGCGTGCCGGTCGTGGTGGCGCTGTGGCATGCGCCCGCGGAAAGCCCGCTGCTGGCCGGGCTGCGCGCCGAGGCGGCGGGGGCGGAGGCGATCGTCACCTCGCTCGGCGAGGTGGCGGCGCTGGCGGCGGCCGAGGCCGGACGCGCGGCGCCGACCCCCGCCCCTGGACAGGTTGCCGGCCCGTCACGCATTGTCGCGCCACCCACCTGACCGGGAGGCAGACAACGTGACCCTTTCCCTTCGCGCCCAGACCTTGCGTCTGCGCTCCGCGAACCTTCGCCTGCGCTCCGCGCTGGGCGGCGCCGCCTGCGCGCTGGCGCTGACCGCGGGCCTTTCCGCCGCGCCGGCCGGTGCGACGACCTTCACCTGGGCGACCGCCAACGACATCCTCGGGCTCGACCCGCATGCCAACAACCATGGCGTGACCAACGCCATGAAGAGCAACTTCTACGAGCCGCTGGTGCGGCGCGAGGCCGATGGCAGCCTGGCCGCCGCGCTGGCCGAGCGCTGGGAACAGCCCAGCCCGACCACCTGGCGCTTCCACCTGCGTCGCAACGTGCGCTTCCACGACGGCACGCCCTTCACGGCGCGCGACGTGCTGCTCTCGCTCGAGCGGGTGCGGCAGAACGACATGGCCTACACGGTGGCCTCCATCGCCTCGGGCCGCGCCGTCGACGACCATACGGTGGAATTCGAGACGCGCGGGCCGAACCCGATCCTGCTGCAGGACCTGACGCTGTTCTTCATCATGAGCGCGAACTGGGTGCAGCAGAACAACGCCATGGGCGTGGCGCGCGCCGGCCAGCCGGGCGCGGGCACCGCCTTCCCGCAGCTGAACGCCATGGGCACCGGCCCCTTCCGCGTGACCGAGCGCGCGGCGGATGAGCGCACGGTGCTGGTGCCGAACCCCGAATACTGGGGCGCGGCGAACATGAACACCGGCATCACCCGCGCGGTGTTCCGCCCGATCGCCTCCGCGCCGACGCGGCTTGCCGCTCTGCTGTCGCGCGAGGTGGACATCATGTACCACGTGCCGCTGCAGAACGTGCCGCAGGTGCAGGCAGCGCCGGGCGTGCGCCTGGTGCAGGGTCCGACGGCGCGCAGCATCTACTTCCAGTTCGACGTGGCGCGCGAGGAAAGCCTGGACGAGCCCGGCCGCCCCAACCCGCTGCGTGACGTGCGCGTGCGGCGCGCGATCTACCAGGCGATCGACATGAACACGATCACCCGCGTGGTGCTGCGCGGCTCGACCGTGGCGTCGGGCCTGCCGATCGCGCCGGCGATCGGCGGGCATGTGCCGGCGCTGGCCGACCGCCTGCCCTTCGATGCCGACGCCTCGCGGCGGCTGCTGGCCGAGGCGGGCTTCCCGAACGGCTTCCGCCTGACGCTGAACTGCCCGAACAACCGCTACATCAACGACGAGGCGATCTGCCAGGCGGCGACCGCGATGCTGCAGCGCGTGGGCATCCAGGCGCGGCTGAACGCGGTGCCCTTCGGCCGCTTCCTGCAGGGCGGCGCGAACAACGAATACCAGTTCTACATGCTGGGCTGGACGCCGGGGAATTTCGACATGACCAACCCGGCGCGCGAGCTGCTGGGCGAAGGCTCGTTCAACTGGGGCAAGTTCAACGACGCGCGGATGAACGAGCTGGCGCGCGAGATCGGCACGCTGAGCCCGCAGGACCCGCGCCGCCAGCAGCTCGCCACCGAGTACTGGACGCGCTTCCGCGACCTGCTGCCGATGATCCCGCTGCACCAGGAGCCGCAGATCTTCGCGGTGCGCGAGACGGTGGCGGACTTCACCATGCGCGTGTCGGAGGACATCGAGCTGCGCCACGTGCGGATGCGCGGCAACTGAGGGCTGCCTCTCCCTCCCCCGCTCTGGCGGGGGAGGGTCGGGGTGGGGGTCGGGCCGAGGTTGCGCGTGGCCTGACACGCTGTCGCGGATTGCGCGGTCCTCGAGCTTGCCGCGCCCTGCGCCGGAAACCCAACCCAACCAGCCTGCGGCGCTACGGCAGCGCCGCTTTCCCCCGCCCTGCGGGGAAGGGCGTTTCGTTCGTCACACCAGCCCGCCATTCACATGGATCACCTGGCCGGTGACGTAGCCGGCGTGCTCCGACGCCAGGAACCCGATCATCGCCGCCACGTCCTCCGGCGTGCCGAGCCGGCCGAGCGGGATGCGCGCGGCCACCGCGTCCCACTGCGCTTGCGTCAGCGCGGCATGCGCGCCCGGGTCCTTGCGGGTGTAGCCCGGCGCCACCGCGTTCACCGTGATGCCCTGCGGCGCGGCCTCCACCGCGAGCGCGCGCACCAGCGCCTCCATCCCCGCCTTGGCCGCCGCGCTGGCGGGGAAGCCGGTGCTGTCGGTGCGGAAGGTGTGGGCCACGAAGGACGAGACGGCGAGGATGCGCGGCGCCGGCCGCCCCGCCAGACGCGGCAGCGCGGCGCGCGCCAGGCGCAGGAAGGCGAACAGCACGGCGTCGAGCGACTTGCGCAGCACCGCATCGTCCATGCCCGCGACCGGCGTGCGGTCGGCGAAGCCCGCGGCATGCACCACCACGTCGAGGCCGCCGAAGCGCGACACGGCCTCCGCCACCAGCGCGTCGGGCAGTGCGGGGTCGGCGATGTCGCCGAGCATGGTCGCGGCTTCCGCGCCCGCTTCGTGCACGGCCGCCGCCACGCGGTCCAGCCCTTCGGCGTTCTTCCGCGTGTGCAGCAGGATCGCGGTGCCGGGGGCGGCGAGGCGGCGCGCCGTCGCGGCGCCGATGCCCGATGCCGCGCCCGTCACCAGCGCCACGCGGCGTGCTGCCTGATCCATGCTGCGATCCCCTTGCGTCAACGCGCCGATCCTGCGCGGGCCGGGGCGCTTCGTCACGCCCTCCAGGCCGGGTCGGGGCGCGCCAGGCCGCCGCGCGCGGCCGACCAGGCGAAGGGATCGGCCAGGTAGTCGCGGAGTGCGGCGACCTGCGCGGCATCGAGCCGCGCCTCGGCTTCCGGCAGCACGTCGTCCCAGGTGGCCAGCGCGAACAGGCGCGCGCCGCTGTCGGCCATGTCGGTCACCACGCGGTCGAAGATGCCCCATTTGAACAGCACGAAGACATGTGAGACCTCGGCGCCGGAGGCGCGCAGCGCGCGGCAATAGCGCGCCTTGCTGCGGCCGTCGGTGGTGGTGTCGCTGACCAGCAGCGTGCGCGCGCCCGGCGCCAGCGCGCCTTCCACATGCGCATCCGCCCCCAGCCCCTGCGCGCGGCGGCGCACCACGGCGAAGGGCAGGTGGAAGCGCTCCGCCAGCATGGCGCCGATCGCGATGCCGCCCTGCTCGGTAGCGGCGATGGCGTCGAAGCCGGCGAAGCCGAGCTCGGCCAGGATGCGTTGCTCGGCCGCCTGCAGCAGCGCGCGGCGCGCCAGCGGGAAGGACAGCGCGCGCGGGATGTCGAGATAGACCGGCGCCGCCCAGCCGGAGGAGAGCATGAAGGGCCGCTCCGGCCGCAGCAGGATGGCGCCGGTGTCGAGCAGCGCCTGCGCGGTGCGCCGGCCGATCATGCGCGGATCGTCCGTCATCGGCCCACCGCCTCCGCCCCGTGCAGCAGCAGCGCGCGCAGCAGCGCGGCGCCGGCCAGGAAATCCTCGAACGCCATCGCCTCGCGCGGGTTGTGGCTGCCGTGCTCGTTGCGCACGAAGACCATCGCCGCCGGCACGCCCGCATTGGCGAAGATCGCGGCGTCGTGGCCGGCGCCGGAGGCCAGGATCTCGTGCCGCAGGCCGGCCTGCGCGCAGAACCGGCGGGCCAGGGACAGCAGCCGCGCATCCATCGTCGCCGGCGGCGTGCGCACGCCGGGGCCGAGGTCGATGCGCACGCCGCGGTCGCGCGCGACATCCTGCGCCTCGGCCTCCGCGATCGCCTGGAAGGCATCGAGCGTCGCCATGCTCTCGCTGCGGTATTCGAGCGTGAAGCGCAGCTCGCCGGGCACGCGCGTCATCGCGTGTTCCCGCGCATCGGTGGCGAAGATGCCGAAGGTCATCACCAGATCCTCGCCGCGTTCCAGCAGGGTGCGCCAGGTGGCATCGAGCCGCATCGCGAAATCGGCCGCGGCCAGCACCGCGTCGCGGCGCAGCCAGCGCGGCACGGCGCCGGAATGCGCGGCTTCCCCCACCGCGCGCGCGGCCGGGTGGCGGTGGTTGCCGCGGATGCCGGAGACGAGCCCGACCGGCACCTTGCGGGCGACCATCACCGGGCCCTGCTCGATATGCAGCTCGACGAAATGCGAGAGCGCGTCGGGGTCGAGCAGTGGCCGGCGCGAGGCGACCGCGGCGGGATCGGCGCCTTCGCGCGCCATCGCGGCGCGCAGGGTGAGCGCCGGGTCGCGCAGGTTCGGCAGTTCCAGCCAGGCGGGATCGAAGGCGCCGAACAGCGCGGAGGAGCCGAGATAGGGGCGGCCATACCAGGCGCTCTCCTCGCCGCGCAGCACGTGCAGATGCAGGCTGCGCGCGGGACGCGGGCCGCGCGCGGCGGAGAGCAGCGCCATCAGCCCGGCGATCACGCCCGCGGTGCCGTCGAAGGCGCCGCCCTGCGGCACGCTGTCGAGATGCGATCCGGTCGCGGCGGCGGGCAGCGACGGATCGGTGCCGGGCAGCGTGGCGCGGAGATTGCCGGCCGCGTCCCAGGCGCAGTCGAGGCCGGCCGCGCGCGCGATGGCCTCGATCCGGCGCATGGCGCGGGTCTCGGCGGGGGCATAGGTCTCGCGGGTGATGCCGGTGCCGTCATGGTCGGCGTCGCGCAGCTCGGCGAACAGCGCGCGTGCGAGGGCGACGAGGTCGGGGGCGAAGGTGGCAGGGTCGGCGGCCGGCGGCAGGTCCATGATGCGCGGAGAGTGGCGCGGTTGCGGGGGCAGGGCAATCTTGACGGGGGGAGTCGGGCTCTGGTGAAAGGGGGCGACCAGCCCGGGGGCGGGCCCCGCCACCCGAAACCTGAGCCACTTCCCCGGGGGGGGTGCTCCGCATCCCCCGATACCCCCCGGCCAGGGGCCAGTGGGCCCCTGGACCCCAGGAGTTGGACGCGCATGGATGGCGGGGTTCCGCCCTTTCCGGTCGAGGAACGCAGCCTCCGGGTGACGGAAAGCGCGGCCGTGGGGCGACGCTACCACCGGCTGCTCCTCGACGCGCCGGACCTCTCGGCCCGCGCCCGGCCGGGACAGTTCTTCCACCTGCTCTGCCGCGACGGGGCGGGCAACGGGCCCTATCTCCGCCGGCCGATGAGCATCTGGCGCTGCGGGCCCGGGCAGCCGCTCGGCTTCCTGCTGCATGTGAAGGGGCGCGGCACCACGGCGCTTGCGGCGCTGCGCGCGGGGGATGCGCTGTCGGTGGTGGGGCCGCTCGGCCACGGCTTCACGCTGCATCCGGACTGGCGCCGCGTGCTGGTGGTCGCGCGCGGCGTCGGGCTGGCCACGCTGGCGCCGCTCGCGACCGCCGCGGCGGCGCAGGGCATCGCGATGGAAGCCGTGCTCTCCGCCCGCGACCCCGCCGACCTGATGGCCGCGGAGTTCGGCGGCGGATCGGGCGCCGCCATCCTGCCGGTCTTCGACAGCGACGGGACGAGCGAGGTGCAGCGCGTGGAATTGCTGCTGCGCGCCCGCTTCGCCGAAGCGCGCCCCGACGCGGTCTTCACCTGCGGATCGAACCGGCTGTTCCTGCTGCTGCAGCGCCTGGCGGCCGAACACGGCATCCCCGGCCAGGTGGCGCTGGAACAGCAGATGGGATGTGGCCTCGGCATGTGCTTCTGCTGCGTACGCCAGGTGCGCGACGCGACGGGCGAGGTCGCCAACCTGCGCGTCTGCGCCGAAGGCCCGGTCTTCGACCTGCAGGCGGCGCTGGCATGGTGAGCGCCATCACGCCCGCGCAGGTGGACCTTTCGGTGCGGATCGGGTCGCTGACGCTGGCCAACCCGATCATGCCGGCCTCCGGCACCTTCGGGCCGGAACTGGCGCAGGTCTTCGACCTCGGGCTGCTGGGCGCGCTGGTGACCAAATCCGTGACGCCGGAGGCCCGCGCCGGCAACCCCCTGCCGCGGCTGGCCGAAACCGAAGGAGGCGTGCTGAATTCCATCGGCATCCCCGGCAAGGGGCTGGACCATTTCATCGCGACCCAGGTGCCGGACTGGCGGCGCTTCGGCGCGCCGGTGGTCGCCAGCCTCTCCGCGCCCACCGTCGCCGCCTTCGCCGATGCCGCGCGGCGCCTGGCCGAGACGCCGGGCATCGCCGCGATCGAGGCCAACATCTCCTGCCCGAACCTCGAGGAGGATGGCCGCGCCTTCGCCATGCACCCCGAGCCTGCCGCCGCCGCCACCGCCGCGATGCGCCGCGCGGTGGGCGCGACGCCGCTCTGGGTGAAGCTCTCGCCCAACACCGGCGACATCGCCGCCGTGGCCCGCGCGGTGGAGGCGGAAGGCGCCGATGCCGTCGTCGCGGTGAACACCATCCTCGGCCTCGCCATCGACATCGAGACGGGGCGCCCGAAGCTCGGCGCCGGCATGGGCGGCTTCTCCGGCCCCGCCTTCAAGCCCATCGCGCTGCGCATGGTCTGGCAATGCGCCCAGGCGGTGCGGGTGCCGGTGATCGGCGTCGGCGGCATCGCCAGCGCCGCGGACGCGGTGGAGTTCATGATGGCGGGCGCCACGGCGGTGCAGCTCGGGACGGCGAGCTTCGTCAGCCCGACCGCCATGCCCCAGGCGATCGGGGAGCTGCGCGCCTGGTGCGCGCGCAAGGGCGTCGCGCGCGCCGCCGCGCTGACCGGCGCGGCGCTGCCGGCTACTCGGCCGCCTGTCGCGGCGGGGTAGCGCCCGCCGGCGCCGCATCGTCGGCCGCGCCGTTCTCGGCCGGGTTCAACCGCCAGAGCGTCCAGTTCAGCACGCCCGCGAAGCTGACCCAGACCAGGTAGGGCACCAGCAGCCAGGCGGCAGCGGCGGAGACCGGCGCGAAGGCCAGGATCATCGCCAGGATCGAGACCCAGAACACCGCCAGTTCCGCCAGCGCCAGGTCCATCCGGCGGCGCCCGAAGAACAGCCACGACCAGGCCGAGTTCAGCAGCAGGGAGCCGAACCACAGCGCCACCTCCGCCCCGAAGCCGGTGACGCGCCAGACCAGCCAGCCGGAGACGGCGATCATCAGGAACAGCACCGCCCAGGCGATCGGGAACAGCCAGTCGGGCGGGTTGAAGGACGGCTTGCGCAGCCGCGCATACCAGGCGCCCGGCTTGAACACCGCCCCGGTGGAGGCGGCGGCCAGGCAAGCGGCAACGAAGCCGACGAGCGCCAGGGTCGAGGCTGTGTCCATGGAGATGAAACTTGGTGCATGACGCCCCGGCTGTCGAGGCGCCCTGCATGACAATGCCGTTCCGGCGCCAGGGCGGCGCCGTTGCCGGGCGGATCCCGGCGGCGCCCCCTCAGCGGCGCAGCGGCCCGGCGAGCCGCGCGGCGGAAGCGACGCCGACCACCGGCACCGGCCGCGCCCGATAGGCATCGAGGTCGCGCCCCGCCGTGCCGGGCGGCGCCGCCAGCACGGCGGCGCGTTCCGCCCGGTTCGACAGGTTCTGGCCGCCTCCGCCTGCCGGCAGGCTGCGGGCGATCGCCACCGGCGGGTGCGGGCGGGCCTGTTCCTCCGCCCAGGCGGCCAGCACGCGGGCGCGGTAGGGCTGCGCGAATTCCGGCGTCTGGGAGTGATAGGCGGCGGCGGCGCTTTCCCAGTCGGGCCGGGTGGCGCGCAGTTCGGCCAGGAAGCGCGCGGCGTAGCGGGCATTTGCGGCGGGGTCGAAGGCCTCCTCCAGGCTGGCGAAGGCGTCGGGGTGGTGGCGCAGGTTCACCTGCATGCAGCCGATGTCGATGGACCGCACGCCGCGGGCCTGCAGCGCCCGCACCTCGGCGATCGCTGCCGCCTTGGTGGGAAGGAATTGCCCGCGGCCCTCGGCATTGATGGTCCAGGGCCAGGGGTGGAAGGCGTTGGTCTCGGGGTCGCGGCGGCCGGATTCGACGCGGCCGATGGCCATCAGCAGCTGGGCGGGGATGCCGGCGGCGCGCTCGGCGGCCTGGATCGCGGCGCGGCAGAGCCGGCCAGGCTCGGCGCGGGCCGCATCGGGGAGCAACAGGAGGAGGGCGAGGAGGAGGGGGCGCATCGCCCGCGCCCCACGGCAAGGCGCGTGCCAAAGCGGGGCGGGGAAGGGCGGGCTGTGGTCAGAAGCCGCCGCCTTGTTCTAGCCAGGCGCGCTCGGCGGCCGTGCTGTCGCGGCCGAGCGCGGCGTTGCGGTGCGGGAAGCGGCCGAAGCGGGCGATCACCTGGCGGTGGCGCCAGGCATAGTCGATGACGCCGCCGGGCTTCGCATGCGCGGGGATGTCGCGCAGGCCTTCGAACAGCGCGACCGAGAGGTCCTGCTCGGCCAGCGCCTCCCCATGCTCGAAGGGCAGGTAGAGGAAGGCGCGCTGCGTCGGCGTCAGCGCGAGGTCGAGGCGGCGGTCGAGGACGGCGCCGCGCGCGACGGCGCGGGCATGCGGATCGCTCGCGAAAGCCTGCGCGGTGCCGCGGTGCAGGTTGCGCGGGAACTGGTCCAGCAGCAGCAGCAGCGCCAGCGCGCCTTCCGGCGTCTGCGCCCAATCGTCCAGCGCGCCTTCGCGGGCGGGGCCGACCAGCGCGCCGAAGCCGTCGCGGCAGGCGGCATCGAAGGCGTCGTCGCGGCGGAACCAGGCCTCGCGCCAGGTGTCGGGGCCGTCGGCGAACCAGAAGGCCAGCAGGCGCGCGGCGGCGTCGGTCATGCCAGCGCGCGGTCCAGCAGGCGGACCGAATGGATCGCCTCGTGCCCCGCCAGGTCGCCGATCTGGTGGCGGCAGGAGGTGCCGTCGGCGATGACATAGGCCGCGGGGGCGGCTTTGCGGAGGTGCGGCAGCAGGCTGAGCTCGGCCATGGCCTTGCTGGCGGGCAGGGTTTCCGCCGCGTAGCCGAAGGCGCCGGCCATGCCGCAGCAGGAGGAGGCGATGGGCACCACCTTCATGCCCGGGATGCGCGTGAGCAGCGCGACGGCGGCGGGGAAGGCCCCGAAGGCCTTCTGGTGGCAATGGCCATGGATATGGGCCTCGGCCTCGATGCGGTTGAGTTTCAGAGCCGGCTTCGTCGCGGCGATCCATTCGGAGACCAGCTTCGCGCGCGCGGCGAGTCTTTGCGCGGCCGCGCCCGGCAGCAACACCAAAAATTCGTCGCGCAGCGTCAGCAGGCAGGAGGGTTCGAGGCCGAGCACCGGGCTGTCCCAGCGCGACAGGACTTCCAGTGTGCGGCCGGCCTCGGCGCGGGCCTGGTCCACCATGCCGGCAGCCAGGTAGGTGCGGCCATCGTCGAGCGGCCGCGTGCCGCGCGGCGGGCGCGCCACCGCGGGATCGGCGCCGGCGGCGCGCAGCACGCGGATGGCGGCGCGGATGTTCTCCGGCTCGAAGTAGCGGTTGAAGAGGTCGGGCAGCAGGATGACCTCGCCCGCGCGGCCGTCGGGTTCGCGGAGTTCCCAGTCGTGGAAGGCATCGCGGCGGAAGCGGGGCAGGGCGCGTTCGGCCGAGAGGCCGAGCCAGCGCTCGGTCAGCTTCGCCAGGCCCGGGATCATGTCGCGCAGGTTCGACAGCGGGGCGAAGGTGGCGGCCCAGGGCGCCCAGAGCGGCATGGTCGCCACCAGGCGTTCGCGTGCCGGCACGCCGCGCGCGGCGTTGCGCGCGGCGGCGGCCTCGATCTTCATCTTCGCCATGTCCACGCCGGTCGGGCATTCGCGCTTGCAGCCCTTGCAGCCGACGCAGAGGGAGAGCGCGTCGGCGACGTCGTCGGAGGCCAGCCCGCCCGGGATCTGCCCGGTGAGCGCGAGGCGCAGCGTGTTGGCCCGCCCGCGCGTGACGTGGCGTTCGTCGCGCGTCGCGCGGTAGGAGGGGCACATCGTGCCGGCGTCGAACTTCCGGCAGGTGCCGTTGTTGTTGCACATCTCGACCGCGCCGAGCAGGCCGCCGGTGGCGTCGCCCTGGCCGCCGGCCCAGGCGGACCAGTCCATCGCCGGCGTCACGGCGGCATCGGCCGCGTAGCCCGGCCCGTAGCGGAACAGCGTGCGGTCATCCATGCGCGGCGGATGCACGACGCGGTTCGGGTTCAGCAGCCCGTGCGGCAGCGCCTCGCTGGCCGGGTCGAAGGCGTCCTTCACGGCTTCGAAGGCACGCGCGATGCGGGCGCCGAACATCGGCTCGTTGAACTCGGACCGGACGATGCCGTCGCCATGCTCGCCGCTGTGGCTGCCCTTGTATGCGCGGACCAGTGCGAAGCATTCCTCCGCGATGGCGCGCATCTTCCGCACGTCCTCGCCGGACTTCATGTTCAGCACGGGCCGCACATGCAGGCAGCCGACGCTGGCATGCGCATACCAGGTGCCGACGGTGCCATGCTT
>JAIYDD010000212.1 GCA_027487675.1 Acetobacteraceae bacterium | reverse complement strand
GCTGCCCGCCGGCACCAGGTAGGTGCTGACCGAGAGGTAGTAGTCCGGCCCGAAGGCGACGCGCGCGGCGCGTTCGGCATCCACCGGCATGAAGCTGAGGTCCCATTCCGGCGCCGCGCCGGCGCCGGCTTCGGTGACCGCGCCGGAGGAGGGATAGGCGATCAGCCGCAGCGGCGCGGAGAGGCGTTGCGCCGCGGCTTCCGCCAGCGCCACCGTCACGCCGCGCGGCGCGCCGTCCGGCCCGCGCGTCGCCCAGAAGGCCGAGACCGCGGGGCCGACGCCGATGCCGACGCGCAGCGCGCCGGTGGGCAGCAGTTCCGCCCGCGCCCCGGCCCCGGCCGGCTGCGCGCCCGCGCGCCCCGCCAGCAGCGCCGTGCCGCCGGCCAGCAGCATCCTGCGTCGCATCGCCTGTTCCTCCCCGCCTGTCGTGCCCGGCAGGCTGCCGCGCCGCGGCGGCGGGGCGCAAGGGCGCGTCAGTGCATCCAGCCGAGGGCGAGCTGGGCGGTCGGGCGTCCCGGCTGCGGTTCCGGCTGCGACAGGCGGTGGCGCACCAGGTCGCGCAGGCTGACCAGGCCGACGAGCCGGGCCTCGGCGTCGATCACCGGCAGGTGGCGGGAACAATCCTCCTCGATCAGCCGCAGCGCGGCGTCCACCGGCGTGGTGGCGGCGACCATGGCGACGTTGCGCGTCATCAGCGCCTCGGTGGCCAGGTCCGCGATCCCGGCGGCGCGGGTGGCGACGGCGCGGAGGATGTCGCGGTCGGAGAGGATGCCGAGGACACGGCGCTGCGCATCGACCACCAGGGCGGCGCCGAGGCGCCGCCGCGTGAGCAGGCGCGCGACCTCGACGACCGGGGTCCGGGGGGAGACGCAGATCACGTCCCCGCCGTTCTGGCGAAGGACGCTGGCGATGGTCATGGCGCATGCACCCTGGCCCCGCTCGGGGCGATGGCGGTTGGGGGAGGGACCGTTGGGGCCCGCATGTGCCTTCCTCGGGCATTGCACGTATCCCCGCCGGCGGCGCGGGCGCAACACGAAAGCCGCGCGTGGCGGAGGCTTCACCCGGCGCGGCGCGGGGCGGGCCGCGCGCCGGGCGGCGGGGTGCGGCGCGGATGAACGCCGCGTCACCTGGCCACGGCGCCCGGGCTTGATTCGCCGCCCGCGCGGCGCCAGTTGCCCGGGACCGGTCCGGGCCCCTCTGGCGTGGCATGCCTGCCGCGCGATGTCGGACCTCCACAAGCGGCGTCCCTTCTCCGGAAGGGCGCGCGTCATGGAGAGGAGGGGCGCGATGGCCCTGATTGCCGCGTTCTGGTCCGGGTCCTGCGTCGCGCGCACGCTGCGGATGCTGGGCGTCGCGCTGCTGGTGGTGGGTGCGGCGGGATACCTGCTGCCGGCCGGGGTGGTCCATTGGACGGCGCTGATCCCGGCCATCCTCGGGCTGCTGGCGCTGGCGGCGTCCCTCGCGCGGAATGCCTTCGTCGCCGCGGCGCTCGGCGTGGTGGTCTGCGCGGTGGCGCTGATGGGCGGCGGATCGGCGCTTCCGCAACTGCCGGCGCTGCTGGGCGGCGAGGCCGGGCCGGCCATCGCCTCCCGCGCCGCCACCGCGCTGCTGGCGATCCTGGCGCTGGGCGGCATCGCCTGGGCGCTGGCCTTCGGGCGGCGCAGCGCATGATCGAGGCGTTCCTGGCCTGGCTGGTCGCGACCTTCCTGCTCGGCCCGATCCAGGCCGGGATGACGTCGCGGCTGGAAGCGGCGCGGGCGCCGACCGCCGTGGTGCGCCAGGTGACGGACTGCGCGGCGGAGGCCGCGCCCCGCCTGGTCGCGCGCGCGACGGAGGACCCGGTCTGGGCCGTGACCACCGCGATCGGCGCCTGGATCGGCACGACCGATCCGGTGGCCGTGCTGCGCGATGCGGGCCCTGCCTGCCCTGCCGCGATGCAGGCGGCGCGGCCGTTCCTGGCGGAGGGGTGACGACCGTCCGCGGGAGGCTACGGGGGAGACGGCGCCCGGTGGCCCGGGGGGAGGCTTCGCCTCACCCCCGATGCCCCCCACCACCAGGGCTGCCGCCCTGGACCGGCCTCGGCAAACGGGATGGACGAAAGGGGCGTCAGGGGCCGCTGCACCGGCGGAGCGCGAGGCGGAGCCTCAGCATCGCCCCGGCGGGTTGCCGAAACGCCATCTTTCCACGGATTGCGGCCGCCGCGCGCCGCCACGCATGATCCCCGCACCTGCAAGGTTGGGGAGACGGAGCATGGGGATCCTCGTCACGCGCCGCGCCGCGCTGCTCGGCGGCGCCGCGCTCGCGCTGCCTGCCGTGCGCAGGGCGCGCGCGCAGCAGACGCTGGAATGGGTGGCCGGGTCGGTCGGCGGCGGCTGGTACACGATGGCGGCCGGCCTGTCCTCCCTGATCGCGGAGGAGAACCCGGAGATCCGCATCCGCGTCGTGCCCGGCGGGGGGCTGGCGAACCCGACGCGCATCAACAACGGCCAGTCGCAGATGGGCTGGGGGATCGATGCCTTCACCGCGGCGGCGGCGCGCGGGGAGGAACCCTATTCCGCCAAGCATGAGCGGCTGCGGTCGCTCGGCACCGGCTACAGCCCGACCGAGCACAACCTGCTGCGCGCCGTCGCCGCCGGCGGGCCCGAGGACATGCGCGGCATCCTGACGCAGCGCGGGCTGCGCATCGCGACCCCGCAGCGGTCCTCCACCGACGAGATGACGATGCAGCGCATCCTGCGCTTCCTCGGCACCTCGCCGGACGCGATCCGCCAGGGCGGCGGGCGGTACCTGAACGGCAGCTACACCGACATCGCGGCGGCCTTCGCGGATGGGCAGGTGGACTACCTCTACTGCGCGCTGGCCAAGCCCGCCGCGATCCTGACCGAGATCGGCACCGGCCGCCGCGCCGCGCGGCTGGTCGGCTTCCCCGACGATGTGCGCAAGCACCTGGCCGACACCTACGCCTATTCGGAAGGCGTGCTGCCGGCCGCGACCTATCCCGCGCTGCAATCGGCCGACCTGATGGTGACCACCATGGACAGCGTCATCCTGGTGCACGAGACGGTCCCGGAGGAGGCGGCCTATCGCATCGCCCGCACGCTGATCCGCAACCGCGGCCAGCGGCTGACGGCGATCCATGCCAGCATGGGCGCCTTCGACCCGCGCGTGGCCTGGAAGTACGAGGGCGTGCCGCTGCACCCGGGGGCGGCGCGCGCCTTCCGCGAAGCCGGCGTGATGCCCGCGGCCTGAGCGGCGCGGGGAAGGACGGTGCCGTGGCGCCGCGCGCTGCCGGCGCTGCTGCTCGCCGGCTGCGCGCGGACGGTGGCGCCGGAACCGCTGCGCGCGCAGCACGATGCGGCGCTGCCCTGGGCGGGCGCGGCGGAGCAGGGGCTGGTGCTCGGCGTCGCGGCCCGGACGGCCGAGCACGCGACGGCGGCGGATCTCGCGACGCAGCGCCTGTTCCGGGAGGAGCTGCGGATGCGCGATGCGGCGGGGCGCGTCTTCGCCGCGCCGCTCGGCGGGCCCGACGCGGTCGAGGCCGGGCGCGGCGATGTGCGCCTGGCGCTGCGGCCCTTCGCCTTCGCCATGGCGGCGGGCCAGGCCGCGGTGACGGGGATCGCGTGGTTCGGCACGCTGTCGGGCTTCGATCCGCGCTGGCATGTCGCGCCCTTCGCGGCGCGCTTCGAGGTGCCGGCGGGGCGGGTGGCCTATGTCGGGCGGATCGGGCAGCGCGTGGTGCGGACCGGCGGGCCCGCTTCCTGCCCCGCCGAGCGCGACGGCCGGCCGGCCTGCCTGCGCATCCTGCCGCTGGTCGAGGCGGCGGCGGCGGAGGACCTGCCGCTGCTGCGCGCCGCCTGGCCGCGCCTCGACTGGCCGCCGGCGATCCTGCCGGCGCGCATGGGCTGAGGGCGGGCGGGCCGATGCGCGGGCGCGTGGCCATCGCGGGGGCGGTGCGGGCAGCGGGCGGCGTGCGATGCGGGAGCTGACCGGGCCGCTGCGCTGGCTCTGCTGGGGCTGGGCTGCCGCGGCCGCCGCGGTGCACCTCTATTTCGGCGGCACCGGCTTCCCCGAGCCGATCCAGATGCGCGGCTTCCACCTGCTGGTCTTCACGCCGCTGCTGTTCCTGCTCTACCCGGCGACGAGGCGCTCGCCGCGGCACCGGCCCTCGGTCCTGGACTGGGCCTGGGCGGTCGCATCCGCCGCGCCGCATGCCTGGGTGATGTGGAACTGGATGGCGGTCGCGGACCGCATGGAATACGTCGATCCCTTCACGGCCCCGATGATGGCGCTCGGCGTCGTGGCGATCGTCACGCTGCTGGAGGCGATCCGGCGCGCCGTCGAACCGGGGCTGGCCTGGATGGTCGCCGGCAGCCTCGCCTACATGCAATGGGGCTGGCTGGTGCCGGGCGTGCTGAACGCGCGCCCCTTCACGCCGGCCGAGATCGTCGAGGCGTCCTGGCTGGTGCCGACCGCCGGCGGCATCTACGGGCCGCTGACCGGGATCGTCGCCACCACCATCGCGGTCTTCATCCTGTTCGGCGCCTTCATGCAGGGCAGCGGCACGGGGCGGCTGTTCTCCAACCTCGGCGCGGCCGTGGCGGGGCGCTATTCGGGCGGGCCCGCCAAGGTCGCCGTCGTCACCTCCGGCCTGTTCGGCACGATGAGCGGCTCGTCCGTGTCGAACGTGATCACCACCGGCGCCATGACCATCCCGCTGATGGTGCGCACCGGCTACCGCCCGGCTGTCGCGGGCGGGATCGAAAGTGCTGCGAGCGTCGGTGGCGCGCTGATGCCGCCCGTGATGGGCGCGGCCGCCTTCGTGATGGCCGAGATCACCAACATCCCCTATGGCGAGATCCTCGTCGCCGCCGCGATCGGCGCGGTCCTGTACTACTTCGCGATCCTCGCCGCGGTGCATTTCGAGGCGAAGAAGCTCGGCCTGGCGCCGATGCCGCCGAAGGACATCCCGGCCTGGCGCGAGGTGCTGGCCGATGTCCACCTGGTGCTGCCGATCGCCGTGCTGGTCTGGCTGATGATGGAACGCTGGTCCGGCAACTTCGCGGCCTTCTGCGCGACCTGCGCGATGGTGGCGGTGGCGATGCTGCGCCGCCGGTCGCGCATGTCGCCGTTCGCCATCCTCGACAGCCTGGCGCAGGCGGGGCTGACCATGGCGCCGCTCGCGGTCTCGATCGCCGGCGCTGGCATCGTGGTGTCGGCGCTGACGGCGACGGGGATGGTCGTGGCCTTCGGCGGCATCATCAAGGGGCTGGCGGGCGGCAATCTCGGGCTGCTGCTGGTGCTGCTGGCGCTGACGGTGCTGGTGCTGGGCCTCGGCATCCCGACCACGCCCAGCTACATCATCGCGGCTGCCATCGGCGTGCCGCAGGTGCTGGAACTCGGGCGGGGGCTCGGCATCGACACGCTGCAGGCGCACATGTTCACCTTCTACTTCGCGGTGATCGCGGATGCGACGCCGCCGGTCGCCGCCGCCGCCTTCGCCGCCGCCGCCATCGCGAAATCCAGCCCGACCATCACCAGCATCCACGCGACGCGCTTCGGCATCGCGGGATTCACCGTGGGCTTCGCCTTCATCTACGACCCCGGGATCATGCTGCGCGGCGGGCTGGTCGACATCTTCGTCTCCACCGGCATCCAGCTGGCGGCGCTGACGCTGGTCACCTCGGCCTATGCGGGGTTCCTGCTGGCGCCGTTGGGCGCGCCGCTGCGGCTGCTGATGGGCGTGGCGGGGCTGGCGGCGGCGTTCGCGCATGTGCTGGACGACGGCGCGCGGCTGCTGCTGGCCGTCGCCGTGCTGGGCGGCGTGGCGGCCTGGCAGCGCCTGCGCGGCGGGATGCCCGCCCGCCCAACCACCGGCTGAACGAAACCTGCTTGCCCCACGCGAGGCGCGCGTGTCTGATCCTTGCCGGATCGCGGGCGGGAAAGGGAAGGGCGATGCGGGGTGGGTTCCGGGCGGCGGTGGCGGCCGTGCTGCTGCTGGCCGCGGGCTGCACCGACGGTCACGGGCTGCTCGACCCCAGCCCCTACGAGCCGCAGGCCGACCCGACGGTGCACGCCGATTCCGGGGCGGGCGTGACGGCGGCGAACCTGCTCGCCTTCCCGGACCTCGACACCGCGGCGGTGCGGCTGGCGGCGATGTCCGCGGGCTATGGCCGCGTGCGCAACCTGCTGGCGCGGGAGATGGCGCGGGGCGACGGGCTGATGCTGGCGGCGGCCGGCGCGGCGGTGATCAACCCGCTCTTCTCCGGCGCCACGCAATCCACCCTGGCGCTGACGCTCGGCGCCGGCGCGGGCGCCGCGGGGCGCGGCTACCTGGCGCCGCAGCAGCGGCTCGCGGCCTATGCCGGCGCCGCGCAGTCGATGGGCTGCGCCGCGGGCATCGCCGCGGAACTGCCCGCGGCGGGCGACCTGCGGTCGGCCGAGGCCACCGCGGCGGAACTGGCGGCGCGGCTGTCCGCGGCGCGGCGGGACGAGGCGTTCAAGGAACCCGGCTCCGCCATGCAGGGGGCGGTGGAGGACGGGCAGGCGGCGCTCGGCGCGCTGCGGACGGCGCTGCGCATCCGCGCGGTCGCGCATCTGCGCCTGGCCGCCTTCGCGGGCAGCGTCGTGCGCGGCACCTCGAACCGGGTGATGACCGGGGCGCTGAACCTGGAAGCCGCGATGACGGCGGTGCGCGGCCTCGGCCAGCTGCCGCAGGGCGGCGCATCGGCGCCGGGCGCCGGCCCGCCGGCCAGCCAGCCCCAGGGCTTCGTGGGCCCGCCCGGGCTGCCCGGCGGCGACGCCCTGGTCGAGGAGATCCGCGCGCGGATCGCCGCCGCCGCCCCCTTCACCACCACCGTCACCGAGATCTGGGCCCGCCTGCCGGCCTGCGCGATCACCAGCTGACCCTGCGGCGGCGCCGGGCGGCCCGCCGCGCGGCCGGCGCTGCGCCGGAGCCCGGGGCCAGGGCGGCGGGCGCCGCGGCGCCGGTGCCGCGCCGGACCCGAAGGGCCTGTCAGCCCGGCACCAGCCGCCCCGCCGGCGGCGTGGCGTCGATCCGCCGCACGCAGCGATGCAGCGCGACGAGGCCGAGCGCGGCCGGCAGCACCGCCAGGCTCGGCGCCGGCGCCAGCGCCGCCACCGCCGCCGCGACGACCAGCCCCGCCATCGCCCCGGCATCCCAGGCTGCCTCCGCGGCCAGCTGCGTGCGGTAGGCTTCGCCGCTGCGCCGGGCGCGCGCATAGACCGCGCTCATCACCACCGGCGCATAGGCGCCCGCGATCGCCGCGCCGGCGGCATTGGCCAGCAGCGCCGCCGGCGGCGACCAGGCGGAAGCCGCCCGCAGCGCGAAGGACGCGGCCAGCGCCAGGCAGACGCCCAGCAGCCAGCGGTCGCGCCGGCCGCGGTCCACGGCGCGGCCGCAGAGCAGGCTCGCCCCGGCCCCCGCCAGCCCGGCCAGCGCATTGGCGACGCCGAAGGCCTGGTAGCTCGCGCCCATGGTGGCGAAGAGCAGCAGCGGCCAGGCATGGCCGCACCCCGCGGCGATCCAGCCATCCGCGGCGAAGGTCGCCATGGCCCGCCGGTCGCCGCGCAGCGCCTCGCCCGGCCGCGGCACCGGGCCGGCCGCCACCTCCCCCAGCCCCAGCAGCGGCAGGACGGAGAGCAGCGCGACGGTCGCGGCGATGGCGAAGCCCGCCGCCTCGCCGAAGCCGGCCAGCAGCAGCCCGCCCGCGAGCGGCCCGACGACAGCGACGCCGGCGCCCACCGCCGTGCGCTCCGCCACCTGCCGGCCGAGCCGCCCGTCCTCTGCCGTGGCCGCGGTGGCGGCGTGGTAGGCGGGCCAGTAGAGCGCCTCGGCCGCCGCGGTGGCCAGCAGCCAGGCGCCGAGCAGGGCGGGCTCCGCCGCCCCGGGCAGCAGCAGGGCGCCGAGCGCGGACAGCGCCGTGCCGGCGGCCAGCCCGCCGCGCAGGCCGGTGCGCCGCACCACGGCGAGGGCGGCGAAGCGCAGGACGAAGCGCAGCCCGACGATCGCCGCCTGCGCCGCCAGCGCGGCCGGGATGCCGAGGCCGAGCGTCAGCAGGAAGGCGCCCGCGAAGCCGCCGGCCATGGCCGAGGCCAGGCCGTGCAGCGCGGCGTGGAAGGTGAGCAGGCGGAAGCCGGAAGGGAGGATCACGGATCGGTCCGGGACAGGGCGGGTGGCGCCGTCCCTTACGCTCACGCCGTCGTGATTGACATATGATATACAATTTGTGGACGTCGGTTCCGCCACGCCGCCGCGCATCGCGCCGCGCGCTGCCGCGTTGCCGGCCGGACCCTGCCGGAGCCGTGCCCTGTCGCCATCCCAGGACGCCGCCCGCGGCGCCGCCCCGTCCCCCGCCCTGGCGCCGGGCCTCGCGGTGCCGGCGCGGCACGTGGCGCTCGTTCTCCTCGTCTATGGCTACCAGGGGGTGGTCGCGGGCTTCGCCCTGACCGCCGTGCCGAACTGGGCGGCGGGGCTCGGCGCCTCGCCGCTGGCGATCGGGGCGCATGTCGCGCTGGTCGGGCTGCCCTGGACGGTGCAGCCGCTCTGGGGCCCGGTGGTGGACCGGCTGGGCGGGCCCGGGCGGCGGCGGCCCTTCGTCCTGGCCGGGCTGGCGGGGGCGGCGGGGGCGCTCGGCCTCGTCGCGCTGGCCGGCGAGGGCGCGGGGGCGCTCGCCCGGCTCGGGCCGCTGCTGGCGCTGCACGGGCTCTGCGCGACGCTGGTCGACACCGCGCTCGATGCCTGGCTGATCGACCGGGTGCCGGCGCGCGGGCTCGGCCGCGTCACGGCGCTGACGCGCATCGGCTTCGCGGGCGGCACCGCGCTGGGTGCCGCGGGCTTCGCGGCGCTGCTGCCGGCCTGGGGGATGGCGCAGGCGGGCTGGATGCTGGCCGGGGCGGCGGCGCTGGCGCTGGCGGCCGTGCTGGCGGTGCGCGAGGAGCCGGTGGTCCCGCCGGCGACGGCGCCGGGCGGCCTCGGCGGGGCGCTGCGGATCGCCTTCGCCCGGCCGCGGCTGCTGCTGCTGCTGCTGCTCGGCATTGGCACGGAATGCGCGGCGGCCGCCTTCGGCCTGCGGCTGTCGGTCGGCATGGTGCGGGAGGGGGGATGGGATCCGGCCGTGCTCTCGGCGTCCCAGGCCGCGCTGGCGCTGCTCGGCGGCACGGTCGGCGCCTTCGCGATCGGCGCCTGGGTGGACCGCGCCGGGGCGCTGCCTGCGCTGCGCCTGCTGCTGGCTGCCGCGGCGGCGGCCTTCGCGCTGGCCGCGGCGGCGCTGCCGTGGCTGCCCGGCGCCGCCGCGCCGGCGCTCGCCTTCGGGACGCTGCTGCCGATGTTCGTCTTCGTCGCCCTGGCCGCGGTGGTGATGGGCGCGGTGCGCGGCGGCGCGGCGGCCACGCTGTTCGCGCTGTTCATGGCCGCGCTCAACCTGGGCGGCGTGGCGGGCGCGGCGCTGTCCGGCCCGCTGGCTTCGGTCGCGCCGGGGCTGCTTGCGCTGGCGGCCGCGGCGGTCTTCGCGGCCTCGGCCGCGGCGGTGCCGCGCGCGGCGCCCCTTAGGCGCTGACTTATCGCCGAAGGGTGCGCGAGGTGGCCCGGGTGGAGGCGTTGCCGCCCCCCGCTACCCCCCCCACCACCAGGGCTGCCGCCCTGGACCGGCATCAGCAAAATGAGAAGACAAACGAAGGGGGTTCCAAGGGGCCGCTGCCCCTTGGCGGGGGTCGGACGCATGCGTCCGACGGGCAGCGCCCATGGCGGAGCGCGAGGCAGAGCCTCGCACCTTCAGCCGCCGCGATGCACCAAGGTCGCCAAGCCAAAGTCAGCGCCCATGGCGCGGCGCCGGACCGTTCCCGAAGGCGGCGCCCGAACACGTGAAGCTGCGCGCCCCCTGGCGGAACCGCGGCGCGTCCTGATGCTTCTGCGCCAGCGAACAATCCCACGGGAGACACATGTCAGCAGCCCCTCGTCGTCGTCGCGTCGGTGTCGCCGTGGTCGGGCTGGGGGGCGCGGTCGCGACCACCGCCGCGGCGGGCGTCGAGATCCTCCGCCGCGGCACGAACCGCATGCACGGGCTGCCGCTTGCCGGCGTCTCCGTCCCCGGCCTGCCGCAGTACGACGAGCTGGTCTTCGGCGGCTGGGACCTGAACGGCCAGCACCTGGGCGACGCCGCGGCCGAGCACGCGGTGCTGAACGACAACCAGCGCGCGGAGACCGCCGGCGCGCTGTCCGCGATCCGCCCCTGGCCCGCCGTGGCGAGCGCCGAGTTCTGCCGGCGGATCGAGGGCGCGAACGTGCGCGCCGCGCGCGGCCACCGCGCCGCGATCGAGGCGATCGTCGACGACATCACCCGCTTCAAGGCCGCCAACGATCTCGATTCCGTCGTGGTGGTGAACCTCGCCTCCGTCGAGCGCACGCCAGAGGACAGCCCGGCGCTGCGCAGCCCCGATGCCTTCGAGCACGCGCTGGATGCCGACGATGCGCGGATCGGGCCGGCCATGCTCTATGCCCGCGCCGCGATCGAGGCCGGCGTGCCCTATGGCAACTTCACGCCCTCCGTCGCGGCGGATGCGCCCGCGCTGGCCGAGCTCGCGCGGCGGCGCGGCGTGCCGGTGGCGGGCAAGGACGGCAAGACGGGGCAGACGCTGATCAAGACCGTGCTCGCGCCGGCGCTGCGCGCGCGCGCGCTGCACGTGGATGGCTGGTTTTCCACCAACATCCTCGGCAACCGCGACGGCCGGGCGCTGGAAGACCCGGACAGCCTGCGATCGAAGCTCGACACCAAGGGCAGCGTGCTGGACAGCATCCTCGGCTACCATGTCGAGGACCACCTGGTCGACATCCGCTTCTACCGCCCGCGCGGCGACGACAAGGAGGCGTGGGACAACATCGACGTCACCGGCTTCCTCGGCCAGCGGATGCAGATCAAGGTGAACTTCCTCTGCAAGGACAGCATCCTGGCGGCACCGCTGGTGCTGGAGATCGCGCGGCTGCTGGACCTGGCGCGCACGCGCGGCGACGCCGGCGCGCAGGAGCAGATGTCGCTGTTCTTCAAGGCGCCGCAGACGGCCAATGGCCGCGCGCCGCAGCACGCCTTCCCGGCGCAGCAGCAGATGCTCGCCGACTGGCTCGGCGTCCCGCTCGCGCCCGTCGCGGAATGACCGGGCCGCAGGCGGAGGGGCAACGTGCGCCGCCGGCGCTGATGCCCACGGTGCGCGCGCTCTGCGACCTCAAGCGCATCCGCTCCGCCGGCCGCGCCGGCTCGGTCGCGGAACGGCTGTTCGCGCGCGCCTGGGGCCTGCTGGTCGAGGGTTGCCCGGCGGCCGCCGTCGCGCGCGACGTCACCGCGGATGCGCTCGCCGCCACCATCCTCGGCGATCTCGACGCGGCGGCGCTGGAAGCGGCCGGCGTGCCGGCGGAGGCAGCGGCGCGCCTCCGCCGCGACGCCGCGGCGGAGGCGGCCGCGCCGCTCGATCCCGTTTCGCGCGCCTGGCTCGCCGGCGCGGCGCCGCCGGGCGCCGGGGCCGCGCCGCCGGGCTTCGTCGCGCGGCTGGCGGCCCAGCCGCGCGCCGGCGCGACGGCGCCGGGCCGGGGCAGGCTGGTGCTGGAGCCGCCGGAGAGCCACGCCGACCATTGCGCGCTGGTCGCGCTGACCGGCGTGGTCCTCGCCCCCGCCTGGGGCGCGCGGGCGGAAACGGTGTTCCTCGCGGCGCTCGCGCATCACCTGCACAACGCGCTGCTGCCGGATGCCGGCTTCGCGGGCGAGATGGCGCTCGGAAGCTGGCTCGATCCGGCCTTCGCCGGCGCCACCGCGATCGCGCTCGACGAGCTGGCGCCGGAGCTGCGCGCCGAGGTGCAGGCCGCGCGCGCGATCCTGCCGGACGCCGCGACGCCCGAGGGCCGCGCCTTCCACGCCGCCGACACGCTCGACCGCGTGCTGCAGGTGGAACACCACCTGCGCGCGGCCGGCACGCGGATGGACGTCGTGCTGCACGAGATGGAGCTGGTGCATGCCGGCCCGGTGAAGCCCTTCCAGGACGCGGTGCTGGCGCGGATGGGCATCGCGCCGGAGGCGCGCGGGACGGGCGCGCCGGAGGCGCGCGGGACGGGCGCGCCGGAGGCGCGCGGGACGGGCGCGCCGGCGGCGCGCGGGTCGGGCCTGGCATGACGGCGCGCGTGCCCGTGCTGGACGGCATCCCCTTCCTGCGCGCCGGGCGGCAGGCGCTGGCGGAGGAGGCGCGGGCGCGGCTCGACGCCGGCGACCGGGAGGGCGCGCTGGTGCTGCTGCTGGCCGACCAGGACGATTGGTGGCGCGGTCCCGTCGCGGAGCCGGCGGCGCTGCGCGAGCTGGTGCGCCACCAGCCGCGGCTTTCGCTGCGCCAGGCGATGGAGCTGCTGGCCTGGGGACCGGTGGCCGACTATTTCGCGCATCGCTGGTCGGACCCGACCTTCCTCGCGGGCCTCGCGCTGCTGGAGGCCCACTGGACGGCGCCGCGCACCGCCTTCGAGCTCGCCTGCGGCATCGGCCACCATCTGCGCGAGCTGGCGCGGCGCGGCGTGGCGGTGGCAGGGGCGGACGTGGTCTTCGCGAAGCTCTGGGTCGCGCGGCACTGGGTCTGCCCGCAGGCGCGGCTGCTCTGCCTCGACGCGGCGCAGGACTGGCCCGGCCTCGGCCGCTTCGACCTCGTCGCCTGCCACGACGCCTTCTACTTCCTCGAGCCGAAGGCGGCGATCCTGGCGCGGCTGCGGGCGCTGCGCGATCCGGCGCATGGCGTGCTGGCGATCTCCCACGTCCACAACGCGGAGGCGGAGAACCTCTCGGCCGGCGCGGCGGTCAGCGCGCGCGACATGGCCGGGCTGCTCCCCGGCGCGACCTTCTACGACGACGCCGAGCTGACCCGCGCGCTGGCCGAGGCGCGCGCGCCGACCCCATCGCCGCCGGAGGCGCTGCGCGGCGCGGAAGCCTTCGCGGCGGTGGAGGGGCCGGGCGTCGCGGCGCCGCTCGCGGTCGCCGGGACGCTCGCGCTGCCGCCGCAAGGCAGCGCGCTGCGGCGCAACCCGCTCTACGGCGCGGATGGCCGCATCGCCTGGCCGTCGGCGCGCTACGCCCGCGAATACGGCCCGCGCGTCACCTACCCGGCGTCCTCCGGCCTGCCGGAGACCGCCGTGCTCGGCCCCGCCACCGCCGAGGCGGCGCGCCGGCGCGAGCTGCTCGACCTGCCGGAGCGCTGGTGATGCTGGATGCCGCGGGCACGACCGCCGCGCTCGGCTGGGGCGTGATCGGCTTCGGCTGGGTGGCGCGCGACCACGCCGTGCCGGGGCTGCGCGAGGCGGGGGCGCGGCTGGTCGCGGTGGCCGATCCCGATCCGGCGGCGCGCCGGGCGGCCCGCGCGGCCGGCGCGCAGGCCCATCCGGACTGGGACGCGCTGCTCGCCGCGCCGGAGGTGGAGGCGGTCTATGTCGCCACGCCGAACCACCTGCACCGCGCCGCGGTGGAAGCCGCCGCCGCCGCCGGCAAGCCCGTGCTGTGCGAGAAGCCGATGGCCGGCACGCTGGCCGATGCCGAGGCGATGGGGGCGGCCGTGCGACGCGCGCGCATCCCCTACGGCACCGCCTTCGACCAGCGCCACCATCCCGCGCATGGCGCGATCCGCGATGCCGTGGCGGCGGGCGCGATCGGCACGGTCACCGCCATCCGCATCGCCTATGCCTGCTGGCTCGATCCCGGCTGGTCGGCCGACAACTGGCGCGCCGATCCGACGCGGGCGGGCGGCGGCGCGCTGATCGACCTCGCGCCGCACGGGCTCGACCTGGTGCATGCGATCACCGGCGAGGAGGTCGCGGTGCTGCACGCGCTGACGCAGCGCCGCGTGCAGCCCTATGCGGTCGATGACGGCGCGATGCTGCTCGGCCGCAGCACGGGCGGCGTGCTGGTGCAGCTGCACGTCGCCTACAACTGCCCGGACGGCCTGCCGCGGCGGCGGCTGGAGGTCGTCGGCAGCACCGGCGCGATCGTCGCGGACCGCACCATGGGCCAGACGCCGGGCGGGACGGTGCGCCGCATCTGCGGGCGGCTCGGCCTGGACGCGCCGCTGCCGGTGCCGGATGCGCCGGCCTCGCCCTTCGCGCGGCAGATGGCCGCCTTCGCGCGCTGGCTGCGCCGGGGCGGCGACGCCTTCGACCTGGAACGGGATTTGCGCCTGATGCGCCTGATGGACGCGGCGGTCCGCGCGGAGCCGGCGCCATGCCGCTGAGCCCCTATGCCTGCGCCAATTGCGGCCACTGGCAGCGCTGGTTCGCCGCGCCGCCCGACTGCCCCGTCTGCACCGACACGCGCAACGACCTGCCCGAGGATGGCTGGCGCTTCCTGCCCGAGAGGGAGGTGCGCGGCATGCTGCGCGGCGGCTGGCGGCAGCTGCGCGCCGACATGTGGGCCTTCTCCACCGCGCCGCCGCTCGGGCTCAACGGAACCGGCTGGCTGCTGACCCACCCGCGGGGCAACACCGCCTTCGAGGCCGCGCCCTTCTACACCGACGGGATGCTCGGCCAGATCGAGCGGCTCGGCGGCATCCGCTTCCTCGCCGCGTCGCATGTTCATGGCTACGGCGCGCTGTGGCAGCTGCAGGACGCCTTCGCGCCGGAGGTGCTGGCGATCCAGAAGGAGGATCTGCGCCTGACCAAGGCCTTCCGCGTCACCTGGCCCTATGACGACGC
>JAIYDD010000175.1 GCA_027487675.1 Acetobacteraceae bacterium | reverse complement strand
GATGGCCGCCACGCATGCCTCCGACTGGGACCGCGACGCCGCGCTGACCACGGCGCGCATCCTGCTGGAGATCAAGGCGGTGAACTTCCGGCCGGAGGAGCCCTACACCTTCACCTCCGGCTGGCGCTCGCCGGTCTACATCGACTGCCGCAAGATCATCTCCTTCCCCCGGGCGCGGAACCGGATCTGCGACCTGGGCGTGGAGAAGATCGGCCGGCATGTCGGCTACGAATCCATCGAGGCTGTGGTGGGCGGCGAGACGGCGGGTATCCCCTTCGCCGCCTGGATCGCCGACCGCATGCTCGCCCCCATGGCCTATGTGCGCAAGAAGCCCAAGGGTTTTGGCCGCAACGCCCAGATCGAGGGCGAGGTGCCGGTCGGCCAGCGCACCCTGCTGGTGGAGGATTTGACCACCGACGGGGCGTCCAAGATCCGCTTCGCGAATGCGTTGCGGGAGGCGGGGGCGATCTGCGACCACACCTTCGTGGTGTTCTACTACGGCGTCTTCCCCGGCAGCTTCGAGCAGATGAAGGCCATGGGGCTGAACCTGCACCATCTCTGCACCTGGTGGGACGTGCTGGAGGTGTGCCGGGAACGTCCCTATTTCAGCGACAGCGCGCTGTCCGAGGTGCGAAGGTTCCTGGAAGACCCGGTCGGCTGGTCCAAGGCGCATGGCGGGATCGGGTCGCTCGCCGAGGCGAAGCCGAAGGACGCGACGGAGTAGGCAGGAGGGGCGGCGGATGGTGCGGATCAGCATCGACTTGCCGGAGGAGGTGCTGGACGCGCTGGCGCGCCGCGCCGCGGCAGGCGCGACCACGGTCGAAACCCTGGCCGCCGATGCGATCCTGGAGGCCTATGGCGACGATCCCGCGCTGGAGGCGGCGCTGGCCGAGGCCGAGGCCGGGCTCGCCGCCGGCCAGGGCATCCCGCATGACCAGGTGATGGCCGAGATGCGCGGCTGGGCCGCCGGTCTGCGGGCGCGACGCGGCGCCCGGTGAGGCTGGTCTGGTCGCCCCTGGCATTGCGCCACCTTCGCGAGGCCCGCGACTTCATCGCCCAGGACGACCCCGATGCCGCCGACCGCCTGGTGGCCTCAATCGAGGCGCGGACGGCGACCCTGCTGCTGTTCCCCGCCGCGGGCCGGGCGGACAAGGGCGGCCGGCGCAGCCTCGCCCTGCCCCCGACGCCCTATCGCCTCGTCTATCGCGCGCATCACGGCCAGGTGGACATCCTGGCCGTCTGGCACGGAGCCCGCCAATGGCCATCCGCCTCGCTTTGACCCTGGCGCTCTGCGTCTCCGCCAACGCCGCGCTGGCGCAGGGGACGCGCGAACAGCTGTCCATCGGCATCACGCAGTACCCGTCCACGCTGCATCCGAACATCGATTCCATGGTCGCGAAGTCCTACGTGCTGGGCTTCACGCGCCGGCCGCTGGTGGTGCGCGACGCCGAGTGGAACCTGGCGTGCCTGGGCTGCGAGACGGTGCCCAGCCTCGACAACGGGATGGCGGTGCGGGAGACGACGCCGGACGGGCGCCCGGGCATCCGCGTCACCTGGCGGCTGCGCGAGGGCTGGCGCTGGGGCGACGGCACGCCGGTGACGGCGGAAGACGCGCTGTTCGCCTGGGCTGCGGGGCGCGATTTCGCGACGGGCTTCGGCGGCAGCGAATTCTACCGCTCGGCCTATGAGGCGATCGTGGTCGATCCGCGCACCATCGCGCTGCGCTTCGACCGCGTCACCTTCGAATACGCCGCGACCGGCACCTGGGAACCCCTGCCCAGCCATATCGAGCGGCGGCGCTGGGAACAGGAACCGCGCAGCTACCGCACGCGCAGCGCCTATGAGACCGAACCCACCAATCCCGGCCTCTGGAACGGGCCCTACCGCATCGCCGCGCTGCAGCCGGGCGCGGGCGTGACGCTGGAACGCAACGCGCATTGGTCCGGCCCCGCGCCCGCCTTCCGGCGCATCCATATCCGCACGGTCGAGAACACCGCGGCGCTGGAGGCGCAGCTGCTGGCCGGGCAGCTCGACATGGTGGCGGGCGAACTGGGCCTGCCACTCGACCAGGCGACGGCGCTGGAACGCCGAGCCGCCAGCCGCTTCCGCTTCGCCTACAAGCCAGGGCTGATCTACGAACATCTCGATCTCAACCTCGACACGCCGCTGCTGGCGGATCGGCGCGTGCGGCAGGCGCTGGTGCTGTCCATCGACCGCGCGCAGGTGGTGCAGCGGCTGTTCGACGGGCGGCAGACGCTGGCGCATACCGGCGTCAATCCGCTGGACGGCATGCATGACGACGGCGTGCGGCAATGGCCCTTCGACCTGGCGCGGGCGCGGGCGCTGCTGGAGGAAGCGGGCTGGCGCGTGCCCTCCCCGCCCGGCGACGGCATCCGCCGCAACGCTGGCGGCGAGCGGCTGGCCATCGAGCTGATGACCACCGCCGGCAACCGGTCCCGCGAAGCGGTGCAGCAGGTGATCCAGGGCATGTGGCGCCAGGCCGGCATCGAGGCGCGCATCAGGAACGAGCCGCCGCGCGTGTTGTTCGGCGAGACGCTGAACCGCCGCCGCTTCACCGGCGCCGTGCTGTTCGCCTGGGTCAGCAGCCCGGAAGGCGTGCCGCGCTCCACCCTGCATTCCGACGAGATCCCGCGCGCCGAGCGCAACTTCTCCGGCCAGAACTACACCGGCTTCCGCAACGCGGAGATGGACGCGCTGCTGGAAGCCATCCCCATCGAGCTCGACCGCGAGAAGCGCCGCGCGCTGTGGCACCGCCTCCAGGCGATCTATGCCGAGGAACTGCCCGCCATCCCGCTCTGGTTCCGCCACGACGCGCATGTCTGGCCGGCCTGGCTGGAGAATGTCCGCCCGACCGGCCACCTGAACCCCTCCTCGCTCTGGGTCGAGGAGTGGCGGGTGCGGAACTGATGCTCGACCACGTCTCGATCGCGGTGGCCGACATCGCCCGCGCCGTACGCTTCTACGATGCGGCGATGGCTGCGCTCGGCGTGCTGAAGGTGTGGCAGGAGCCGCGGGCGGCCGGCTACGGGCTGCGCAGCGACGCGGCGGAGGACGGCCGCAGCTACCTCGCCATCCGGGTCGGCGCGGCGCCCGCCGATCCGGCCTGCCACTGGTGCTTCCGCGCGCCGGACCTCGCGGCGGTGCGCGCCTTCCATGCCGCGGGGCTCGCGGCGGGCGGGGCGGATGACGGCGCGCCGGGGCTGCGCGCGCAGTACCATGCGCACTACCACGCCGCCTTCCTGCGCGACCCCGACGGCAACCGCATCGAGGCCGCCTGCAACCGCGCGAAGGCGCCATCCGCGTGATCCGCATGCTCGGCGCGCGGCTCGTGCAGATCGCGGCCACGCTGGTGCTGCTCTCGGCCGCGATGTTCCTGCTGATCGGGCTGATGCCCGGCGACCCCATCGACCTCGCCATCGCCGGCGATCCGCGGCTGACGCCCGAGGATGCGCAGCGGCTGCGCGCGCTGCACGGGCTCGACCAGCCGCTGCACCGCCGCTACCTCGCCTGGGCCGGCGCGCTGGCCTCGGGCCAGTTCGGCCATTCGCGGCTGTTCGCGCAGCCCGTCGCCGCGGTGATCTGGCCGGCGCTCGCCTCCACCCTGGTGCTGCTCGGCGCGGCGCTGGCGCTGGCGGGCGGGGTCGGGCTGGCGCTCGGGCTGCTGGCGGCGGCGCGGCCGCGGCTTGCGCCGCTGGTGGACGCCGTCGCGGTGCTGGGGCAATCAGCGCCGTCCTTCTGGCTCGGCATCCTGCTGATCATCCTCTTCGCCGTCACCCTCGGCTGGCTGCCGGCCGGCGGCACGCCACAGGCCGGCGGGCTGGGCGAGGCGCTGCGCTTCCTGGTGCTGCCGGTCGCCACGCTCGCCATCGCCAACCTCGCCGCCTATGCACGGCACGCGGCGGCGGCGCTCTCCGCCACGCTGGCCGAGCCCTGGGTCACCGCCGCCCGCGCCCGCGGCAATGCCGAGGCGCGGCTGATGCTGCGGCACGCGCTGCCCAACGCCGCGGTGCCCATCCTGCAGGTGGCGGCGCTGGACGCCGGCGCGCTGGTCGGCGGCGCGCTGATCACCGAGACGCTGTTCGCCCGCCCCGGCATGGGCAAGCTGATCTATGATGCGGTGATGGGCAACGACACCAACCTGGCGCTGGTCGCGCTGCTGCTGGTGGCGCTGGTGACGATGCTGGCCACCCTGGCCGCCGACCTCGCGCAGCGAGCGCTGGACCCGCGGCTGCGCGATGCCTGAGGCACGCAAGCCCCCACCCCGCCCGGCCTCTGCCGCGCCGGCCCGCGCGTGGCGGGCGCCGGCCCCCGCCGCCCGGCGGCCGGGCCGCGCCGGGCATGGGGGCCGTACCGCATGCGCCTGACCCTCGGCCTCGCCCTGCTCAGCCTGCTGGCCGCCGGCGCGCTCGGCGCCGGGCTCGCCGAGGCCTGGCTCGGCCACGATCCCTTCGCGCCCGATCTCTTCACGCGCCACGCCGCGGCCTCGGCCGAGCACCCGCTCGGCACGGACGATCTCGGCCGGGACCTGCTGCTGCGGCTGCTGCACGGGGCGCGCGTCTCGCTGGCCGTCGGGCTGGCGACCGCGCTGGCGGCGGCCACGCTCGGCACCGCGATCGGGCTGCTGGCGGCCTGGCGCGGCGGCGCGACGGATGCGGCGCTGATGCGGCTGGCGGACGGGATGCTGGCGCTGCCCGCCCTGCCGGTGCTGGTGGTGCTGGCCGCGGCCGATACGGGGCGGATCGGCCTGCCGCGCGGGGAAGCCGCGTCCGACATCCTGCGCATCGTCGCGATCCTGACGGTGTTCGGCTGGGTCGGCGTGGCGCGGCTGGCGCGGGCGGCGGCGCTGTCGGTGCTGGCGCGCGACTATGTGCGGGCGGCGCGCGCGCTGGGCGCGAGCGAATCCCGCGTGCTGTGGCGGCACGTGCTGCCCAACATCGCGGGGCCGGTCGCGGTGGCCACCGCGCTGGCGGTGGCGGGGGCGATCCTGGCGGAGAGCACGCTGTCTTTTCTCGGCCTCGGCATCGCGCCGCCGGCGGCGAGCTGGGGCAACATGCTGTCGAACGCGCAGGACTTGGTGTTCAGTGCGCCATGGGCGGCGGTGTGGCCGGGATTGATGATTCTGGCGGCGGTCGCGGGCTGCACGCTGGTCGCGGACGGGCTCCGGCAGCGGCGGCGGCTGTAACGCGTCTGTCACCGTATTGACACGCCACCTTCGCACGCGCCCGCTAGTCACGCTGAACCCAGCCACCGCCAGGGACACGAAGAGCACCATGCCGGACGACATCCGCCACCTGAACTACGACCTCGAGGCGGGCGACGAGATCCCGTCCAACCCGCTGACCAGCCCGACCTTCCGCCAGGTTGCGGAGACGCGCCTCGGCCGGCGCGGGATGCTGATGGGCGGGCTCGCCACCGCCATCACCGGCTTCATCGGCGCCGGTGCCTCCCGCCCCGCCGCGGCCCAGGGCGCGGCGCCGGCCGCCGCGCGCGGCCCGGCCATCGGCTTCAAGCCGGTGCCGGTCAGCGCCGCCGACACCGTGATGGTGCCGGAAGGCTATTCGGTGCAGGTGCTGATCCCGCACGGCACGCCGCTGAACGGCCAGCCGGCGACCAAGACGGTCCTGGAGATGACCGCCGCCGAGCAGGAGCAGGCGATCGGCACGCACCATGACGGCATGCACTTCTTCCCGATCGAGGGCCGCGAGCCGGAGCAGGGCAGCAGCACCGACGGCCTGCTGGTCCTGAACCACGAATACGTCGCGCCGCGCTTCATGCATGCCCGCGCCGCCGGCCAGTCCATCGGCGACAGCCGCATCCCGGTCCCGGCCGGCGGCCGCGAGGCCGACGAGGTGCGCAAGGAAATCTTCGCGCATGGCGTCTCCGTCGTGCGCATCGCGAAGCAGGCCAATGGCCAGTGGCAGGTGGTCGCCGACCCGCGCAACCGCCGCGTCCATGGCGCGACGGCGATGGAGATCGCCGGCCCCGTGCGCGGCCATGCGCTGGTCCGCACCAAGTACAGCCCGGACGGCACCCGCGTGCGCGGCACGCTGAACAACTGCGCGCATGGCGTGACGCCCTGGAACACCTACCTGACCGCCGAGGAGAACTGGGCGGGCTACTTCCGCAACCTCGACCAGCGCGACGGCCGCCCGAACCTGCCGCGCGAGCATGCCCGCTACGGCGTCCCCACCAGCCAGGCCCGCTACAACTGGGACCAGGTGCAGGGCGGCGGCGACGAGTTCGAGCGCTTCAACTGCTCCTCGACCGGCGCCTCGGCCACCGACGACTACCGCAACGAGGTCAACGCCTTCGGCTGGATCGTGGAGATCGACCCGTTCAACCCGAACAGCGTGCCGGTGAAGCGCACCACCCTCGGCCGCTTCGCGCATGAAGGCGTGGTCTTCGGCCCGCCGCGGGAAGGCCGCCCGGTGGTCGCCTATTCCGGCGACGACAGCATGTTCGAGTATGTCTACAAGTTCGTCTCCGCCCGTCCCTTCAACCGCGCCACGGCGAACGGCTCGCTGCTGGACGAGGGCATCCTCTACGCCGCGAAGTTCAACGCCGACGGCACGGGCGAATGGCTGCCGCTTCAGCACGGCGTCGGCCCGCTGACGGCGGCCAACGGCTTCGCCGACCAGGGCGAGGTGCTGGTCAACACCCGCCGCGCCGCGGATGTGGTGGGCGCCACGCCGATGGACCGCCCGGAATGGGGCGCGGTCGATCCGCGGGACGGCCAGGTCTACTTCACCCTGACCAACAACCCGCGCCGGACGGAGGCGCAGCGCGACGCCGCCAACCCGCGCGCGGCCAACCAGTTCGGCCAGATCATCCGCTGGCGCGAGGCGAATGACGACCACACGGCGACGCGCTTCACCTGGGACCTGTTCGTCATCGCGGGCCCGGCGGACAACAGCCGGGTGGCTGGCGGCGCCGCGCTGAACGCCGACAGCGTCTTCGCCTGCCCTGACGGGCTGTGGTTCGACGCCGACAGCCGCCTCTGGATCCAGACGGACATCGGCGAGAGCGAGCAGCTGCGCGGCAACCTGGCGCAGTTCGGCAACAACGCCATGCTGGTCGCCAACCCGATCACCGGCGAGATCCGCCGCTTCCTGACCGGCCCGATCGGCCAGGAAGTCACCGGCGTGATCACCACCCCGGACCGCCGGACGATGTTCGTCAACCTCCAGCACCCGGGCGCCACCACCCCGGCCGCCGACTTCGCGGCCGGCCGGATCAACAGCCGCTGGCCGCATGGCGGCGAGGGCGTGCCGCTCTCGGCCACCATCGTCATCACCAAGAACGACGGCGGCATCGTCGGGACCTGAACCGGGTCCCGCCGGCGCGACCTTCCGGGGGCGGCGGGTTGAATCCCGCCGCCCCTTCGCGTCCTGCGACACGGCGCGCCGCGGCGGGCGTCGGCGCACAGCCGGCGAAGGCGACGTCCTGCGCCCCGGCCCAGCATCCCGGGCGCCCTTCCCGACCCGCGCTTGCCCGCCGGCCGTGGCCGGCCGGGCCACGCTTGACATCACGACACCGACACGTTCTCTGGGCGCGTTCGAAGCAGGGGGGCGGCGTGAGCGGGTTTCATGTCTTTGGGACCATCGCCTATCTGGCCGCGCACGACCGGCCGCGCGTCACCGAGCGCGTGCTGGCCCGCCTCGCCCGGATCGGCCTCGGGGATCGCCTGGCCTGCGTCCCTGCGCGAAACACCCCGGGCAACCCGCAGATCGGCGCGCTGCTGACCAGGCGGGACATCCTGGCCGCGGCGGAGCCTGGCAAGCCGGCGCTGATCCTCACCGGCGACCTGCTGCCGCTCGATCGCGCCGGGGAGGTGCTGCGCGCCGCGGCGCCTGACCTCGCGCGCAACAGCTGGTCGGTCTGCCATCTCGGCGGCTGGTGGCCGCTGGTGCCGGAGCCGGAGCCGGGCTCCCGCCACCTGCACCGCGCCAGGGAGGTGCGGAGCATCCACGCCGTCGCCTACAGCCCCGGCACGATCGCCCAGCTGCTCGGCTCATGGCCGGGGACCGTCACCGCCGCCGCCGACTGGCTGCTGCGCCATGGCGCGCCGGAGCGCCAGCTGGGCCGCATGCCCGCCGCGGTGCTGCTGCAGCCTGCCGTGACCACCCTGCCCGAATTGCTGCCCTTCGAGCCGGTGGCGCTGCAGCCCCGCTACCTGGCCTGAGCGCCCGCCGGCCGATGCCCGACCGCAACGCCCGACGCGTCGCCAAGCCTGCGGCGTCCGCCGGCATCGCCGCCCGGGCGCAACCCCTCCGCAAGCCCTGACACGGCGGTCCCTCATGCTGCCCCGCATCTTCGTCCAGATCGCCAGCTATCGCGACCGCGAATGCCAGTGGACGGTGCGCGACCTGTTCCTCAAGGCCCGCCACCCGGAACGCGTCTTCGTCGGCATCTGCTGGCAGTACGACCCCGAGGCCGATGCCGACTGCTTCCAGGTCGAGACGCGGCCCGACCAGGTCCGCATCGTGCGTTTCCACCACCGCGACGCCCGGGGCCTGGGCTGGGCGCGGCAGCACGCGCAGGCGCTGTGGCAGGGGGAGGAGTACAGCCTGCAGATCGACAGCCACATGCGCTTCGTGCCGGACTGGGACGTGGCGATGCTGGAGACGCTGGCGCTCTGCGACAGCCCCGACCCGGTGCTGACCGTCTATCCGCCGGGCTACATCCCGCCCGACGAGCTGCTCGACGGCGGCGTGCCTTCGGTGCAGTGCATCGGGCATTTCGATCCGAGCGGGCTGCTGGTGTTCCAGACCGCGATGCTGCCGGCCGGCATCCCGGCCGACCGGCCGCTGCCCACCGCGGCCTGTGCCGGCGGCTTCATCTTCGGCTCCTCGCGCATCCTGCGCGACGTGCCTTCGGATCCCGGCATCTATTTCGGCGGCGAGGAGCCGAGCCTCGCCGTCCGGCTCTGGACCGCGGGCTTCGACCTGTACTCGCCGCACCGCACGCTGCTGTATCACTACTACAACCGCGAGGACGGGTCGCGGCACTGGAACGACGATCCGCGCTGGCACGCCCTGCACGTGCAGACGCTGCGTCGGATGCGCGCGCTGTGCGAACCGGCGCGCTGCCCGCCCGAGGAGGTGGCGGCGCTCGGCCGGCACGGCCTCGGCACGCGGCGCAGCCTTGCCGACTACGAGGCGTTCAGCGGCGTCAGCTTCGCCGGCCGCACCATCGCCCCCTTCGCGCGGCGCTTCCCCTTCGTCCGCCGCGCGCCGCCCGCCGATGCGCCGCTGCCCGAGGACAGCCTGCGCCAGGCGGCCGGCGCGAGCCTGTTCCTGCTCGGCGAGGAAGGCGTGCTGTTCCACGAGGCGCGCAGCGAGTTCTACCACCTGAACGCCGCCGCCGCCTTCGTCTGGTGCGCGCGCGAGGAGGGCTATGGCTGGGCGCGCATCGCCGCCGAGCAGGCCGAGACGCGCAACATCCCCCTCGCCGCCGCGCGCGGCGAGATCGCCGACCTGGCCGCCCATTGGGTGGGACAGGGGCTGCTGCATCACCCCGACGAGCCGCCGGCGCTGGAGGCCGATGCGCCGCGGCGCGGCGTCTTCCTCGATCCGCAGGCCTTCAGCTTCAGCCGGCGCGTCTACCGGCTGCTCGGCCTCACGGTGGAGTTCGCCTATGGCGACGGCGGGCTGGAGGCGCTGATCCATCCCGTCTTCGCGCATCTGCTGGCGGCAGCCGGCACCGTGCCGGCGGCGGAGCAGGTCTTCACCATCTTCCGAATGAAGGGCTATGCCTATGTCGCCCTCGACGGCACGCTGGTGGCGCATGCGGAAGATCCCGCGGCGCTCGCCCCGATCCTGAAATACCAGCTCCGCATGCGCGCCACGCGGCAGCGCAACGTCATCCTGGAACTGCATGCCGGCGCGGTGGAGGCGGAGGGCTGCCTGGCGCTGCTGCCGGGCATCAGCGGCGACGGCAAGACCATGCTGACGGCGCGACTGCTCGCCGCCGGCGCGACCTATTTCACCGATGAGGCGGTGCTGCTGGAACGCGGCACCCGCCAGGTCAGGCCCGTGCCGATCAGCCTCTGCGTCAAGGCGGCGGGGCTGCCGCTGCTGGCGCCGCTGTTCCCCGGCCTCGCCCAGCTGCCGGAGCATGAGCGGGAGGACGGGCTGAAGGTGCGCTACCTGCCGCCGCCGCCCGATCGGCTGCCGCCGCCCGGCCACACGGCGGTGCCGCGCCTCGTGGTGTTCCGCCGCTACGCGGCGTCGGGCAGCGGCGTGCCGCGCCGGCTTTCGGTGGCCGAGGCCTTCGGCCGGCTGATGGACAATGGCGTGGCCATCCCGCGGCCGCTCGACGGACGCGACGCCTCGGCGCTGATCGGCCTGTTCGGCAGCCTCGCCTGCTACGAGCTGGTGGGGCGGGACCTCGACCAGGATGCGGAGACGGTGCTGGACCTGTGCCGCAATGCCCGCGGGTGAGACGATCCTTAAGAAATCGTATTGACTTTGCTGCGCTCCCGCGTATGCCTTCGGGCACCACGCCGTGAGCGGAGAAAGCAATGACGGAACCGCGAAAAGTCTCCGAAGATGGCACGCCTCGGCCGCTGACCGCCGAGGAGCGTCGCGAATTCCTGCGCCGCGCCCGCGACTTCGCCGTGACCGCGCCGGCGACCGCGCTGCTGCTGCAGGCCGCCGTCCGCCCGGCCCAGGCGCAGCCCTATGGCGGCGGCGCGACGACGACTTTCACGCCGATCTTCACCACCACGACAACCTTCGCGCCGACGACCACGACGACGACGACCTTCGCGCCGACGACCACGACCCGCAACACCCTCCGCCCCAGCGACCGCCGCCTGAAGGCCGATATCGAGCGGATCGGCGCGCTGCCGAACGGCATCGGGCTCTACACCTTCCGCTACGCATGGAGCGAGGAGCGCTTCGTCGGCGTGATGGCCGACGAGGTCGCGGCGGTGCTGCCGGCGGCGGTGTCGCGGCATGACTCCGGCTACCTGATGGTGGATTACGGCCGCCTGCTCGGCTGACGCGCCTGACCGTCTTCGACCTGCTCTGCCGCGCCGCCCGGCCCGATCCGGGCGGCGATGACGCGTCGGATTTCGCCGCGGCGCTGCGCGGGCTGACCGAGGCCGAGTGGACCGCCCTGGTCGGCTCGTCGCTGGCCCATGGCACGGCGGGCCTGCTGTCGCGCCGGCTGCGCGACCTGCCGGACGACGTCGTCGCCCCGGATTTCCGCGCGGCGGCGCTTGCCTTCCTGGACAGCGCCGGGGCGGGCTTCGCGCAGGCCCTGCTCGAACTGCGGGAGGTCACCGCGGCGCTCGCCGCGGCGGGCATCGAGGCCATCGTCATCAAGGGCCCGCTTCTGGCGATGCAGGCCTATCCCGAACCGGTGCTGCGCGGCTTCCGCGATCTCGACCTGCTGGTCCGGCCGGGGGACCGCGCCGGCACGCTCTCCACCCTGGCCGCGCTCGGCTACACCAGTTCGGTGGCCGACCTGTCGCCCGGGCGGCTTGCCGCCTATCACCGCTACAACGGCCAGGATCTGCTGGTGGCGCCGGGCCGCTACCCGCTGGAGCCGCATTGGGCCCTGGCGCCGCGGTGCTTCCATCGCGGCCTGCCGGCGGAGGCGCTGATCGCGCGCTCGGTCCCGCTGGCCTGCCCCGGCGGCGGCATGCTGGGCGGGCCCGCGCCGGAGGACGCGCTGCTCATCGCGGCCCTGCACGGGACCAAGGAACATTGGGCCAGGTTGATCTGGCTGGCCGACATCGCCGCGATGCTCCGCGCCTGGCCGCATCTGGACGGGGCGGCGGTGCTGGAGCGCGCCCGCCGCGCCGGGGTGGAGCGGATGCTGCTTGTCGCGCTGCTGCTGGCGCGGGAGCTTCTGGGGGCCGCAGCGCCGCAGCCGCTGGCGGGGCGGGCGGCAGAGGATCCGGCGGCGACACGCCTCGCCGCCCGCCTCGCGCGGCGGATGCGTGCGGCCGCGCCGGACGCCGCGCCCTCGGTGTTCCGGCTGACGCGGTTCGGCTGGCGCGTGCGCGACAGCCTCGGCGACCGGCTGGACCATGCCGTGCGGACGCTGCTGACCGCGCGGGCGCCGCATTTCCGCGCGGTGCAGCTGCCGGAAGGTCTGGCGTTCCTCTATCCGGCGGTCGGGCTCGGCCTCGATTGGGTGGTCTGGCCGGCGCGGCGCCAGCTCCGCGGCCGGCACGGGTAGCGCCCGGTCGCGCCGCCCGGCGGGGGCAGGGATCACGGCCCGGGCGCCGGCCGACCGGGCATCGATGGACGTCGGCGCCTCGGCCGGCGGGCCGGATGGCCAATGGCCGCGCGGGCCGGGCGACGCGCCTCAGGCGGACGGGCCCGCCGGCGTTGCGGTCGGAGGCGCGCGTTGCCGGCCTGGCGAACCGATCCGGACCTCAGGACCCGGCGGCCCTGCGGCGATCGGGGCGCGTCATAGCGGACGGCGTAAGTCCTGACTTGCAGCCGCCGCCGGCGGCTGAGGCGCCGAACGGCGCCCGCCGCAAGTGCGGCGAGCCCAGCGCGGCGCCGGCGCCTGAGGGGAAATGCGTCAGCATGTCCGCCGGTCAGAATCAGGCGGTGGTGACCGGCGGCGGGGCGTGGACCGTCACCGGCGGCGGCTCGCCTGGCCAGGGGGCGATCTCCACCAGGCAGGATTGCGCGGCGGACCCCTGGCCGAGCCGCGACGTGCCGACATCCTGCGTCAGCACGTTCGGATTGCCGTGGATGCAGGGCGCGCCGGGATCGCCCGCCTGGGCCGGGTTCCACCAGGCGCCCGTGGCCATCGCCACCACACGGCGGCGGATGTCGGACGTCACGCGCAGCCCGGCCGCGATCGCGCCGCGGTCGTTGAACACCCGCACGACCTGGCCGTCCGAGAGGCCGCGCGCGGCGGCATCCTCCGGGTGCATCAGGATCGGCTCGCGGCCCTTGATCTTGCTGGCGGCGGCGACGCGGCCGACGTCCAGCTGGCCGTGCAGCCGCGTCGCCGGCTGGAAGGACAGCAGGTGCAGCGGGAAGCGCTCGGCCAGCGGCGAGCCCAGCCATTCCCGCGGCGCCTGCCAGACGGCATGGCCGGGCACTTCCTCGTAGCCGAAGGCGGCGATGGTGCTGGAAAAAATCTCGACCTTGCCCGAGGGCGTGTCGAGCGGGTTGGCATCCGGGTCCGCGCGGAACTCGGCGAACTGCGTGTAGCCGCTCGCGGGCGCCGGCACCTCGACGAAGCCGGTCTCCCAGAATTCGGCGAAGTCCGGCACCTCGATCCCGCGCTCGGCGCAGGCGCGGCGCCAAGTGCCGTACATGTGGGCGAGCCAGGCGCCCTCGTCGCGCTGCTCGGTGAAGGCGCTCCGGTAGCCCAGCGCATCGGCGACATCGGCCAGGATGTCGACGTCGTTCCGCGCCAGCCCCACCGGGGCGATCGCCTGGTGCATGGCGCGGACGAAGCGGTCGCGCGAGGAACTGGCGATGTCGTTGCGCTCCAGCGTCGTCGTCGCCGGCAGCACGATGTCGGCGTGCCGCGCGACCGAGGTCCACCAGGGTTCCTGCACCACCACCGTGTCGGCGCGGTTCCAGCCGCGCAGCAGCCGGCCGAGGTCCTGGTGGTGGTGGAAGGGATTGCCGCCGGCCCAGAAGATCATGCGGATGTCGGGCAGCAGCAGGTCGCGGCCGTTGTATTGCAGGATCTGGCCCGGCCGCTCCAGCAGCTCCGTGATGCGGGCGACGGGGATATAGGCGCCGACCGGGTTGCGCACCGGCACGCCGGCCACCGCCGGCAGCTCCTCCCGCGGCGTGCCCATGCCGTTCATCGAGCCATAGCCGAAGCCGATTCCCTGCCCCGGCTTGCCGATGCCGCCGAGCATCGCGGCGAAGGCGACCAGCGCCCACCAGGGCTGCTCGCCATGCTCGGCGCGCTGGATGGACCAGGTGGCCGTCGTCATGGTCGGCGCGCCGGCGGCTTCGAGGGCCAGGCGGCGGATGGTGGCGGCGGGGACATCGGTCAGCGCCGCGGCCCAGTCGGGGGTCTTGGGGATACCGTCGGCGCGGCCCAGCACGTAGTCGGCGAAGCGGTCGAAGCCGACGGTGCAGCGGGCCAGGAAGTCGCGGTCCTCGCGCCCGGCGTCCAGGATCACATGCGCCATGGCGAAGACCATCGCGGCATCGCTGTTCGGCCGGATCGGCACCCATTCGGCGCCGAGGACGGCTTCGGTGTCGCCGCGGAAGGGCGAGATGTTGACGAAGCGCACCCCGGCCTCGGCCGCGCGCTGCATCAGCGGCAGGTATTCATGCGCGCCCATGCCGCCCGAGGTGACCAGCCCGTTCTTCGCCGGCAGCCCGCCGAAGCAGAGCATCAGCTTCGCGTGGCGCGCGATGTCGGCCCAGTCGGTGACGCGGCCCTGGATCACCTCGTTGGTGCCGAGGATATGCGGCATCAGGGTCATCCCCGCGCCGTAGGAATAGTTCGTCACCTGCGCCGTGAAGCCGCCGCCCAGGCCGAGGAAGCGGTGCAGCTGGGTGCGCGCGTGGTGGTAGCGCCCGGCCGAGGACCAGCCATAGCTGCCGCCCAGGATCGAGGGATGGCCGTGCTCCGCCCGCACCCGCGCCGTCTCCTCCGCCACCAGGCGGATGGCCTGGTCCCAGGAGACGGGGACGAAGGCATCGCCGCCGCGCGGGCTGCCACGGCGGCCGCCCTTCAGCCAGCCTTCGCGGACATAGGGGCGGTCGATGCGGGCGGCGCTGTGCACCGCATCCGGCATGGACAGCAGCAGCGCCCCCGGCGAGGGGTCGCGCGCGAAGGGCCGGGCCTCCACCAGGCGGCCGTCGCGGACCACGGCCTCGAAGGCGCCCCAATGCGAGGATTGCGGCTTGATCTCGGTCATCGCGCGGTACTCCCTGGCGGGTGTTTTCGCGCGCCGGCGCGCCGGGGGCAATCGCGCCATCGCGCGGGGGGCGATCCCGGCGGCGTGCGCGGCGCGGTCGGCACCCGGCGTTGGGTCGGCACGCCGGGGCGTGACGGGCGCGTCCTGCCGGGTCTAGGCTTTACGGGAACGCCGCCAGGGAAGCGCCAGCGCCATGACCCCGCCCCGCAATTCCAACGCCGTGCGCGACATCCAGAATGTCCTGCACCCCTACACCGACCACCGCGCGCATGCGCAGAACGGCCCGCTGGTGATCACCCGCGGCGAAGGCGTGCGGGTCTGGGACGACCAGGGCCGCGAGTACATCGAGGGCGTGGCAGGCCTGTGGTGCGCCTCGCTCGGCTTCGACAACAAGCGGCTGGTGGCGGCGGCGCATGCCCAGATGCAGAAGCTGCCCTTCTATCACTCCTTCACCGCCAAGTCGCACGAGCCGCTGATCGACCTGTCCGAGATGCTGATCGAGCGCTCTCCCTGCCCGATGTCGAAGGTGTTCTACGCGAACAGCGGGTCGGAGGCGAACGACACCGCGATCAAGATGGTCTGGTACTACAACAACGCGATCGGCCGGCCGGCGAAGAAGAAGATCATCTCCCGCCTCAAGGCCTATCACGGCATCACCATCGCCAGCGGGTCGCTGACCGGGCTGCCGACCAACCACAAGATGTTCGACCTGCCGGTCTCCGACCGCTTCATCCATGTCTCGACGCCGCACCATTACCACGGCGCCCATCCGGGCGAATCCGAGGAAGCCTATGCGACGCGGCTGGCCGAGGAGCTGGAAGCCACCATCCTGCGCGAAGGCCCCGACACGGTCGCCGCCTTCTTCGCGGAGCCGGTGATGGGCGCCGGCGGCGTGATGATCCCGCCCGCCACCTACTTCGACAAGATCCAGCCCGTGCTGCGCAAATACGACGTGCTGTTCGTGGCCGACGAGGTGATCTGCGGCTTCGGCCGCACCGGCAACTACTGGGGCTGCCAGACCTATTCCATCACGCCCGACATCATCACCTGCGCCAAGGCGCTGAGCGCGTCCTTCCTGCCGATCAGCGCCATCATCATCAACGACCGCATCTTCCAGGGGCTGGCGGATGGCAGCGCGACCATCGGCACCTGGGGCCACGGCTTCACCTATTCCGGCCACCCGGTGCCGGCCGCGGTCGCGGTGGAGACGCTGAAGATCTACGACGAGATGGACATCGCCAGCCATGTCCGCGCCACCGGCGCGCGGCTGCAGGAAGGCCTGCGCCGCCGCTTCGCCGACCATCCGCTGGTGGGCGAGGTGCGCGGCGTCGGGCTGGTGGGCGCGATCGAGCTGGTCACCGACAAGGCGGCGCACAAGAACTTCGACCCGGCGCTGAAGATCGGCCCGCGCATGATCAAGCTGGCCGAGGCGGAAGGGGTGATCCTGCGCGGCCTGGCCAACGACACCGTCGCCTTCTCGCCCCCGCTGATCATGACCGAGGATGAGATCGAGGAGATGCTGGCGCGCGCCGCCCGCGCGCTGGATGCGCTGGCGGTGCAGCTGCGGCGAGAGAGCCTGGCGGTGGTGTGACGGGCGCCGCAAGAGCCCTCTCCCCCTAATTCTTGTGGGGGAGAGCGCCGATGCAGTGCGGCGCCGGCGTGAGGGGGACAGGCCAGGCATCGAACTGGCACGCTGTCTCGTGCCGCCCCCTCCTCACCGATCCGTCCGACGCCTTCGGCGTCGAACCCCGCCGACAGGAGGGGAAAGCCCGTCCCGCAGCGCGTCGGCTTGCCATAATCATTTCGTTGTTTTCGGCTAACGGTCGGGTCGGCAATCGAAGGGAGCCGGGGAGTGCCGCACGACAGGCGCGTGTCAGGGACGCCATCCGGCCTGCGCAGGCGCAGCCTGCTCGCCGCCGCCCTGTCCCCCATCGAAGCGCGGGCCCAGTCGGGCCCGCCCCAGGCCGAGCTGCGTGTTAGGCAGATCACCTCCCTGGCTCTGCCTCCGCCAGGGCCCGGGATCGGCATCAGCGCCCGAATGTTGGAGTGGTCGCCGGATGGCAAGGTGCTGGCCGCCCCGCTCTGGGGCATGAGGGGGGGTTGCTCTGGCGGCCCATACAGAGCCGCGACGCCTACGCCACTTTCGACCTTCATTATTCGTCCGACGTGATCGCCTTCCTGGAAGATGGAACGACGTTCATCGCCGGGGTGTCGCGGACACCGCCGCCGCCTCTGGGGGCCGGCTTCGTCGGCACAATCCACGATACCCGCACAGGCGGGCCGATCCGCAGCATACCCTCACCGCTCCCCCGGGATTCCGGAAGCGCCAAGCAGATCAAGCTGGACGCGTCGCGGCGGCGAGCGGTCGTCCAGCAAGGCGACCTACGCACGATCGGCCTGCTGGAGACGGCTTCATGGCGGCTGATCGCGAGCGACAGGGTCGCCGGAGCATCGGTGCGCTCGATCGCGATCTCGGCTTCGGGCGAGCACGTGGCGGTCGGCGCGATAGGCCACGCTGGGCAGCGCTACGAGGCACCGCCGCGCACGCCCACGGCGCTGGTGCGGGTTTACGACGCTGCTGGCGACGCGCTGCGTCCGGCGGCGGAGACCATGATCGAGCTGCCGACCGATGTCATGAGCGACCTCGCCTTCTCGCCGGATGGCCAGACGCTCGCGGCGGCCGGGAGTTCCGCAGCACAGCGCCCGCACGATCCTGATGACCGTGCCACCGACCTCGACCGGGTCTTCCTATTGGGTCCCAGGGACTTGGCGCGGCAGGGCAGCCTGCGCTGGCCGGGGGTCGCGACGGATGACATCGCCTATTCGCCGTCGGGGCGGTTTCTCGCGGCGGCCAGCCTCGAACAGCTGACAGTGGTGGAGTTGGCGACGGGACGGCAGTGGCAGCGGCCGATCAGGCGTGCCCAGGCTGCGGTTGCCTGGCGGCCCATCGGGCCCGGCGAGGTGCTCGCCTACGGTCACAACCAGACCGTGATCGTGGCCGAAGTCGAAAGCTGAATTGGCGCAACTGGAGCGATAGCAGTGACCGAAGCGGGGCCCTCGATCCAGAGCGCGTTCACGCCGGAGGGAAACAAACAACGAAGTGCGAGGCTCCGCCTCGCGCTCCGTCAGGGACGATGATCGTCCCCGCCACCTATTTCAAGAAGGTGCAGGCGGTGCTGGGTGAGGCGGAGGGCGTGATCCTGCGTGGACTGGCCAACGACACCGTCGCGTTCTTGCCGCCGCTGATCATGACCAAAAGCGAGATCAACGAGATGCTCGCCTGTACCGCCCGCGCGCTCGACATGCTGACCGTCCAGCTGCGGCGCGAGAGCCTGACGATGGTGTGAGTTGCCACCGGAACGACCGACCCGCCGTCGATGAAACTGATGGAGGGGTCCGGGGACGATCATCGTCCCCGGCGGAGCGCGAGGCAGAGCCTCGCACCTGCTTCCCCGGGTTTCTGTTTAGGCGGGATGGTCCTGGGCTGACGGTCTTTCGGGAAGGGCAGAGCACTTTCGAGCAGCCGTCAGCGCAAGACCAATCCCGCCCACATCACCGGCGCTCAGCGCGCGCGGCTGATGCAGAACTCCACGATGTCCGCCAGGGCCAGCTTCTCGGCACTGTCGGGAAACGCCGACAGCGCATGCAGCGCCGCCGCGCCATAGTCGCGCGCGCGCGCCACCGTGTCGGCGAAGGCCCGGTGCTTCTGCATCAGCGCGATCGCCGTCCCGAGATCGGCCTCCGACTGCTCGCGGTCCTCGACCGTGCGGCGCCAGAACTCGCGTTCGGCATCATCGCCGCGGGCGAAGGCCAGCAGCACGGGAAGCGTGATCTTGCCTTCCCGAAAATCGTCGCCGACCGTCTTGCCCAGCCGCTCCTGCTCGGCCGAGTAGTCCAGCGCATCGTCCACCAGCTGGAAGGCGACGCCGAGGTTGTGGCCATAGGCGCGCAGCGCCGCCTGTTCCGCCGTCGGGCGGCCGGCGACCACGGCGCCCACTTCGGTCGCCGCGGCGAACAGCGCGGCGGTCTTGCCCTCGATCACTTCCAGGTACTGCGCCTCGGTGCTGCTGGTGTCGTTCTGGATGACCAGCTGCAGCACCTCGCCTTCCGCGATGGTGGCCGAGGCCTCGGACAGGATGCGCAGCACCTCCAGCGACCCGTCGGCCACCATGATCTGGAAGGCGCGGGCGAACAGGAAGTCGCCGACCAGGACGGAGGGCTTGTTGCCGAACAGCGCATTGGCGCTGGCCTGGCCGCGGCGCAGCGCGCTTTCGTCCACCACGTCGTCATGCAGCAGCGTCGCGGTGTGGATGAACTCGACGCAGGCGGCGAGTGCCACGTGCCGGTCGCCGCGATAGCCGGCCATGCGCGCGGCGGCCAGCGTCAGCAGCGGGCGCAGCCGCTTGCCGCCGGCGGCGACGATATGCGCGGCGAGGCGGGGGATCAGCACCACCGGGCTCTGCATCCGCTCCACGATCAGGCGGTTGCAGGCCTCCAGGTCGTCCTGCACCAGCGTGGTCAGGGCCGTCAGCGCATCCTCGCCACGGGCCGGCGGGGTCGCTTCGGCGGTGCTGGTCGGCACGGGCAGGTCCACGCGGTCTTGACCTCGGAGGCGGGCGCGGCACCCTAGCGGCCACCCCCGAGGGGGGCAAGCATGGGCGCCCGGGCCCTGGGGGCCGGCGGGGCCGGTGGTCCAAAGGTGCGGGCGCGCGGGATTTTGGCAATGCGCGTCCTTCTGCTGACCACCGATCCGGTGCGGCTGTCCTTCCTGGTGGCGCTGCTGCGCGATGGCGGCTGCTCGCCGGTCGTGCTCGACCAGGCGATCAGCGCGATCGAGGGCGGCATCGGCATCTTCCCCCGCCGCCTCGCCGTGCCGGCGGAGGAGGAGGCGCAGGCGCGCCGGGTGCTCCGCGAAGCCGGGGAGACGGAGGGCCTGTGCTGACCGGGGATGCGCCGCCCGGGGAGGCGCCGGGCGCGGGCGGCCCGGCCGCGGCGGCGCTGACCGAGAATGCGCTGCTCGGCGGCCGGGTGCGGCTGGTGCAGCCGGCGCGCGGGCTGCGCGCGGGGCATGACGCGGTGCTGCTGGCGGCCGCGGTCCCGGCGGGCCCGGGGGAGCGCGTGCTGGAGCTGGGCTGCGGCAGCGGCGCGGCCTTCCTTTGCCTGGCGGCGCGCGTGCCGGGCATCCGCGTGGTGGCGGTGGAACGCGACCCGGGCCTGGTGGCGCTGGCGCGGCGGAACGCGGCGCTGAACGGCCTCGCGGACCGCGTGGAGGTGCTGGAAGGCGACGTCGCCGACCCCGCGCTGCGCCGCGCCCTGCCCGCCTGCGCGCATGGGTTCGCCAACCCGCCCTTCTGGCCGGCCGGCACCGCCCCGCCCGAGGCACTGCGGGCGGGTGCGACGCATGAGGCCGGCGCGGCGCTCGCCGATTGGGCGCGCTGCCTGGGCTCGGCCGTGCATCGGCGGGGGAGTGCGACGCTGGTGCTGCCCGCCGCCCGCTTCGCGGAAGGGCTGGCGGCGCTGGCAGGTGCGGGCTTCGGCAGTCCCGCCCTGCTGCCGCTCTGGCCGCGGGCCGGTATGGCGGCGAAGCGGGTGCTGCTGGGTGCCCGCCGCGGCGGGCGCGGGCCCGGGCGCGTGCTGCCCGGGCTGGTCCTGCACGGAGAAGGCGCGGCGGCCGCCGAGGCGGTGCTGCGGGACGCGGCGGCGCTGCCGCTCTGACCCGCCCGAGGGCGCTACTTCTCGTTCGCCTCCGGGTGGCGCAGCAGCCACAGCCGCTCATGCGCCGCGACCAGGCTTTCCATGTTCTTCCGCCGGTTCGCGTCCGGCGAGACCGGCCGACGCGTCAGCATCATTTCGAGGATGCGCAGCAATTCCTCCGCCACCTCGAAATCCGACTGGTCGCAGGCGTGATGGAACGCGATGAGGATCTTGTCCGAAAGCCGGCGGGTGTGCCGGGGCGGGGCGGTCGCGGCGCGCCCGGTCTCCCGTCCAGCAAAGTCCCGGTCCTCGTCCGGCATCAACGGCTCCTCGACGCAGGATTGGGCCGCGCGCGGCCATGCGTGGGGCACCATAGCTTCCCGGCCGCGTCGCAGGAACCCTTCGGGTGCACGAAGCTCACGCTCCGCGCAGCTGGGCGCGGACGGCTTGCGCGATCGCCTCGGGCGAGGTCTCCGGGCGAAACAGGCTGCGCACCCGCCCATCCGGCCCGACCAGGTAGATGAAGGAGGAATGATCGACCAGGTATTGCGTCATCTCCGGCCGCTGCACCTTGGAATAGAACACCCGGTAGGCGCGTGCGATGGCGGCGACCTGCTGCGGCGTGCCGGTCAGGCCGACCATGCGCGGGTGGAAGCGCGCGACGTAGTCGGCCATCGCCTCCACCGTGTCGCGCTCGGGGTCCACGGTGACGAAGACGGGCGTCACCCGTTCCCCCGCCTGCTCCATCGCGTCGAGCGCGGCGGCGATGGTGCCGAGCTCGGTCGGGCAGACATCGGGGCAGAAGGTGAAGCCGAAATAGACCAGCAGGAAGCGGCCGGCGAAATCCGCCTCGGTCACCGCCCGGCCGGTGTGGTCGGTCATCGCGAACGGTCCGCCGAGCGAGACGCCCTGCGGCAGCTGCACCCCGCCGGCGGAAGGCGCGGGCGCGTCGCCCCCCATCAGCCGCGCGAACTGGCGGGAGAAGGCCTCCCCCACCCCCTCGCCCGGCGCGCGGCCGAGCCAGGCGGCGCCCCAGAGCAGGCCAAGGAAGACGACGAGGACCAGCGAGAGGATGCGGATCGCTTGCTGCATGGCGGCGAGATAGGGCGGGCCGCCGGGGGCGTCGATGGGGCCGGCACATGCTTGACCCTGCAACCGATTGCACCGACAACCCGCCCGTCCAGGAGAGGAAACAAGGCACCATGACCAGCCCGAGACTCGGCCGCCGCGCGCTGGCCGCCACCGCGGCAATTGCGACCGTCGCCGCCACCCTGCCCGCCAGCCCGCGCGCCCAGGCCCAGCCCGATCCGCGCCGCCCGATCCTGGTCCGCGGCGCGCATGTCCTGTCCATGGACGCGGCGCTGGGCGACCTGCCGCGCGGCGACATCCTGGTGCAGGAGGGCACGATCCGCGCCGTGGCACCTTCCATCGAAGCGCCGTCGGGCGCGCTGGTGCTGGACGGCGCCGGGCGGATCGCCATGCCGGGCATGGTCAACGGCCACATCCACCTGGCGCAGACCATGCAGCGCGGGCTGTCCACCGAGCATTCCTTCGGCGGCTACTTCCAGACCATCGTGCTGCGCCACTCGAACCGCATGCGGCCCGATGACGTGCGGCTGGCCGACCAGGCCGGCGCGCTGGAGCAGATCGCCGCCGGCGTCACCACCGTGATGGACTGGTCGCGGGAGACCATGTCGCCCGAGCATTGCGACGCCGCGATCGAGGGCCTCGGCGCGGGCGGCATCCGCGCCGTGCTGGCCTACACCACGCCGCCCATCCCGCAGGGCGGCAACGCCGCCGACATCCACGGGCGGATGATGGCGCATGCCCGCGCGCTGATCGGCGGCCGGCTGCCGGCGCTGGTCTCGCTCTGGACCTGCCTGCAAGGGCCGGACTTCCTGCCGCTGGAACCGGCGCTGGCCGACATGCGGCGGCTGGCGGAGCTCGGCGTGCCGGTCGCGATCCATACGGGGGCGGCGATCTACGCCAACCGCAAGCCGCGGCTGCTGGCGCAGCTGGACGCCGCCGGGCTGCTGAACGAACGACTGCAGATCGTCCACAGCAACCACCACGAGGCGGACGAATACGCCCTCGCGGCGTCGAAGGGCGTGATGCTGTGCTCGACGCCGGAGGTCGAGATGCGCATGGGCCATGGCCACCCGGCGCTGTTCAAGGCGGCGGCGGCGGGGATGCGCGTGTCGGTGGGCACCGACATCCCCTCGATGGTGGGCGGCGGACTGCTGCCGCAGCTGCGCGTCGCGCTGGCGGCCGAGCTGCACCGGATCAACCTGGAGGCGATCGGCGCCGGGCGTGGCGTGCCGGCGACGCCGCCGGTGACGGCGAAGCGGATGCTGGAATTCGCGACCATCGAGGGCGCGCGGGGCCTCGGCCTGGATCGCGTGACCGGCAGCCTGAGCCCTGGCAAGCGCGCCGACATCCTGCTGCTGCGCGCCGATGCGCCGCTGACCGCGCCGGTCTCCGACCCCTACGGCGCCGTCCTGCTGCAGGCGAGTGCGGGCGATATCGGGACGGTGCTGGTGGATGGTGTGATCCGCAAGCAGGACGGCGCGCTGACGGCCCCCGACGCGGGCCAGGTCTTCGCGCGGCTGCAGGCGCGGGCCGAGGAGATGGCGGAGGCCGCACGGCGCGGCTGAACCGCGGCCGGGGCGCGACGGCACGCGCCGCGCCTGCCGGCATCGAACCGATGCATGACCGCCCGGCGCGGCATGGTCCATGATGGGCCATGCCCCCGCCGCTGCATGTCGCCTTCCTCGCCGGTCCCGAAGGGTCCTGGCGCATCGACGCCATCCGCGCGATCGCGGGGCCTTCCCTGCCGGAGGCGCCGCGGCTGGCGGTGGCGGAGGGCCCGCCGGCGCCGGCCGCCGGGGATTGCGCCTGGGTGCTGCGCGCCACCACCAGCAACATGCGCTACACCTACCACGCGGAAGCGGCCGCGCTCCGGGCCCGCCAGGAAAGCCTGTCGCGCCCGCAGGCGACGCGCGCCGTGCTGATCCCGATCCGCAAGACCGAGGCCTGGTGGGCGATGGCGCAGGACGAGCGCCGCGCGATCATGGAGGAGCAGTCGCGCCACATCGGCATCGGGCTCGACTACCTGCCCGCGATCGCGCGACGGCTGCACCATGGGCGGGAGCTGGGCGAGCCCTTCGACTTCCTGACCTGGTTCGAATTCGCCCCCGAACACGAGGCGGCCTTCGACGAACTGCTGGCCCGGCTGCGCGCGACACCCGAATGGGACCATGTCGACCGCGAGGTCGAGGTGCGGCTGACGCGGGAAGGGTGAGGGCGGGGTGCGGTTGCGCCTCGGGAGGGCCCTGCCCTCCCGAACCCTCCCGCCGGGGACCGTGGCGGTCCCCGGACCCCAGCCGTGAGTTTTGTCGGTCGTCCGGGAGGGGGCCAGTCGCGCCAGTGCCGCGGGCGCACCCGCGAGGCCCCCTCCCTGACGACCGACCAACTGATGACCGGTCCAGGGGCGTCACGCCCCTGGCGGGTGGGGTATCGGGGAGGGCGGGGCCCTCCCCGGGCCGCAAGCGCAACCGCCCCCCGTCAGTGCCGCGCGAGCGCGATTTCGCCTTCCGGCTGTGCGGTGGTGAAGGTGGAATCGGCGAAGGCCTCTTCCCAGGACCCCGTGGTGGAGGCCTTGGAGTATTCCGTCGCGCGGTTCTCGAAGAAGTTGGTGTGTTCCACCGCGTTCAGCATCTCGTCGAGCCAGGGCAGCGGGTTCTTCTCGATCCGGTAGAGCGGTTCGAGGCCGAGCTGCTGCAGGCGGCGATCGGCGATGAAGCGGATGTACTGCTTGGTCTGCGTGGCATCGAGGCCCTGGACGCCGCCGAGTTCGAAGGCGAGGTCGATGAAGGCGTCCTCGTGGTCCACGATGGTCGAGCAGATCAGGTAGAGGTCGCGCTTCAGCTCCTCCGTCCAGATCTCCGGGTTTTCCTGGATGAAGGTGCGGAACAGCCGGATGATGGACAGGCAGTGCAGCGTCTCGTCGCGCACCGACCAGGACACGATCTGCCCCATGCCCTTCATCTTGTTGAAGCGGGGGAAGTTCATCAGGATGGCGAAGGAGGCGAAGAGCTGCAGGCCCTCGGTGAAGGCGCCGAAGGCGGCGAGCGTCTTGGCGATCTCGGTCTTGTCGGCGACCGAGAAGGACTGCATGTAGTCGTACTTGTCCTTCATCTCCTTGTACTTCAGGAACGCCGTGTATTCGATCTCCGGCATCCCGATGGTGTCGAGCAGGTGCGAATAGGCCGCGACGTGGATCGTCTCGGTGTTCGAGAAGGACGACATCATCATGAGCACTTCGGTCGGCTTGAAGACCTGGGAATAGTGCTTCATGTAGCAGTTGTTCACCTCGACATCCGCCTGGGTGAAGAAGCGGAAGATCTGGGTGAGCAGGTTGCGCTCGCTGGCCGTGAGGTTCTTCTGCCAGTCCTTCACGTCATCGGCCAGCGGCACTTCCTCCGGCAGCCAGTGGATGCGCTGCTGCTGCAGCCAGGCCTCATAGGCCCAGGGGTAGCGGAAGGGCTTGTAGACCGGGTTGGCGGTCAGCAGGTCGAAGCGGATGGGCAGTTCGTCGCGGGGGATGGCGTCGTCGGGCATGGTACTACCTGTTCGCGAGGATCGGGTGGGATCAGCGCGCGCTGCGCTGGATGCCGGCCTCGCGCATCAGCTGCGCCAGGTCGGCCGAGATGGCGTCGAGGTCGGCCAGCAGCCGGCGCACTTCCTGCACGCAGCCGCGGTCCTCGATCAGCAGGTCCAGTTGCCGCGCCACCGCCGCGCGGCGCAGCGCCAGCGGCGCCGCTTCCTCGGGCACCGGTGCCGGCGCCGGCTCCGCCGCCGGCGTGGTCGTCACTGACATGCGAGGCACTCCTCGTAGTTCGTCGAATTCGCCGCGGGCAGCGCGATCTCGAGCGGCAGCGCCGGCTGCTCCGCGTCCTTGTGGGCGGCCATGATGTCGGACTGGCCGACCACCTTCTCGCTCACCGCATCGGCGCGCTGGATGGAGAGGCTGCGGCAGTAGTAGAGGCTCTTCACGCCGCGCTTCCACGCCATGACGTGGATCTGGTGCAGGTCGCGCTTGTGGACGTTGGCCGGCAGGAACAGGTTCACCGACTGCGACTGGCAGATGTAGGGCGTGCGGTCGGCCGCGTGCTCGATCACCCAGCGCTGGTCGAGTTCGAAGGCGGTGCGGAAGGTCAGCTTCTCCTGCTCCGTCAGGAAGTCCAGGTGCTGCACGCTGCCCTTGCGGACGGTGATCGTCGTCCAGGTCTCGTCGTCGTCGCGGCCATGCGCCGCCAGCGCCTTCTTCAGGTAGGGGTTGCGCACGATGTAGGAGCCGCTGAGCGTCTTGTGGTTGTAGACATTGGCCGCGATCGGCTCGATGCCCGGGCTTGCGCCGCCGCAGATGATGCTGATCGAGGCCGTCGGCGCGATCGCGATCTTGTTCGAGAAGCGCTCCATGAAGCCGTATTCGGCGGCGTCCGGGCAGGGCCCGCGCTCACCGGCCAGCAGGCGGGACGCGGCGTCGGCCTGTTCGCGGATGTGCTTGAACATCCGCCTGTTCCAGGACTTCGCCACCACGCTTTCGAACGGCACGTTCAGCGACTGCAGGAAGCTGTGGAAGCCCATCACGCCAAGGCCCACGCTGCGTTCGCGCATCGCGCTGTACTTCGCGCGCGCCATGCTGTCCGGCGCCGTGTCGATGAAGTTCTGCAGCACGTTGTCGAGGAAGCGCATCACGTCGGGGATGAAGCGCGGCTCCTTGTGCCACTCGAACCAGGTCTCGAGGTTGAGCGAGGACAGGCAGCACACCGCCGTGCGCTCCATCCCGTGCTGGTCGATCCCGGTCGGCAGCGTGATCTCGGAGCAGAGGTTGGAGGTCTTCACCTCCAGCCCCGCCAGCTTGTGGTGCTCCGGCCGGTTCCGGTTCACGTGGTCGGAATAGATGATGTAGGGCTCGCCGGTCTCGATCCGCGCGGTGAGGATGCGGATCCAGATGGCGCGGGCGGAGACCTTGCGGACCAGCGCGCCGTCCTTCGGGCTGACCAGCGCCCATTCCTCGTCGGCGTCCACCGCGCGCATGAAGGCGTCGGGGATCAGCACGCCGTGATGCAGGTTCAGCGCCTTGCGGTTCGGGTCGCCGCCGGTCGGGCGGCGCATCTCCAAGAATTCCTCGATCTCCGGGTGGTTCACCGGCAGGTAGCAGGCGGCCGAGCCGCGGCGCAGGCTGCCCTGGCTGATCGCCAGCGTCAGGCTGTCCATCACCCGGATGAAGGGAATGACGCCGGAGGTCTTGCCGTTGCG
>JAIYDD010000095.1 GCA_027487675.1 Acetobacteraceae bacterium | reverse complement strand
GTCACGCCCTGCTGGCTGACCTCGATCGAGTTGGCGCCGACCTTCAGCGTGATCTTCTGCATCGCCTCGATGGTGACGGAGCCGAGGTCGCACTTGATGGTCACGTTGCCCATCTTGATCGCGTGGCTCTCGTTGCCCATGCCGAGCTCGACCGCCAGGTTGCCCTTGTCGATCTTCAGGCTGTCGTTGCCCGACTTGATCGCCTCCGCGCGGTTGCCCATCGACAGGGTGTAGGTGTCGTTGCCCTGCTTGATGGTGTGCTCCCGGTTGCCGGTGTCCAGGCTGTAGGTGTCGTTGCCCTGCTTGATGGTCTCGGTGCGGTTGCCTTCCTCGAGCGTGTAGGTGTCGTGCGACTTCTTGATCAGCGTGGTGCGGGCGTTGTCGATGGTGCGCTTCTCGTCGTTCTCCACCTCGACCGTCAGGTTCTTCTGGGCGTGGAGCAGGACCTCCTCGTTGTCCTTCTTGTCCTCGAAGCGCAGCACGTTGGCGTCGGCCTTCGCGTCGGACTTGTAGCTGCGCGTGCTGTAGCCGGTCTGGGTCTTGTTGGCGCCGGGGTCGAAGGGCGGCTTGCCATCCTGGCCATAGGCCGAGCCGACGACGATCGGGCGGTCCGGGTCGGCGTCCAGGAAGGCCACCAGCACCTCGTCGCCCACGCGCGGCAGGAACCAGGTGCCGCCCCAGGCGCCGGCGGCCGGCTGCATCACCCGCACCCAGATCGAGGATTTGTCGTCCTTCGGCCCGGCATGGTCCCAGGGGAACAGCACCTTGATGCGGCCGAGCGCGTCGGTGTGGATCTTCTCGTTGGCAGGCCCCGTCACCTTGGCTGAATGCAGCCCGGCCATCACCGGGCGCGGATGGCGCGGCGGCAGGCGCAGCGGGCGCTCGCTGGAGACCAGGGTGAGCTGCGCGCCGTAATCCTCCGGCCCGCCGGCGCCGGAGGTGAGGCGGGAGGTATCCGTGGCGCGGTGGCGCACCGCGAGGACGGCGTATTGCGCGCTGGCCTTGCCGCCGCCTTCCTCCACCACCTCGACCGAGAGCCGCAGCCCGGGCTGGAAGCGCGGATCGGTGGTGCTGGCGGCGAAGCGTTCGCTCTCGGCCTCGGCGCGTTCCATCAGCAGCTTGGCGTAGTCCATGCCGGGCCGGGTGCTCATGCCCCCCGGCCAGGTCCGGGCATGCTTGCCCATGCCGGCGCTGGGCTCCGCCTCCAGCGCGCGGTAGCGGCTGTTCTTCTCGATGGGGCGGGAGGGCTGGACGCGCTCGGCATCCATGTCCGACAACTCGACCAGGGCGACGCGCGGGCGCTGCAGGCGCTGCCAGCCGGCGAGTTCCTCGACCATGTCGGACGCCTGGCGCGCGCGCACCGGGCTGCCGACGAAAAGGGGCAGCGCGGCGGCGTCGCCGGTGATCACCATCGTCGCCTCCGCCTCGGCATGGCGGTGGTAGTAGGTGAGCCCGTGCTCCTCCAGCAGGCGGGAGACGAAGCCGAGGCCGGTCTCGTTGAAGCGGGTGCAATAGGGGATCTGGGTGGAGGGCAGCTGGCCGGTCCAGCTCGGCGTCTCCTGCGCCTCGTCGTTCAGCACCTGGTCGACGATGACCCGCAGCGTCTTGTCCTGGAAGATGGCGCAGTCGAGGGCCAGCCCGGCGCGCCAGGCCTTAGGCGCGGCGACCAGGCGATAGGCGGTGGTGCCGGCAGGGCCGGGCCCGAGGCGTGCGAATTCCACCACCACGCCGTGGAAGCTCCGCTTGTAGGTGCTGGCGCGGGTGATGGTGACGCTGATCGGCTGGCCGAGCAGCTGCTTCGCGGTCAGCGTGGCATCCTTGCCGACCGCCTCAACCTCGATCGTGTAGGGCTCGCCGATCGCCTCGTCGACGGTGAGCGCGACCGGCAGCAGGGCCTCCTCGCCGAGCGGCGTCTTCATCGCCAGGAGGCGGGGGATGGACATGCCGGGCGGGGCCTCCGGGTGCGGGGTGCGGGCCGAGGCGGACCCGACCGCCGCGCGGTGCAGCATGGTCGTCTTCGCGCCGCGGCGCGAGAGGGGCGGGCGGCGCCCTTCGCGGGCGCCGCCAGGTGCGGGCTGCGCGGCCCGCGCTATGCCGCGCGGGCCGGTGCGCTCACTTCGACTGGGCGAGGGCGATGTCGTAGATGATCGGGCCGGTCGGGGTCGGCACGAACTTGTCGTCGATCTTGCTGTAGGCGCTCGTGAACTTGGTGAAGTTCATGGAGATGCTCTCGGACGGACGGTCGCCCCCCGACGAGAGGCTGTAGCCGCTGATCAGCGTGTTCTCGAGCACGTAGGTCTGGTAGGGCACATGTTGGCCGCCATTGTCGGTCTGCGTCATGTGGATCTCGACCTTCGACGCCTTGCCGCCCAGCGCCTCCTTCAGCATGAAGGGCGAGATCGCGTCGAGCGTCTTGGTCACGACGATTTCGGACACGCTCGGCGCCGTCGCCTCGCGCTTCGACCCGCCGCCGACGCCCGAAGAGATGCCGCGACCGACGCCCCACTGCAGGCTGTTCACCTCCATCCACTTCTCGTACTTGGTGGCTGTGACCTCGCCGTCGAGCGAGCCGTATTTGATGAAGATCGCCATGTCTCGGTCCCTCTTCCTGTCTGGTCCTGTCGTCCCCGCCTAGCGCAGCCTCGGCCGCGGGGCCCCTCTCAGCCGAGGTCGTACCGGAAGCCGCCGCTGGACGCGTCCATGCCGACATGCACCCGGGTGATTTCCTGTCCCGCCGCCAGCATTTCCAGGATGCCGGCGGAAAGCTCCGGCAGCAGGGTGCGGCTCAGGATGTTGTCGATGTTGCGCGCGCCGCTCTCCACTTCCTTGCAGCGTGAGACGATGGTCTCCGGCACCGAATCGTCCCATTCCAGCGGCACGCCGTAGCTTTCGCGCACCCGCTTGCCGATGCTGCGGAGCTTGAGATTGCAGATCTGCTTCAGGATCTCGTCCTTCAACGGGTAGTAGATCACCACGTTGCAGCGGCCGAGGAAGGCCGGCTTGAACCACTTGAGCAGGTCGGGCTGAAGGGCTTCCCGCAGCTGCTCCGGCTCCGGCGCCAGCTCGGGATCGGCGCAGAGCTTGGCGATGGTGTCGGTGCCGGCATTCGACGTCATGATGATGACGGTGTTGCGGAAGTCGATGTCCCGCCCTTCGCCGTCCTTCATCTGGCCCTTGTCGAAGACCTGGTAGAACACGTCCTGCACGCCGGGATGCGCCTTCTCCAT
>JAIYDD010000191.1 GCA_027487675.1 Acetobacteraceae bacterium | reverse complement strand
GGCGGTGGATGCCGAAGGCCGGCTGGTCGGCCTGGTCACCGCCCTGCCGCGGCCCGGCGCGGCGCCGCTGCTGGCGGCGCTGTCGGGCCTGGACCTGGACGGGCTGGCCGGGGGCGGGGTGCGCGAGGTCTTCCTGCTCTCCGCCCCCGCGGCGCTGGCCGAGGCCGCGCGCCTCCTCCCCGCGCCCGTCCGCTGAGAGCTTGTGGATCAATGCCCGACAGCGCCAATCCCGCCAGAAGAAAGCGAGCGATATCAACGGGCATTGATGCTCAAGCTCGATTCTTTCACAAGCTCTGACGAGACCGCGAGGGCCAAGCAACCCGGGCCGCCCCTGTCGCGTCCTGCCTTCCCTTCCCATTCGGGGAGACGAGGCAGCACAGGAGCGACGGATGATGCGGATCCGAGAGGCGACGAAGGCGATCACCGGGGCCATCCTGCCCGTCGGGCTGGCGGCGGCGGGGCTGGCCTTGGCGGGGCTTGTCGCGCCCGCGCCGGCCGCGGCGGAGCCGCACCATGCGCTGCGCGGCCAGGCCTCCTACTACGATCCCGACATGTTCACCGGCCGGCGCATGGCCAATGGCGACCGCTTCGACCCGGAGTCCAACGCCGCCGCCCACCGCACCCTGCCGCTCGGCACGGTGGCGGACGTGACCAACCTGCGCACCGGCGAGACTCGCCGCGTGGTGATCGAGGATCGCGGCCCCTTCGTGCGCGGCCGGGTGATCGATGTCTCGCCGCGGGTCGCCGAGGAACTGGGCATGCGGGAGGACGGCGTGGCGCCGGTGCAGGTCCGCCCGGTCGGCCAGCTGCCGAACCGGGCGCGCGACGGGCAGAGCGGCACCGAGTGAGGCGCGGCGCCCGCCGCGCCCGATCCGCTATAGCAGGATGTCCCCCGCCGCCGTGCCGGGCGCAGCGGCGGAGAACACCCGGATCTCCAGCTCCACCGTCGCCAGGTCGGCGTCGGTGTTGCCCTGGATCAGCCAGGCGCCGGGACCATCCGCCACCACGCGGAGCTGCCCGGCGGCGGTGAAGGCGCCGCCGACCATCACGAAGGCATCGTTCGCGCCGCCGCTGCCGACCCGGGCGTCGATCGGCGCCAGGGAGATGACGTCCACCCCGGATTGGAAGTCCGCCACCAGGTCCCGCGCCGTCGGCGTGCTGTGTGCGGTGGCGGAAAAGACGAACAGGTCCGCCCCGCCGCCGCCGGTCAGCGTGTCGGCGCCGGCCGCGCCGTTCAGCGTATCCGCCCCCGCGCTGCCGGTCATCGCGTTGTCGAGCGCATTGCCGGTGCCGCCGACCCCGGTCGCGGCCTGGATCAGCAGGTTCTCGATGTTGGCGCCGAGGGTGTAGGTGCCGGTGGTGCGCACCACCGTATCGATGCCGCCGCCGGCCTCCTCGATCACCGCGTTGGCGGCGACCGGCACGAAGTACCAGTCGTCGCCGGCCCCGCCGATCAGCGTGTCCGCCTCCGACCCGCCGCGCAGCGTGTCGTTGCCGATCCCGCCTTCCAGCCGGTCGAGGCCGCTGCCGGCCACCAGGCTGTCATGGCCGTCGCCGCCGAGCAGCGTGTCCTCGCCGGCGCCGCCGTTCAGCGAGTCGGTCCCCGTGCCGCCCGACAGGCTGTCCGCGCCGTCGCCGCCCGAGAGCGTGTCGTTGCCCGCCGCGCCGTTCAGCGTGTCGGCCGCGACGCTGCCGGTCATCGCGTTGTCGAGGCCGTTGCCGGTGCCGCGCGCGCCCGCGGCGCCCTGGATCACCAGGTTCTCGATGTTGGCGCCGAGGGTGTAGCTGCCGGAGGTGCGCACGACGGTGTCGATGCCGCCGCCGGCCTGCTCGACGACGGCGATGGCCGCGACGGGGACGAAATACCAGTCGTTGCCGGCCCCGCCGACCAGTTCGTCCGCCTCCGACCCGCCGCGCAGCGTGTCGTTGCCCTCGCCGCCTTCCAGCACGTCGAGGCCGCTGCCGGCCACCAGGCTGTCGGCGCCGTCGCCGCCGAACAGCCGGTCGTCGCCGCCGCCGCCCGTCACCGTGTCGTTGCCGGCGCCCGCCCGGATGGTGTCCGGGCCCGCGCCGCCCAGGAACCGGTCCGCGCCGCCGAAGGGGAGAATGGTGTAGGCACCTTCCGGGAAGCCGACGCCGCCACCGAGAAGCAGGTCGTCGATGCCGTCGCCGCGGTCGCTCAGGGTGACGGTCGCGCCTGTCGTGTCCCAGTATTCGGACAGGGCGCGGGCGTTGAAGCCACTGATGAAGCCGGAACTGCCGACACCGAATTCGTATCGGAAGGACAGCCCGGAGACCTGGATCAGGTTGGTCGCGCCGAGGACGGAGGACGGCACGGTGAACACGAACCCGGTTAGGTCCATCGTGTAGCCGCTGCCGCTGCCTTCGACCCAGGGCCCGACATAGGTCACCGCCCCGTTGACCCGCCAGGTCTCGTTCCCGAACGGGTCGAACACGGTGTAGCCATCCGCGTCCAGGTCAACGGCCGCGTTGGTCGCCCACCAGAGCGGGTGAAGCTGGAAGGCGATGTCCCCGATGCCGCTTTGGTTGGCCGGGCTTACGACGATGGCGACCATGTCTTCGGCCCCCGACGGGAGGAACGGGATCGTTGCGGGCAGAGGTTAACCGCGGCGAGTCTTTCGTCAACCTGACTGGCCCAGCCCATCGGCGCCGCCCGGCCAGGCTGGTGCCCCCCGGCAATCGTCAAGGCGTCGGCGGCAGAGCCACCTTCAAGGCCGGCGCGACCGGCGGTCCCTGGCCCCACGCAGCGGGGGCGGCCCGTCCGGCACCGACCGGGACGGGCAGGATCCCTCCAGGGATGGTCGGGGGATCCTGGCGCGACGCATGACCGCGGCAGGGCCGTGCCGGCCCCAGGCCCCCAGAACCCCACCGCGCTCAGCGCATCTCCCACGGCATGCGCCCGCGCAGGCTGCCCGTCGGCGCGATGTCCCAGGGCGCGCGATCGGCCTCCTCCAGCGCCTCGCTGCGCGTCAGGCCGATATCCTTCAGCATGCGGTCGTCCATCTGCGCCAGGCGCCGGCGCGTGGAGACCGCGCGCATCGCCTCGGCGAGCCAGGCGAGCCAGCCCGCTGCCGGCACCCGGGCTTGGCGGCACGCGGCGTGGCGGTGGAGCACATGGCCGGACATGGGGGACATCCTTTCGAGGTTGCGTCCTGCGCCAACCATCCAACTTGGGCGGGCATCAGTAAAACGAGTTCTGTTGACGGGGCGCATCATGATCGTTGATGTTGGCGCCATGCCCGCCCTGCCCCCCGGGATCGACCCCGACCTGCTGCGCGCCTTCGTGCTGATCGCCGAGGGCGGCTCCTTCACCCGCGCGGCGGAGCGCGTGGGACGCACGCAATCGGCCGTCTCCATGCAGATCCGCCGGCTGGAGGAGACGCTGGGCCACCCGCTGCTGGTGCGCACGCCGAAGGGCGTGCAGCCGACGCCGCAGGGCGCCTGGCTGCTCGACCGGGCGCGGGGGATGCTGGCGCTGAACGACGAGATCGTGGCGAATTTCCGCGCACCGCCGATGGTCGGGCAGGTGCGGCTCGGCACGCCGGACGACTATGCCCTGGCCTGGCTGCCCGACATCCTGGCGCGCTTCGCGGAAACCCATCCGGCGGTCGAACTGGATGTCACCTGCCTGAATTCCGACGTGCTGGCGGATCGCTTCGCCGAGGGCCGGCTGGACCTGACCCTGCTGACCGAGGGTCACGAGGCGCCCGGCATCGCCGGCCAGCGCATCTGGCGCGGGCCGCTGCGCTGGGTCGGCAGCCCGAGCCATGCGCTGCACCGGCGCGACCCCTTGCCGCTCGCCCTCGCCCTGCCCGATTCCGGCTGCCCCTGGCGCAACGCCGCCCTCGGCGCGCTGCGCCAGGCCGGGCGGCAATGGCGCGTCACCTACAATTCCGCGACCCAGACCGGCTGCTTCACCGTGGCGCTGGCCGGCCTCGCGCTGACCGTCAGCACGCCCTGCACCCTGCCGCAGGGCCTGTCCTGGCTGGGCGAGGCGGAGGGCCTGCCGCCGCTGCCGGAGATGGGCATCCTGCTGCTGCGGCACGAAGCCTCGGTCGGTGTGCCGGCCGCCGATGCGCTGGCCGCCCATGTGGTGGAAGGCTTCCGCCGCGCCGGGCTGGCCGCGCCGCTGGCGGCATAGGCGCGGGCGCGGCCGGTCGGCCCGGGCTGCATCGCCTCGCGCTGCGGTGCGGGACGCGGGCTTGCGCTCCGCCACCGGCACCGCGCGTCGGAGGCAGCGCGCGCGACCCCGGCCAGGGGCGGCGGCCCCCGGCGAGCCCCTTCATCCGGTCGCCCCGCAGGCTCACCCCCGCTCGACGTCGCCGCCCGCCTCGACCCAGTCGCGGAAGGCGCCGAGGTTGCGGACATCGCCGTAGCCCATTTCCTTCAGCGTCCGCCCCGCCAGCGCCGAGCGCCCGCCGGAGGCGCAGTAGACCAGGATGGTGCGCTCCCGGTCGAAGGCGGCGTCATGCGCCGGGCTCTCGGGGTCGGCGCGGAACTCGAGCAGCCCGCGCGAGACGTTGAGCGCGCCCCGCGCCTTGCCGGAGACCTGCACCTCCGCCGCGTCCCGCACATCGAGCAGCAGCGTGCGCGGATCGGCGGCCAGGGCCATCGCCTCCGCCGGGGTGACGCGCGGCACCGCCTCGTTGGCGGCGGCGAGCATCTGCTTGACGGTGATCATGGCCTTCCTCCTGCCGTTGCGCCCTGGTGCGCCGGCGTCCGGCCGGTTGCCCCGGGGCCTTGCCCTGCGGGACTTCAGCACGCAATGGAGGGCCGTCGGCAAGCAAATGGAGGAGAACGCCCATGGAACGTCGTCGTCTGCTCACCCTCGCCGCGGCCGGGATGGCGCTGCCGGGGGTGCTGTGCGCCCAGGGCAACTGGCCCGACCGGCCGATCCGCATCATCGTGCCCTGGCCGCCGGGTGGCTCCACCGACACCATCGCGCGGCTGTTCCAGCCGCGGCTGGCCGCCGTGCTCGGCCAGCCGGTGGTGATCGAGAACCGCGGCGGCGCCTCCGGCTCGATCGGCGCGGCGGAAGCGGCGCGGGCGGCGCCCGATGGCTCCACCTGGCTGTTCCAGTACGACAACGAGGCGCCGAACCAGACGCTGATGCGCCTGGGCTACCGCACGCTGGAGGCGCTGGCCCCGGTGACGCTGGTGGCGACCGGCCCGCTGGTGATGGTGGCGCACCACTCCACCCCCTTCCGCAGCTTCCAGGAGGTGGTGGCCGCGGCAAGGCGGGAGCCGGACCGGTGGAACTATGGCAGTTCGGGCGTCGGGGGGCTGGCACATATCTCGACGACGCTGCTGCAGCAGCAGGGCGGTTTCCGCCTGACCCATGTCCCGTATCGCGGCGGCGGGCCGGCCGTGACGGCCGCGGTGGCGGGCGAGGTCCCGCTGTTCATGACCAACGTCGTCATCGTCTCCCAGCATATCCGGGCGGGCACGCTGCGCCCGCTCGGCGTGACGACGGCGGCGCCGACCCGCCACGTGCCCGGCTCCATGCCCTTCGCCGAGCAGGGTTTTGCCGGTTTTGCCGCGCCGACCTGGTGGGCGATGTTCGGTCGCGCCGGCACGCCGGAGCCGATCCTGCGCCGGATGCATGCGGCCATGGCACAGGTGCTGCGCGAGCCGGAGGTGCAGTCCCGCATCGAGGAGCAGGGCTGCGACATCGTGGCGAGCAGCCCGGAGGAGTGCGGGCGCTTCGTCGCCGCCGAGATCGAGCGCTGGGGTGCGGTGATCCGCGACAACGGGATCCGCGCCGACAGCTGAGCCGGGGGGCGGCCTGCACGAAGGCCTGGCGGGCGGGTCGGCGAGGGCCGGCCCGCCCGATGCGTGTCCGGGCCGGGCGAGGCCGGACGCATGCCGGCGGGCGGTGTCATGCCGTCGTCGCATTCCCCGCAAAAAGGGGTTTACAGCCCCCGCGACGGGGACTAGATACCCGCCACCGCCGACGAGGACGGGGCTTGAAGAGGCAGGGACGACCTGCTAGATCCTTCGCCCCCTCCGAGACGGTGGGTTCGGGAAAGGCGGCACCCGGTGCCCCGCAAGGGGATGGGTGAAGTCGTTCCGAATTGCTCATTCAATCTGTGCATCTGTTGAGGGAAGAGGATAGGGCTACCTATCTTAGCTGTGATCTGTGCTGCTGTGTCCTGTGAGGGGTGTGGTGGTGTGGTGATCGGTGGGAAGGGTGGCTGGATGGTTATG
>JAIYDD010000268.1 GCA_027487675.1 Acetobacteraceae bacterium | reverse complement strand
GCGCGGTGCTTGGCATCCAGCAGCCGCGCCGTGTTGTCGGCGCGTTCCAGCATCACGCCGAGATGCACGAACAGCCAGCCCTCGTCGCGCAGCATGGTGTCGGCCGCGGCGCCGTTGAACTGCAGGGTGCGCGCCCGCACCCAGTCCAGGAAGCCGGGCAGCGCATCCTCCTCCGCCGCCGATCCGGCGCGGTCGCGCATCTCCCGCCAGGTGTCGTTCAGCGCTTCCCACATGTCGACGGTCAGCGCGGTGCGCACCGCGCGCCCGTTGCGCCGCGCCGCCTCGATGCAGGACGCGATGGAGGAGTGGTTGTCCTGGTCGAGCGCCAGCCAGCGGATCACCGCCTCTGGCGTCACGGCGCGGCCGGTGGCGCGGAACCCCGGCTCGGCGCCGGCGGCGACCAGCAGATGCGCCCATTCCTCCCGCGTGCCGCTCAGGCTACCCGCGAGGCTCGCCATGCGGAGCGCCACCTGCATGCCGCGCGCGATGTTGCCGGCGCGTTCGGTGTAGCGGCCCATCCAGTAGAGGCTTTCGGCGGTGCGGGACAGCATCAGCCCAGGCCCTGCGATTGCGATTGACCCCGCGCTTGCCAGCGCGGCGCGACGACGCCGTCGAGCAGGTCGTCCACCACCCAGGTGTCCTTGGTGCCGCCGCCCTGCGAGGAATTCACCACCAGCGAGCCTTCGCGCAGCGCGACGCGCGTCAGCCCGCCGGGGACGATACGCACATCCTTCGTCCCCATCAGCACATAGGGCCGCAGGTCCACGTGACGCGGCGCCACGCCCTCCCCGGCCAGGGTCGGCACGGTGGACAGCGCCAGCGTCGGCTGGGCGATGTAGTCATGCGGCCGCGCCTTGATGCGCTGCGCGAATTCCAGGCGCTGCTCGGCCGTGGCGTGCGGCCCGACCAGCATGCCGTAGCCGCCCGAGCCCCGCGCCAGCTTCACCACCAGGCTGTCCAGGTTGTCGAGCACGAAGGCACGGTCCTCGTCGCGCTCGCACAGATAGGTCGGCACGTTCTGCAGCAGCGGCTCCTCGCCGAGGTAGAAGCGGATCATCTCCGGCACGAAGGGATAGATCGCCTTGTCGTCGGCGATCCCCGCCCCCGGCGCATTGGCGAGCGTGACGTTGCCGGCCGTGTAGGCACCGAAGATGCCCGGCACGCCGAGCATGCTCTCCGCCTTGAACACCCTGGGGTCCAGGTAGTCGTCGTCCACGCGCCGGTACAGCACGTCCACCCGCTTCGGGCCGGCCGTGGTGCGCATGTAGACGACGTCGTCCTCGACGAAGAGGTCGGCGCCCTCCACCACCTCCACCCCCATCTCGTCGGCCAGGAAGCAGTGCTCGTAATAGGCGCTGTTGAAATGGCCGGGCGTCAGGATCGCCACGCAGGGCCGGCCCTTGCAGTTCGGCGGCGCGGCTTCCTTCAGCGTCTCCAGCAACTCCTCCGGGTAGTGGCCCACGGGCAGCAGGCGGTGGTCGGCGCAGAGGCCGGGGAACAGCCGCAGCATCGCCTCCCGGTTCTCCAGCATGTAGGAGACGCCGGAGGGCGTGCGGCAATTGTCCTCCAGCACCCAGAAATCATGCGCGCCGGTGCGCACCAGGTCGATGCCGGAGATGTGGGTGTAGATGCCGGCGGGCGGCGTGAAGCCGCGCATCGGCGCGCAGAAGGCCTCGTTCCCCGCGATCAGCGCGCCCGGCACCTTGCCGGCGCGCACGATCTCCTGGCCCGCATAGACATCGGCGATGAAGGCGTTCAGCGCGCGCACGCGCTGGGTCAGGCCGCGCGCCAGGCCATCCCACTCGCTGCGCGCCAGGATGCGGGGGATGACGTCGAAGGGAATCAGGCGCTCGGGGTCGCCGCCCTCCCCATAGACCGCGAAGGTGATGCCGACGCGGCGGAACAGCGCCTCCGCCTCCCGCCGCTTGGTGGCCAGGGCGGCGAAGCCATGCGCTTCGATCCAGGCGGCGATGCCGGCATAGGCGGTGCGGATGGCGTCGCCGTCCTGCATCTCGTCGAAGGCGGTGCTTGTCGGTCGTGTCACGATGTCGCCCGGCCTCCCGCCCTGGTTGGGTCAACATGCCCGGCTTCGGGGCATGCCGGGAAGGGTGGGGTGGCGCGGGGCGGCCGCACGGCGCGCCGATCCTGCCCAGCAAAGGGGCGACGCCAGGGCCGGATCCGCGGCAGATGCCGCCGAAACGGTCAGCCCTTCGCCCGGCCCGGGGCCGTCGCGATTTCCCGGATCAGCTTGGCGCGCATGGCACGGGCGAAGTCGTGCCGGTCCTCGGCCCGCATCACGAAGGCGCCGGGGCCGCCCATCACCTGTGCCTCGTAGGCCGCCGCCAGCCTGCCGTCCCGCCAGGCGCTGCCGGCCTCGATCGCCAGCCCGTTGATCACCACCCCGCGCGCCACCGCGGCATCGCGCGCGGCTTCGGCGGGCACCAGGCTGCGCATGTCCGGCCCGTCGCCCGAGACATCGATGGTGCGTTCCGCCGCCCGCCAGGGCGCGGCCTCCAGCAGCGCCAGGCCGTGCAGGATGGCGTCGCCGATGGCGTTCCAGGATTGCCGCGACCGCGGCGCATCCCGGAAGGCGGCGGCCGCGGCCTGCGCCCCCGCGGGGTCGGCAATGCGCATCCAGTCCACAACCGTCGCGGCCCCGCCCGGCGCGCCCCATTCCACCATCGCCACCCCGATCGCGCCCCGCGGCTTCGAGCGGATGGCACCCAGCACCGCCGGATGGGTCAGCGCCTCTGCGATACCCTCCCGCTGCAGGGCGAACTCGTCCTGGTCGATGGAGCCGGAGGCATCGACGGCCAGCACCAGCAGCAGGTCCACCGCCGGCGCCTGGGCCGGCGCCGGCCCGGCCAGCAGGGTCGGCGCCGCCAGCAGCGCACGGCGGCCGAGCGCCGCCCCTTCATCCCCCGCCATGCCGCCGCTCCGTTGCAACGCCATGGAAGTCGGGGCGCGGCGGCCGGTCGTCAACGCGGCCCCGCGACGGCAGGGAACCATGTCGGGCCCCGCGCGTCGGCGCCGCGCGACCATGGATCCCCCGCATCCCCCTCTGGCCCACGCCCCGGCTGAGCTGCCTGGCCTGCGCATCGATGCCTGCACGCTCTGGCTGCCGCCCCCCGCCCCGGGCCTGGCACCATCCAACCGACCCGCACGCCCGCCCGACCCGATCGAGGCGCTGGCGGCCGACCTTGCCGCACGCATCCGCGCCCTGCTGGCCGAGCCCGGCTGGCGCGCCACGCAGCGTATCCTGGTGGCCGTGGGCGGGGGGGCGCCGATGCTGGCCGATGCCGCGGTCGGGCTCGCTTCGGCCAGGCTGCGGGCGGAGGGGATCGACACGCCGGTCATCCCGCTCCGCCACCCGCCGGAGGAGGCCGGCCTGGTCGGCGCCGCCCGGCTGCTGCCGCCCGCGCTGCTGGAAGGCTGCGACCTGGTCGCCACGGCCGAACTCGATCCCGGCGGGCTGCGCGCGGGCCTGGTGCTGCCGCGGCTCGGCGTGCGTCCGGACCTCGCCGCGGCAGGGCTCTGGCGGATGCATTCCTGGACCCTGACCCCGGCAGAGGCGAGCCGCGCCGCGCTGATCGGCCGGCTGGCCGGGATGCTGGCGGACCTGGAGGGGGAGGCCGCCGCCGCCGGGCTGGCCGTGGCGCCGACGGTCGGAATCGGCTTTGCCGGCCTGATCGGGCCGGAAGGACGGATCGCCGCGGTGGCGGAGGGCATGCCGGGCGACTGGCAGGAGGAGGGTTTCGGACTGGCCGCCGCGCTTGCCAGGTTGCTGCCGGGTCCCGCCGCCGCCCGGCCGGAGGTGCTGCTGCACAACGCGACCGTGGCCCGCGCGCTGTCGGAAGCCCCCTTCCAGCGCGGCATCGCCCGCTGGGGCGTGCTGGCGACCGGTCCCTCGCCGGGGCAGGCGCGCTTCACCAACCTGCCGCTGCGGGGGTGACTGGCGCGCGGTCACGGTCAGCGTCCCAGGCGTGCCTCCGGCACACGTCCCGGGCGTGCCTCCGGCACACGTCCCGGGCGTGCCTCCGGCACACGTCCCGGGCGTGCCTCCGGCACACGTCCCAGGCGTGCCTCCGGCACGACGAGCCAAGCGGCCGAAGGCCGCGCCCGGCGCTTGAGGGCGCGGAAACGCATGCCAACGGGTCGCTCGAAGCGGCCGTTGGCAGGCGCCTCGATCCGCACCGATCGACCCGGCTTCTATCCTCCACCCATGGCGCTTCGGGGCGTTCGCCCGCGGGCTCCCGGCCGCCGCGGGTCAGCGCATCCGCTATCGCCCCAGCCCGCGCCAGGCGAGTTCCACCCCCAGCACCAGCAGGCCGGCGAAGAAGCACAGCCGGAAGGTCTCCGGCCGCACCCGCGCCCGCAGCCATCCCCCCGCCGCCATGCCCGCCAGCGCCGGCAACACCGCCAGCAGCGACGCCGCGGACGCCGCGACCGGCAGCGCGCCATGCAGCGCCAGCCCCGCCGCCAGCGCCAGCGTCGAGACGGTGAAGGACAGCCCCAGCGCCTGCACCAGTTCGTCCCGCCCGAGCCCGAGCGCGCCGAGATAGGGCACCGCCGGGATCACGAAGACCCCCGTCGCCCCGGTCACCAGCCCGGTCGCTGCGCCGACCAGCGGCCCCGCCCAGCGCTCCGCCCGCCGCGGCACGGCCAGGCGCGGCCGCGCCAGCCCCGCCATCCCGTAGACCAGCAGCGCCAGGCCGAGCAGTCCGGTCGCAAGCCCGCCGGCCGCGCCCGCGATCATCCCGGCGCCCGCCACCGTGCCCGCGACGACCCCCAGCATCATCGGCCAGAGCCGCCGCAGCAGCCCGCCGAGCCCCGGCCCGCCCAGCAACTGCCAGAGATTCGTCACCAGCGAAGGGACGAGCAGCAGCGCGGCCGCCTCCACCGGCGGCATGGCAAGCCCGAGCAGGCCCATCGCGACCGTCGGCAGGCCGAGGCCGATCACGCCCTTCACCAGCCCGGCGAACAGGAACGTGCCGGCGACCAGCGCGGCAAAGCCCAGCGGGTCCGTCATGCGCGGGCGGGGCGGAAAGCGGGGCTCAGCCCTTCAGCCGCGCCAGGCCCGCGACGCAGGCCTCGAAGGCGGCAAGGTCGGTCCAGCGGGCCTCGCCCGTCACCTCCCGCACCGGCAGCCTTCCGCCGGCGGCGCGGATGCCGCCATCGACCATCAGGTTGTCCACCAGGCCGAACTCCTCGAGCGACATCCCCTCCCCGTCGGTCCACCGCCCGGCCGCGTCGCGCCGCGCATGGTTGCCGAGGAACGCCAGCGTCCGCTGCGCGAAGTCGCGCCCGGCATTGCTGTAGCCCATCACCGGCCGGCCGAGGGCGCGCATGAAGCCCAGCTCGTAGACCGTGCCGGCATCGGCGGACGGGCCGCGGAAGGGGGTGAGGTTGGCGATCAGCGCATCGCACGCGCGCAGATGCGCCTCGTTGCGCAGGTAGATGCCGTACCAGGCCTCGGCGGCGGCGTCGGCGGCAGGGTCGTGGCGGGGGTCCGTCGGGAAGACCCCTTCGAGCCCATGGAGCGCGCAGATGCGCTTCTTCTCCGCCGCGATGGCGGCGCCATGCTCGGGAAGGAAGACATCGGGGCCGGCGAGATAGACCTTCATCCCATCCATATGCCGAAACCCCGCGCCCGGTGGAACAGGGGTCTTGCGGCGCGCCGCCGCCCCGGCGAAGCATCGGGGGCAGGCGGGGGCAGGGTGCCATGGACCTGGAGGCGGAATACGACAACCGCGCGCGGGTGCCCGAACACCCGGCGCACCTGGCCGGCTGGCAGCGCGACGCCGCCGCATGGCGCGAAGCCTGCCCGCGCGCCGAGCTGGCCCTGCCCTATGGCGGGCGGGAGAGGGAGAGGCTGGACCTGTTCCACCCGGCGGCGGAGGCAGGCGACGCGCCAATCGCGATCTTCGTCCATGGCGGCTACTGGCAGGCCTTGGACCGCAGCTTCGCGAGCCACTGCGCGCGCGGGCTGAACCTGCGGGGCGTGGCGGTGGCAGTGCCATCCTACGATTTGTGCCCGGCCGTGCCGCTCGCCGCCATCGTCGCGCAGATGCGCCAGGCGGTGGCCTTCCTGCACCGGCGGACGGGGCGGCGGATGCTGGCGATCGGCCATTCGGCGGGCGGGCATCTGGCAGCCGCGCTGCTGGCGACGGATTGGCGCGGCATCGACCCCGGCTTCCCACCGGACCTGGTGCGGGCGGCGCTGCCGATCTCCGGCGTCTTCGAGATCGCACCTCTGCTGGCCACCCGCATCGGCACGGCGCTGCAGCTGACGCCGGCGCAGGCGCGCGACCTCTCGCCCCGCTTCGCCGCCCCGCCCGGCCTTCCGATCCATTGCCTGGTCGGCGGCGCCGAGAGCGGCGAATTCCTGCGCCAGAGCCGCGAGATGGCCGAGGCCTGGGGCGGCCACTTCGAAGCCGCGCCGGGCGCCGACCACTTCACGGTGATCGCGCCGCTGGCCGATCCGGGGAGCGAACTCGTCGCGCATGCGACGCGGCTTGCATCCGGATGATGTTTTAAGGTTAAAGCATCTTCGGGAGCCGAAGGGAGAACGGGCATGACGGGGTTTTGGACGGTCGGCGGCGCGCCGCGCCTGGGGCGGCGGGCGCTGATGGGTGCGGCCGCGGGCGCACTCGCCCTGCCGGGCGTGGCGCGCGCGCAGGCCGCGCCGGTGAAGGTGGGCGTCGTTGCGGTGCTGACCGGCCCGCAGGCGGCGCTCGGCACGCATCTGCGCGACGGTTTCCTGCTGGGCATGCGCCACCTGGAGAACCGGCTGGGCGGCCGCGCCGCGGAAGCCATCATCATCGACGACGAGCTGCGCCCCGATGCCGCGGTCACCAAGGTGCGCGCCGCGATCGAGCGCGACCGGGTGGATTTCGTCGTCGGCGTCGTCTTCTCCAACATCCTCCAGGCGATCATCCGCCCGGTGACGGAAAGCCAGACCTTCCTGATCAGCACCAATGCCGGGCCGTCGCCGATCGCCGGCCGCGGCTGCAGCCCGTTCTTCTTCGCCGCCTCCTACGTCAACGACCAGAACCATGCGGTCATGGGGGCTGCCGCGAATGACGGCGTGGAGCATGGCGGCCAGGTCCGCCCGGTCCGCCGCGCGATGCTGATCACGCCGAACTACCAGGCCGGCCGCGACGCCATGGCCGGCTTCAAGTCGCAGTTCCGCGGCGAGGTGGTGGACGAGATCTACGTGCCGCTGACCATCACCGATTTCTCGGCCGAGCTCGCGCAGATCGCGGCGCGCCGCCCGGATGCGATCTACACCTTCATGCCCGGGGGCCTCGGCGTGCAGTTCGTGCGCCAGTTCCGGCAGGCCGGCATCAACATCCCCGTCCTGTCGGCCTTCACGGTGGACGAGGCGGTGCTGCCCGCGCAGGGCGAAGCGGCACTCGGCCTATTCACCGGCACGAGCTGGACGCCGACGCTGCCCAACGAGCAGAACGCGCGCTTCGTCAACGACTTCCTCGGCCAATACAACTACGTCCCCGCCAGCTACGCGGCGCACGCCTATGACTGCGCGATGCTGCTGGACAGCGCGGTGCGGCGCGTCGGCGGGAACCTGGCCGACAAGGGCGGGCTGCGCGCCGCGATCCGCGCGGCGGATTTCCGCAGCGTTCGGCAGAACTTCCGCTTCGGGTCGAACCACTTCCCGGTGCAGGATTTCTGGCTGGCGCGCGTCGGCCGCCGCGCCGATGGCCGCTTCCAGACCGAGCATGTGCGCAAGGTGTTCGACACCATCGTCGATCCCTTCGCGGCCGAATGCCGCATGCCCGCGGCCTGACCTTGCCATCCCCTCCCCCGCTGTCGCGGGGGAGGGTCGGGGTGGGGTATCGCCCCGCATCCGATACACGCCGGGGCAGTACCGCATGACAACCCAGCTCCTGCTGATCCAGGGCCTGAACGGCCTGCAGCTCGGCATCCTGCTGTTCCTGATCGCGGCGGGGCTCACGCTGGTCTTCGGCGTGATGGACTTCATCAATCTTGCCCACGGCGTGCAGTACATGATCGGCGCCTACCTCGCCGCCTGGATCGCCGCGGCGACCGGCAGCTTCTGGGTGGCGCTGGTGCTCGCCTTGCCTCTCGCGCTGGCGCTCGGGTTGCTGCTGGAATTCCTGGTCTTCCGACACCTCTACGACCGCGACCATCTGCAGCAGGTGCTGGCGACCTTCGGCGTGATCCTGGTGGTGAACCAGGGCGTGAAGTGGCTGTTCGGCGCCGCGCCGCTGCAGGTGCCCACGCCCGAGCTGCTGACCGGCGGCATCCGCCTGATGGAGGGCCTGCTCTACCCCACCTACCGCATCGCGATCATCGCCGGCGGGCTCGCGGTGGCCGGCTTGCTGTGGTGGCTGGTGGAGCGCACAAAGGTCGGCATGCTGGTGCGCGCGGGGGCCACCAACGCGCCGATGGTCGCGGCCCTCGGCGTGGATATCCGCCGCCTGTTCATGATCGTCTTCGGCTTCGGCGCGATGCTGGCAGGTTTTGCGGGCGTGCTGGCGGCGCCGATCCTCTCGGTCGAGCCCGGCATGGGCGACAACCTGCTGATCCTCGCCTTCGTCGTCATCGTCATCGGCGGCATCGGATCGGTGCGCGGCGCCTTCCTCGCAGCGCTGCTGGTCGGGCTGGTCGAAACCCTCGGCCGGTCGCTGATGCCCGACCTGATGCGCCTGTTCCTCTCGGCCTCCGACGCCCGGCAGGTCGGCGCCGCGCTCGCTTCCATGCTGGTCTACATCGCGATGGCCGCGATCCTCGCCTTCCGCCCGGCGGGACTGTTCCCGGTGCGGACCAGCTGATGGACAGGCTGCGCTCCGACCTGACCGCGATCGCCGTGCTGGCGGCACTCGCCGCCGCGCCCTTCGTGGGCTTCGGCGAAGGCTATGTGCTGACGCTGCTGGCGCGCGCGATGATCCTGGCGATGGCGGCCGTGGCACTTTCGCTGCTCGTGGGCGGCGCCGGCCTCGTCTCCATGGGCCATGCGGCCATGCTGGGCTTCGGCGCCTATGCCGTCGTCATCCTGGACGCTGCGCGCATCGTGGACGCCGCCATCGTGCTGCCCGTGGCGGTGCTGGCCGCGGCCGGCTTCGCGCTGCTGACCGGCGCCATCGCCATCCGCACCAGCGGCGTCCACTTCATCATGATCACGCTGGCCTTCGGGCAGATGGCCTTCTTCACGGCCAGTTCGCTGGCCGGCTATGGCGGCGACGACGGCTACACCCTCTATGCCCGCAGCGAGGTCGCGGGCACGCGGCTGCTGGAAGACCGGCTGACCTTCCACTTCGTCTGCGTGGCCGCGCTGGCCGCCACCTGGCTGCTCTGCCGGATGCTGCTGGAATCCCGCTTCGGCCGGGTGCTGCGCGCGTCGAAGGGCAATCCGCTGCGCGCGCAGGCGCTGGGCTTCGACCCCTATCCATATCGCCTGGTCGCCTATGTCATCGCCGGCGGCATCGGCGGCGCGTCCGGTTTCCTGTTCGCCAACGCGACGGAATTCGTCGCGCCGGCCTATTTCTCCTGGCAGCGCTCAGGCGAGCTGCTGTTCATGGTGATCCTCGGCGGCCTCGCCGGCCTGCACGGCGCGCTGATCGGCGCGCTGGGCTTCGTGCTGCTGGAGGAATGGCTGAGCCACCAATGGGAGCATTGGCGCATCGTCTTCGGCGTGCTGCTGATCCTCGCCGTGCTCTACCTGCCGAACGGCCTGTCCGGCATCCCCGGCCAGGTTGCGGGCGCGCTCCGCAAGGGCGACCGCCGTGGCTGAGCCCATGCTGTCGCTCCGGAACCTGCGCAAGCGCTTCGGCGGCCTGGCGGTGACCGACGACGTCTCGCTGGATGTCGAGCCGGGCGAGATCCACGCCGTCATCGGCCCCAACGGCGCCGGCAAGACCACGCTGATCAACGAGATCAGCGGCGTGCTGGCGCCTGATTCCGGCAGCATCCTGTTCGAGGGCCGCGACGTCACGTCGCTGCCCCTGCACCGCCGCGCGCGGCTGGGTCTCGCGCGGTCCTTCCAGATCACCTCCGTCATCCCGGCCTTCACGGCGCTGGAGAACACCGCGCTTGCCGTGCAGGCCGGCGTCGGTTCCTCCTTCCGCTTCTTCCGCGCCGCGGCGTCGGAATCGCGGCTGAACGGCCCGGCGATGGAGGCGCTGTCGCAGGTCGGCCTCGGCGCCCGCGCCCACATCCCGGCCGGCGCGATGAGCCATGGCGAGAAGCGCCAGCTCGAACTCGCCATCGCGCTCGCCACGCAGCCGCGCCTGCTGCTGCTGGACGAGCCGCTCGCCGGCGCGGGGCCCGAGGAAACCGAACGCCTGATCGGCATCCTGAAGGGCCTGCGCGGCCGCTACACCATCGTGCTGGTGGAGCACGACATGCAGGCGGTCTTCGCCATGGCCGATCGCATCAGCGTCCTCGTCTATGGCCGCGTCATCGCGACCGGCGTGCCGGACACGATCCGCGGCAATGCGGAGGTGCGCGCCGCCTATCTCGGCGAGGACGACCTGCCCCTCGCCGCGGGGACGCATTGATGCTGCGGCTCCACAACCTCACCGCGGGCTATGGCGGCAGCCAGGTGCTGTTCGGCGTCTCGCTGGAGATCGGCCCGGGCGAGGTGGTGACGCTGCTCGGCCGCAACGGCATGGGCAAGACGACGACGATCCGCGCGCTGATGGGCCTGCTGCCGACAATCGGCGGCCGCATCTGGGGCGGCGAGGTGCGGCTGGATGGCGCGGTGGTCAGCGCCCTGCCCGCGCACCGCATCGCGCAGCGCGGCCTGGGCCTCGTTCCCGAAGGCCGCCAGGTCTTCCCGACGCTGACGGTGGAGGAGAACCTCATCGCCACCGCCGCCAACCGCGGCGGCGGCGCCCCGCGCTGGACGCTCGATGCGGTGTACGACTTCTTCCCGCGCCTGCGCGAACGCCGCAGCAACCCCGGCGCAAAGCTCTCGGGCGGCGAGCAGCAGATGGTCGCCATCGGGCGCGCGCTGATGACCAACCCGCGCCTGCTGATCCTGGACGAGGCGACGGAAGGCCTCGCCCCCCTGATCCGCGCGGAGATCTGGGCCGTGCTCGCGCGGCTGAAGGCGGAAGGCCAGGCGATCCTGCTGATCGACAAGAATTTGGGCGCGGTGCTGCGCCTCGCCGACCGCCACGCCGTGATCGAGAAGGGCCGCACCGTCTGGACCGGCAGCAGCGCGGAATTGCAGGCGGCCCCCGAGGTGATGGAGACCTACCTGCACGTCTGATGCGATCGGCGCGCTGCGGGGAGTGGGGCTGCGTACGCCCACCAGCCAGATAGGTCACGCCATTCCCCCCGCGCCACCCGATGACTCGAGGGTTCCAAGGGCCCGCTGGCCCTTGGCGGGTGGGTTCGGGAGGGCAGAGCCCTCCCGGTTATCCGCGCGCCACCGCCGCCCGCAGCATGCCGAGCGCGTCCTCCACCATCGCCGCCGTCACGTCGAGATGCGTGCAGGCCCGCACGCGCCCGCCGAGGACCGAGAGCAGCACGCCTTCCATCCGCGCCCGCCGCACCAGCTCCGCGCCCGTCACGCCGGCCCCGGAGGGATCGAAGAACACCAGATTGGTGTCCGGCTCCTCTACCACCACGCCCGGGATCTGCCGCAGCCCGCGCGCCAGCGCCTTCGCGTTCGCGTGGTCGTCGGCCAGCCGCTCCACATGATGGTCGAGCGAAAACAGGCACGCCGCCGCGCAGATCCCCGCCTGCCGCATCGACCCGCCGAGCCGCTGCTTCCACCGCCAGGCGGCATCGATGAACTCCGCCGATCCGCACAGCACCGCGCCCAGCGGCGCGCCGAGCCCCTTGGTGAAGTCCAGCCACACGCTGTCCCAGCCCGCCGTCATCCTGGCCGGCGCGATGCCGGCGGCGACGCAGGCATTCATCAGCCGCGCGCCGTCCATATGCGTGACCAGGCCGTTCTCCTTCGCGATGCCCGCGATCTCGTCCAGCACGGGCTTCGGCCACACCGCGCCGCCGCCGATATTCGCGGTCTGCTCCACCTCCACCATCCGCTGCGGCGGGCTGTGGCGCGAGATGCCGCGGAGATGCGCGCGCAGCTCGTCGGGCGAGAACATGCCACGCGCCCCGCGCAGCGCCAAAATCTGCACGCCGCCGAGCGCGGCATGCGCGCCGCCTTCGCTGGTCAGGATATGCGCGGTCTCATGCGCCAGGATCTCCTCGCCCGGGCGGCAATGCGTCAGCGTCGCCGCGACGTTGCACATGGTCCCCGACGGCATGAAAACCGCCGCTTCCTTGCCCATCAGCGCCGCCATCCGGTCGCAAAGTTCGTGCACGGTCGGGTCCATGCCCGCCTGCTCGTCGCCCATCGGGGCGCGCATCATCGCGTCCTTCATCGCCGGCGTCGGCAGGGTCTGCGTGTCGGAATAGAGGTTGATGCGGATGGGCGGCGCGCCCTCGGGCGGGCGGGCAGGGGTGTGGACCATGGCGGCGGCTCCGGCGGGATCCCGCGCAGGACGCCGCGCCGCGGCCCGCCCGTCAAGCCGGCGCGAGCTTGTGCCGCACCCAGAGCGGCGCGATCGCCTTCCGCACCGCCACCGCCTGCGCCGGCGCCTCGATCTTCGGGCAATGGACGGGCACCCAGGCGCGCCCGCCCATCCAGCGCGACAGCACCGCGATGTAGATGTCGGCCGCCGAGAATCGCGGGCCCAGCAGGAAGGGTTCGGAACCGGCGCCGCGCAGGCCCGCATGCGCCTCGATCACGCGCAGCACTTCGCGGCCCAGGCCGCGGGCGTTGTCGCGCACCGCGTCGAACTGGTCGGGCGTGGCGCCAAAGCGCGCCGGATAATCGCCGCGCGTGATCTGCGGATAGAACTCGGCCGCCAGCAGCACCATCCAGCGCAGCGCGACGGCGCGGCCGCTTTCGCCCGGCGGCGGCAGCAGCGCGGCCTCCGGGTGCATATCGGCCACCGTCAGCAGCGCCGCCAGGCTTTCCGTCACCACCGTGCCGTCCGGCAGCAGCAGCGTCGGCAGCCGGCCCATCGGATTCACCGCACGGTACTCGTCGCGCAGCTGGTGGTCGCCTTCCAGCGGCACGGACCGTAGTTCCACCGCCTGGCCCGCTTCCGCCAGCGCCATCTCGACCGTGGCGGAGCCGGAGCCGTCATCGCCGTACAGCACATAGGTCATGCGCGAAGGCTGCATCCGCGGCCGCGCAACGCACCAGTCGATTCGGCTGATGCCACCCAGCAGCGGCGCTGATGCGCGCGCCGCGTTCAGCCCGTCGGCGCCGGCGTCGCCGGGGCGCCGGCGGGCGGCGCGCCGCGGCGGTACAGCGCATAAGCGCGGCGTTCGAAGGCGCGCACCATCAGCCGCACCGCCTCGTTGAACACGGTGCCGATCACCGCCTGCAGAAGGCGAGACTTGAACTCGAAATCCACGAAGAAATCGACTTCCGTCCCCTGCGCCTGCGGATGGAACCGCCAATGGTTGTTCAGATAGCGGAACGGCCCGTTGAGGTAGCGCACATGGATGTGCCCGGGCCGGTTCAGCGTGACGTGGCTGCGGAAGCTCTCGCGGAACATCTTGAAGCCGATGGTCAGGTCCGCCACCAGCTCCGTCTCGGTGCGGGAGATCACGCGCGCGCCGACGCACCAGGGCAGGAATTCCGGGTAGCGGCGGACATCGGCCACCAGCTCGAACAGCTGTTCTTGGGTGTAGGGCAGGACCCGCTTCTCGGCGTGCGTCGGCATCCGTGGGCTAGCCCGCCTTGCCCTTCGGCTGCGCGTCCCGCGCGCCCTGCAGCTGCGCGTCCCGCGCGCCTTGCAACTGCGCGTCCTGCTCGCCTCGCAACAGCGCGTTCCGCGCGAGCCGCAGCGCCGCGAAATCGCGATCCGCGTGGTAGGAACTGCGCGTCAGCGGCGTTGCCGACACCAGCAGGAACCCCTTGCCGCGTGCGACGCGGGCATAATCCTCGAACTCCTCGGGCGTCACGAAGCGGTCGACCGCGGCGTGCTTCACCGTGGGCTGCAGGTACTGGCCGATGGTGAGGAAATCGACCTCCGCGCTGCGCAGATCGTCCATCACCTGCAGCACCTCGATGCGCTCCTCGCCCAGCCCCACCATGATGCCCGACTTGGTGAAGATGAACGGATCGCGCTGCTTCACCCGGTCCAGCAGGCGCAGCGAATGATAGTAGCGCGCACCAGGCCGGATGGTCGGGTATAGCGCCGGCACGGTTTCCAGGTTGTGATTGAACACGTCGGGCCGCGCGTCCACCACCACCTCCAGCGCGCCGTCCTTGCGCAGGAAGTCGGGCGTCAGCACCTCGATCGTAGTGCCCGGCGCCGCACCGCGGATGGCCCGGATGGTCTGCGCGAAATGCGCCGCGCCGCCATCGGCCAAATCGTCGCGGTCCACGCTGGTGACCACCACATGCTGCAGCGCGAGCTTGGCCACGGCATCCGCCACGCGCCGCGGCTCGTCCGCATCCAGCGCCTTCGGCACGCCGGTCGCGACGTTGCAGAAGGAACAGGCCCGTGTGCAGGTCTCGCCCATGATCATCATCGTGGCGTGGCGCTGCGACCAGCACTCCCCGATGTTAGGGCAGGCGGCTTCCTCGCAGACCGTGACCAGGCGGTTCTCCCGCATCAGGGCGCGGGTCTCGTGATAGACGGGGTGCGTCGGCGCCTTCACCCGGATCCAGGCGGGCTTGCGCTGGATGGGGTTGTCCGGGCGGTGCGCCTTCTCGGGGTGGCGGGCGGCCCCGGTCAGGGGCCCTTCCCGTCCCTCCCCGGCGCTCCGCCGGTGGTCGATCTCGACGCGCGTGCTCATGGCCGGGATGTGGCGCGCCCCCCGTGCGGCGTCAATCGAATGGTGGCCGCGCGATTCACGGCGCCGGTGCTCCCTCCGCCGATCGCGTGGCGTCACATGTGGATCACCCGCCCATAGGCGTCGAGGACCGATTCATGCATCGTCTCGCTGACCGTCGGGTGCGGGAAGACGGTGTGCATCAGCTCGGCCTCGGTCGATTCCAGCGTACGGGCGATGCCGTAGCCCTGGATCATCTCCGTCACCTCCGGCCCGACCATGTGGGCGCCCAGCAGCTCCCCGGTCTTCGCGTCGAAGACGGTCTTCACCAGCCCCTCCGGCTCGCCCATGGCGATGGCCTTGCCGTTGCCGATAAAGGGGAAGCGGCCGACGCGGACCTCGTGCCCCAGCTCCTTCGCGCGCTTCTCCGTCAGCCCGACGGAGGCGACCTGCGGCCGGCAATAGGTGCAGCCGGGGATGTTCAGCACGTCCATCGCATGCGGATGCTTCCCCGCGATGGCCTCGATGGTGATGATCGCCTCGTGGCTCGCCTTGTGCGCCAGCCAGGGCGGGCCGGTCAGGTCGCCGATCGCATAGATTCCGGGCTCGCCGGTGTTGCCATAGGCGTCGGTGACGACATGCGTCTTGTCCACCTTCACCTTCGTGCCTTCGAGGCCGATGTCCTCGACATTGCCGACGATGCCGACCGCCGAGATCAGCCGGTCGGCCGTGATCTCCTGCACCTTGCCGTTCGCCTCGATCACGGCGGTGACGCTGTCGGGGTTCTTGCGCACGCCCTGCACCCGCGCGCCGGTCAGGATCTTCATGCCCTGCTTCGCGAAGGCCTTCTGGACAAAGCCGCTGATCTCCTCGTCCTCCACCGGCAGGATGCGGTCCATCACCTCCACCAGCGTGACCTGCGCGCCCATGTTCAGGTAGAAGCTGGCGAATTCGGACCCGATCGCGCCGGAGCCGACGACGATCAGCGACTTCGGCAGCGCCGCCGGCGTCATCGCCTCGCGGTAGGACCAGATCAGCTTGCCGTCGGGTTCCATGCCCGGGATCACGCGCGCCCGCGCGCCGGTGGCCAGCACGATGTGCTTCGCCGCCAGCTCCGCCACCGGCTTGCCGTCCTTGCTGACGGAAATCTTCCCCGGCCCTGCGAGCTTCCCGTGCCCGTCGAACACGGTCACCTTGTTCTTCTTCATCAGGTGCTTCACGCCGCCCGAAAGCTGGCCCGCCACGCCGCGGCTGCGCTTGATCACCTTCTGGAAGTCGAAGCGGATGTTGTCCGCCGCGAAGCCATACGCATCCAGCGAATGCAGCAGGTGGTTGATCTCGCTGGCGCGCAGCAGCGCCTTGGTCGGGATGCAGCCCCAGTTCAGGCAGATGCCGCCCAGGTTCTCGCGCTCGACCAGCGCGGTCTTCATGCCGAGCTGGCTGGCGCGGATCGCGGCCACATAGCCGCCGGGGCCGCCGCCCACCACGATCAGGTCGAAGGTCTCGGCCATGCTCAGCCTCCTGCCGCCAGGCGCCGCAGCGCGTCGCCACTCAAACGCATGTCGGTCCAGCCATCGCGGGGCACCGCGCCCATGCTGCGATAGGCGGCGATCGCCGGCTCGTTCCAGTCCAGCACGTTCCACTCGACCCATGGCAGGCCTTCCGCGACGGCGCGCTGCGCCACCAGGCGGAAGGCCGCCTTCGCGATGCCCGCACGCCGGTGCGCGGGCTCCACGAAGATGTCATCGATCCACAATCCGACGCGCCCCGCGAAGGAGGAAAAGATGCGCGTCACGATGCACACCGCGACGGCGCGCCCCTCCACCTCGGCCAGCATCGCCTCGGCGACCGGCGCGGGGCCCAAGAAGGCGGTCTCGTACTGCGCCTCGGTCGCCACGAAGTGGTGCGGGATCCGCTCATACTCGGCCAGCGCCTGCACGAGCCGATGGATCTCGGGCAGGTCCGCCGGCGTCGTGGGGCGCCAGCGGAAGCTCACAGCATCAGGCTCAGCGGGCTTTCGACGATCCGCTTGAACTCCGCGATCCACTCCGCCGCCAGCGCGCCGTCCACGATGCGATGATCCACCGACAGCGTGCAGGTCATGACCGTCGCGATCGCCAGTGCGCCATCCTTCACCACCGGCCGCTGTTCGCCGGCCGAGACCGCCAGGATGCCGGCCTGCGGCGGGTTGATGATGGCCGCGAAGTCGCGCACGCCATACATGCCCATGTTGGAGATGCTGAAGCCGCCGCCCTGGAACTCCTCCGGCTTCAGCTTGCCGGACTTCGCACGGGCGGCGAGGTCCTTCATCTCGTTGCTGATCGCGGCGAGGCCCTTCTGGTCGGCCTTGCGGATGATCGGCGTGATCAGCCCGTCGGGGATGCTGACGGCGACCGAGATGTCCACGTCGTCGTAGAGGATCGCCGCTTCGTCGGTCCAGCTGGCATTGACCTTGGGGATGCGCCGCAGCGTCACCGCCGCCGCCTTGATCACCAGGTCGTTGACCGAGAGCTTGAACGCGCCCGGCCCGTCCTTCGGCGAGGCGGCGTTGAGCTGCCCGCGCAGCTTCAGCAGCGCATCCAGCTCGATGTCCATCGAGACATAGAAATGCGGGACGTGCTGCTTCGATTCCGACAGCCGCCGCGCGATCACCTTGCGCATCGTGCTGTGCGGCACCGCCTTGTGGGGCGCGGTGATGGTAGGCGCGGGCGCGGCCGGCTTCGGCGCGGCCGGCGCGGGGGCCGCGGCAACCGGCGCGGGCGCGGGCGCGGCGACAGGCGCGGCCGCCGGCTTCGCCGCCGGGCCCTTGGCCAGCGCCGCTTCCACGTCCGACTTCACGATCCGCCCATTGGGCCCGCTGCCCGCGACGCCCGCGAGGTCGAGCCCCGCCTGCGCCGCCATCCGCTTGGCCAGCGGCGAAGCCACCACGCGATCCCCGCCGGACGCTGCCGGCGCCACGGACGGCGTCGCAGCCTGCACCGGCACCGCCTCGGCCTTCGGCGCCACCGGCGCCGGCGCGGGCTTCGCCGCCGGCACGGCGCCGCCGCGCGCCGCCGGCGCGGCGCCGGCGCTCTCGCCCGGCTCCACCAGCACCGCGATCACGTCGTTGACCTTCACCGCCGCCGTGCCGCCAGGGACGAGGATCTTGCCGAGGATGCCCTCATCCACGGCTTCCACTTCCATCGTCGCCTTGTCGGTCTCGATCTCGGCGATGATGTCGCCGGCCTTGACCTGGTCGCCTTCCTTCTTCAG
>JAIYDD010000078.1 GCA_027487675.1 Acetobacteraceae bacterium | reverse complement strand
TGCGGGTCCAGCCGCCGCCGGCATCGGCATAGAGCTTGACCAGCTGGTGCGGCCCGGGCCCGGTGCCGAGCAGCTGGTCGGTGGCGGCGACGGGGACGTCCGGCGCCGCGGCGGAGGAGAAATCCTGCCAGTCCTTGAAGCGGAAGCCGTGCAGCCGGCCGCGCCTGGCCTGGAAGAAGCGCAGCACCTGGTGGAAGTCGGCCAGGCGCTTGATGCCGGTGGCGACGTTCCAGCGGTGCCGGGCGTTGACCCAGTTCTGGTTGCGCTGCTCGGCGCCGGTGGACAGCGACGCGATGGTGGTGGACCAGACCGGCCCGCCGGTGGCGCCATAGGCGATGGCGTCGGGAAAGCGCACCTCGTGGAAGGCGGTCATCTGAGGCGGGCTCCGCGGCGGACGGCGTCCCCGATGGCGGCGGCAACCTGCGCGCGCGAGCGCCGGAAGCCCTCGGCGTCGGGGCTGGTGATGTTCACGGTGACGGAGACGGGCGCCCCGGCGGCCTCCACCCCGAGCCTTCCGTCGCGGGTGCGGCGCAGCGGCATGATGGCCTCCGGTCCGGCCTCGCCCATCAGCCCCACGCCGCGCGCGAAGGGGAACAGCACGGGGCGGTCCACCACCCCGCCGCGCGCGAAGGGGACGACGCGCATCCGGTCGAGCACCGCGCCATCCGCTGCCTTGAGCCCGCCACCACCGCCGAACAGCCCGAAGCCGGTGGAGAGCGCCTTGCCGAGATCGAAGGTCCCGCCCCCGCCTCCGAGGGCGCCGCCGAGGAAGCCGCTGAAGGCGTTGGCCAGCGGCTCGGTGACGGTGCGTCGCAGGACCATGCGCGAGAGGTCGGTGACAAGCCCCTGCACCACTGTCCGCAGCCGCTCGCCGCGGAGCACCGCATCCTCGAAGGCTGAGGAGAAGGTCAGGCCGAGTTCGCGGGCGGCGTCCGAGCCGCGGGCGGCGCTGTCCTCCAGCCGCTTGTTCCCGTTCTCAAGCTCGTCGAGCGCGCGCTGCGCCTCGCGGCGGATCGTCTCGTCGGGGATCGGCTGACCGGCGCGCTGGGCGCGCTCGACCAGCCGGCCGAGTTCTTCGAGGCGACGGGCGTAGCGCTCGGTGGCGGTCTCGTTGCCCTGGATCAGCCGCTCGCGCTCGCGGAGGATTTCGTTGAGCTCGCGCTCGGCGTCGCGGTTGTCGCGCCCCGCGGCGGCGACCTGCCGCGTGGTGCCCTCCAGCCGGCGCAGCGCCTCGTCCCGTTCGCGGGTGGCGAGCGCCTCGAGCCGTAGCCGCTCGGCGGCGTCGATCCCGCCGGCGGCCTCGGCCTGGCGCAGTCGGCGGACGCGGTCCTCGTACTCGGCGGTGATGCGGGCGCGGGCGTCGAGCGCGCGGCGGAGTTCCTCGACCTCCTCCACGGCGCGGCGGCGGCGCGCCTCGGTGGCCCGTGCCGCGGCAGTCTCGCGCTCGGCCTGTCCCCGGGCCTCCGCCTCGCGCTCGCCGCGGGCGATCTCCTCGGCGAGTTCGGCGTATTGCCGCCGGAGCTCGTCCAGCCGCCCGGCACGGTCCACACCGGCCTGGTCGGTGGCGATACCCGCAAGCCCGGCGCGGATGCTGCCGCGGCGGGGCTGCGCTCGCAGGCTCGCCCCCTCGGCCTCGGCCTCGAGCCGGGCGATCTCGGCCCGCAGCGCCTCGGCCTGGCGGCGGCGGTCGGCCGCCTGCTCGGCCGGCGTCAGCAGGCCGGTGCCGCGGCGCAGCCCGTCGAGCGCGCCGGCCGCCCCCGACAGCGCGCGGGCCAGGGTATTGGAGACGCCGACCGCATGGTCCAGCCGGGCCAGGAACTGGTCCGCCGCGGCGGTCAGCTGCCCGAAGGCGCGGCCGACCGAGAGGGGCGCGCGCTCGAACTCGCCATTGACCCGCTCGACGGCGCGCAGCAGCGCCGGGAAGACGGTGTCGGCGGTGAGCTTGCCCTCGGAGCCGAGCTTGCGAAGCTCGCCGATGGAGACGCCAAGCTCGCCCGCTAGCGCCTGCGCCAGCGTCGGCAGGCCCTCCAGGATCGAGCGCAGCTCGTCGCCCTGCAGCACGCCGGAGGCGAGCGCCTGGGCCAGTTGCAGCGTGCTGCTGGCGATCTCGCCGCTCGACGCGCCCGAGGCGATGGCCACCCGCTGCAGGCCGCTGACCAGGCGCAGCACCTCGTCGGAGGTGGCGCCGATCTCGCGGGCGGCGATCGAGAAGCGCTGGAAGGCATCGACGCCCTCGCGGACGGCGACGCCGGTCTGCAGCGCGTCGCGGTACAGCGCCTCGTAGACTTCCGACGCCCGCTCGACCGAGCCGACCGCGGTCGCCAGCCGGCCCATCGAGGTGGTGAGCGCGTCGCCGGCGGTGACCAGCGCCCGTACGCCGACGGCGACGCCGGCGACCTGCACGCCGCGCACGGCTAGGTCGACCAGGCCGAGGGCGCGAGAGGCGCCGTCCGCACCCTCGCGGATGCGCTCCAGCGAGCGCTGGCCGGTCTCGCCGACCTCGCGCAGCCCGGCCTTGACCCGGGCGGCATCGTCCAGCGACAGGCGGACCGAGACGCGGCGGGTGCTATCCGCCATGCGCGACACCTCCGGCGTCCGGCGTGGGGGCGTTGCGCGCCGCCAGGCCCTCGGCGAGGCCGGTGCGCAGCGCGAGCAGCAGTTCGGCGGCAGCCCAGCCCGCGGCACCCATCTCGCGCGCGGCGGCCAGCGCGGCGGCGACGTCGAGGTCGGGGCCGGCAATCCCGCCCGTCATGCAGGCGGTGCCGGCGCTCCAGCAGGCGGCGCCCTCGGCGCTGTGGGGTGCGTGCGCGGTGTAGGGGCAGTCGAGGCCGCAATCGCGCTCCAGCGCATCGCAGCCGCGGCAGTATTCGGGCCCGCGGCCGAAGTGCCAGGTGGCGCGGGCCTTCAGCCGTTTCCCTCGGCAGTCACCGCGGCGACGGGGGCGGTGGCGCGGTCCCAGAAGGCGGCGGCGATGTCGTCGAGGTCCATCAGGCGCTCGACCGCCTCCGGCGAGAGCGGCAGCGGCTGGCCGGCGGCGTCGCCGACGCCCTCCCAGGCGGTGACGGCATGCCGGGCGAGCGCCTTGACCAGGAAGGCGAAGGACAGGCCGCGCGCCATGTCGGGGTCGAGGTCCGCGTCGGCGAGGCGGGTCGCGGCCAGGCGGCGGGCGGCGGCAGCCTGGGCGGCAGCCATGACCGCCGTCGTCACCGGGCGGATCTCGACACGCACGCCGCGCGGCAGGTCGAGCCAGTACGGCTCGGCCGGGAGGTCGAGGGTTAGCATGCGAGGTCTCCGAACTTGAAAAGGACAGCCGGCATGTCAAAGTCTGACATGACGACGGACAGGAGGGCGGAATGCCGAATGTCAGCCTGACGCCCGAGCTTGAGGGCTTCGCCGAGCACTGCGTGACGACCGGCCGCTACGGCAATGTGAGCGAGGTGATGCGCGCGGCGCTGCGGCTGCTGCAGGAGCAGGAGGAGAAGCGCGCAGCCTTTACCCGCATGCTGGACCGCGTCAGCCGCGAGGCGGATGCGAAGGGCTGCTACGAGGTCGACGAGGTGATCGCGGAGGTGGATGCGGAGCTGCGTGCCCGCGCCCCTGGGCAGGGGGCGGCTCGCCGCAGCGCGGGCTGAGCCGGCCGGCGGTCCTCACGCCGGAAGCGCGCGAGGACCTGCGGGACGCGCTGTTCTGGATCGAACAGAACAACCCGCAGGCAGCGGAGGAACTACGCGGTGCGGTGCGTCGA
>JAIYDD010000045.1 GCA_027487675.1 Acetobacteraceae bacterium | reverse complement strand
GTCGCCGCGGCGCCCATGCCGGCGCCGATGCCGGCGCCAAGCCCGCCGCCGAAGCCCGCGCCCGAGCCGGCCAAGGCCAAGTCCGGACGGGGCGGCGGCGCGCCGGGCAGAAGGCGCCGCCGCTGAACCCGGCTGCCCGGCGCGCCAGGCGCCGCGGCATGTGCCGGGACCGTCCGCGTCGCCAGGCGCGGCCGGCGAACCCCGCCGGCGCGCGACGCGCCCCGCGGCGCGGATGCCGCCGCCCGGTTCCGGGCGGCCGGCCGCGCGGCGACCGCGTGGCCGGCCGCGATCCTGCCCGACGCGGGGACGCCCCGCGGGGCCGCTCGGCCGCCATGCGGCCAGGCGATCCCCCTCGACGAGGCCGGGTGCCCGGTGCGCGCCGCCGTCGCGCCCGGCGCATCATCCGTCCGGCCGGCGCTGCGCGGGACCGATCCGCGCCAAGCGCCGCCGCGGGCGCGGCTTGCCGATCGGCCCGCGGCGCGGCATGCAGCGCCGAGCCGGCCGGGGCGCGCGCCGGGCGGGCGGCCGCGGCTCGCCGCGCGAAGCACGCCGCGTGCGGGACCCGGAGGCCGCGCCCATGCCCGATTGCCGCCTCTACCTGATCACACCGCCCGCCCTGCCGGACCTGCCGCGCTTCGCCGAGGAGCTGGCGCGGGCGCTGGATGCCGGCGACGTCGCCTGCCTGCAGCTGCGCCTGAAGGACGCGCCGGAGGACGCCATCCGCCGCGCCGCGGACGCGCTGCTGCCCGTCGCCCATGCCCGCGACGCCGCGGTGCTGCTGAACGACGACGCGGCGCTGGCCATGCGCGTGGGCTTCGACGGCGCGCATCTCGGCCAGTCGGACGGCGACCACGCGGCGGCGCGCAGGCTGCTCGGCCCGGACCGGATGCTGGGGATCACCTGCCACGCGTCGCGGCACCTGGCGATGGAGGCCGGCGAGATCGGCGCCGACTACGTCGCCTTCGGCGCCTTCTTCCCCACCGCCACCAAGGACACCCAGCACCGGCCGGAGCCCGAGATCCTGGCCTGGTGGTCCGAGCTGTTCGAGATCCCGGCCGTCGCGATCGGCGGCATCACGGCCGGGAACTGCGCGCCGCTGGTCCGGGCGGGCGCCGACTTCCTGGCCGTGGTCGGCGCGGTCTGGGGGCATCCGGAGGGCGCGGCCGCCGGCGTGCGGGCGATGAACGCGGCCATCGCGGCCGCCTCAGGGTGAGCGGAACCGCGCGCCATCCGCCCGGATGAAGACGCGCAGCGGCGTGGTGCCCTGGCCGCTGCCATCCTTGGCGCGCCAGCGCCCGTTCTCGCACAGCACGCCGCCGGCCACCGGCACGGCGTCGAACTCCGCCGCATTCTCGAACCTCTGCCCGTCCGGCGAGATGGCCGCGAAGTCGGTCGTGCAGAGCGCGCCGCGGCGGACGGGATCGTAGCCGTCGATGATCCAGCCGCCGCCGCCGGTGCTCTCGAAGCGGGTGGCCAGCGGCGGCCAGTCGGCGAAGCCGGGCGGCCCGGCCGCGGCGGGCACGGCGAGGGCGGCGAGCAACAGGGCGATGCGGCGCATGGGCGGGTCTCCTGGATAGTCGGGACATCGAGCCCGGGCATGACCGCCCCCGCCGCTGCCGGCCGGCCTTCGCGGGCCGGCGGGCTGGCCGGCGGCCGGCGCGCATCCGCGCGCCGGGGGGCGGCGGGCCGACGACGATCGGGTCGATCCTCCGGTCCGTCGGGCGTCACGCCACGGGCTCTCCGTCTCCGATGCCGGCGTTACGGGCGGGCGCGGCGCCTGGATGCAGGGGCATGCGCGATCCTGCCGTCGCGCGGCCGCCCGGCGTGGCATGATGCCGGGCATGGACGAGATCACCTTCCACACCAGGCTGCACCGCGCGGGGAGCATCCTCGACATCGGCGCGCATGACGGGCTGCTGACGCTGCCCTTCGCGCGCCTGCCCGGCGCCCGCGTGCTGGCCTTCGAGCCGCTGCCCGCCGCCTTCGCCCGGCTGCGCGCCGGGGTCGTCGCGGCCTTCGGCGGCATCCCGCCGCATGTCGCCTTGCGGGCGGAGGCGCTGGGCGCCGCGCCGGGCAGCCTCACCCTCTCCGTCCCCGTGCTGGACGGCGTGGCGCAGGAGCAATGGGCGAGCATGGCCAAGGATTACGGCGGCTTCGCCTCGGTGGCCGTGCAGCGCCACGCGGTGGAGGTGATCACGCTGGACAGCCTGGGGCTGGCCGACCTCACCCATGTCAAGCTCGACGCCGAGGGCTTCGAGCAGGAGGTGCTGGAAGGCGGCCGCGCCACGCTGGCCCGCTGCCGCCCGGTGCTGTCGCTGGAGGTGGAGGAACGCCACCGCCCAGGCAGCACCCGCGACGTCCCCGCCCTGCTCGACGCGCTGGGCTACGAGACGCGGTTCTTCCTGGACGGCGCCTTCCGGCCGCTGTCGGACTTCGACGCCGCCACCATGCAGGCGGCCTCCCCCGACCCCGCGGTCTTCGCCGCCTCCGACCCCTATGTCTTCACCTTCTTCGCCTGGCCGCAGGAGCGCGCGGCGGAGGTGCTCGCCACCCTGGCGGGATGACCGCGCAAGGCGCAGGCTTGGCGCCGATGGATCATTCCTGGCTCGCCTGGCTGCTCGCCCCGATCGCCACGGTGCTGATCGCGGGGCTGAAGGGCGCCTTCGGCGGCGGCTTCGCGCTGCTCGGCATCCCGCTGCTGGCGCTGGCCATGGACCCGGTCGAGGCGGGCGCGATGCTGGCGCCGCTGTTCATCCTGATGGACGTGGCGGCCTTCCGCTACTGGAAGCCCGGCACCTGGTCCCGCCCCGACCTGAGGCTGCTGATCCCCGGGCTGGTGATCGGCACGGCGGTCGGCACCGCGGTGGTCGCCTTCTCCCCGCGGGACTGGGTGGCGCTGGCGATGGCGGTCGTCACGCTCGGCTTCGCCGCAAAATTCTTCCTGGGCGGGGGCGAGGTGCGGCCCGGCCGGCGCGTGGCCTGGAAGGGGGTGGCGGCGGGCACCGCCTCGGGCGTCACCACCATGCTGGCGCATGCCGGCGGGCCGCCGCTGGCCATCTACCTGCTGCCGCTCGGCCTGCCCAAGGCGGTCTATGCGGGCACCACCAGCATCTACTTCACGGTGGCCAACCTGCTGAAGGTGGGGCCCTGGCTGCTGGCGGCGCCGCCGACGCCGTCCACCTGGCTGCTGATGGGCTTCTGCGTGCCCTTCGTCTGGCTCGGCGTCTGGGGCGGCTGGCGGCTGCACCAGCGCCTGGACCAGAAGCGGCTCTACTGGTGGTGCCACGCGCTGCTGGTGGTGACCGGGCTCAAGCTGCTGTGGGACGGGCTGCACTGAGGGGGAAGGCCGCTGCCGGCGCCGCTGCTTCCCGCCCCCCGCGCGGCCGCGCCGGAGGCTGGGCCGAAGGCTGGGCCGCGGCGCGACGCGGGGCCGGGGGCATCGGCGCCGGCGAGCAGAAGCGCGTCCCCGCGGCGGGATGCGCGCGTCACCCGCCGCCGAAGGACGCGATGGGCGGCGCGGCCGCCTTGGCGCCGCGGGGCGGCAGGCGGCGCGGCGCGGCGCGCGGCGCCGGGGCCCCGGGCGGCGCCTCGATCGGGAAGGTCAGGGCGTAGCGCGTGCCGCCCGCCGCCCGCACCTCCAGCCGGCCATGCAGCTGCGCCACCAGCCGCTCGACCAGGCGCAGGCCGGACCGGCGGGCGCCGGGATCGGCCGCGGGCAGGCCGATGCCGTCATCCTCGACGGTGAGCATCGCCGACGGGCCCAGCCCGCGCAGCGCCACCCGGATGCGGCCCGGCCGGTCGCCCGGGAAGGCATGCTTGATGGCGTTGGTCACCAGCTCCACCACGATCAACGCCAGCGGCACGGCGGCGTCGACGCCGACCTCGACAGGGCTGCCTTCGCAGCTGACCGCCACCTGCCGTTCCGGCGGGACGATGGCGGGGTTGGCGAGCAGCGTCCGCAGGAAATCCAGCACGTCGAGGCGCGAGACGAAGTCCGAGACGTGCAGCAGGTCATGCACCTGCGCCAGCGCCATCACGCGCTGTTCCAGCACCCGGTCGCGGTCCGGCCCGCCGCCGCGCATGCGGATCAGCGACTGCACCGTCATCAGGCTGTTCTTCACCCGGTGGTGCAGTTCGCGCAGCAGCGTGTCCTGGATCTCGGCGCGGCGGCGCGTCGCTTCCAGCAGGCTGCGGTCCGCCTCGGCGCGCAGACGGCGCGCGGTCTGCAGCACGGCGGCCACGCCGAGCGCCGCCGCCAGGGCCAGCAGGCCGATCACCGGCGCCATGCCGCGCCACCAGGCGGCCAGGATGCCCTCGGTGGAGACGCCGTAATTGGCGTAGAAGGGCAATCCCGGCAGGCGGGCGAAGCCGTAGATCCTCTCCACCCCGTCGGAGACGGCGACGGTGCGGAAGGTGCCGGCCTCCGCCGCGCGGATGGCGACGCGGAAGGTCGCCTCGGGCGGGATGACGATGGGCGCCGCCGAGGGCGCGTGGCGCACCAGGATGACGCCGTCGTCCCGGATGAGGGACGCCGACCCGCCGCCGGCCGGCGCCAGCCGGCGGAACATGTCGGCGAAGGCCTCGACGGGGATGGTGGCGCCCACCACGCCGCGGAACGCCTCGCCCGGCCGGCGACGCGCGATCAGCACCACGTCCTCGCCGTCCGCGCGCAGCGTCAGCCGCTCGATCTGCAGCGGCGCGCCGGGCTCGCGCAGGCGCTGCATATAGGGCCGGTCCGCCAGGTCCACGGGGATCGGGATGGCGCGGCTCGACAGGATCAGCCTGCCCTGCGGGCCGATGATGCCGACATTGGAGCCGGGCACGTTCCCGCCATTCAGCTTGGCCAGCCATCGCCGCGGCGCCGCCGGGTCGACGCCCGGCGCTTCCGCCAGCTCGGCGATCAGCGCCACCGCGTCCAGCACCGCTTCCTGCCGGCGGATCACGCCGAGCGCGTATTCGCGCACGATCTCCGCATTCGCCCGCGCCTGCTCCGTCGCGCGGCGCAGCTCCATCCGCCAGGAGCGCTCGCCCCACAGCGTCGCGGTGAGCAGCGGCAGCACCAGGCTGCCGGCCAGCAGCAGGCGCAGCTGCCAGGGCCAGCGGCGCGGCGGCAGGGGATGGCCGCCCACGGGCGCGGCGGCGAGCAGCCCGAGCATCTTCAGCGGGCGTCGCGCTGCGAACCGCACCGACAGGCTTCCATGCCACCACCATCCGATACCCGGGCGGATCGGACACCGCATTCGGGCAGCGCGACAATGACGATGGCGTCAGGATCGCCAACGGGATGGCAGGGCCGCGGCGGCCGCCGATCCGGGACCGGCGGGCAGGCGCGGATCGCGGTGCGGGCCCTGGCGGGCCGGCCGCGCGCCTTCAGGGCAGCCAGAGCACCTGCTCGATCCGCGCCGCCCCGGCGGCCAGCATGGCCAGCCGGTCGAAGCCGAGCGCGATGCCCGACCCCGCCGGCATCCCGTGGGCGAGGGCGGCCAGGAATTCCTCGTCCACCTCCCACCCCTCCTCGCCCGCCAGCGCCTTGCGGGCGGCGACATCGGCCTCGAAGCGGCGGCGCTGCTCGGCGGGGTCGGTCAGCTCGTCGAAGGCGTTGGCCAGCTCGAGCCTCGCCACGAACAGCTCGAAGCGCAGCGCGGCGCGCGGATCGGTGGGATCGCGCCGCGCCAGCGCCGCCTGGGGCGCCGGCCAATGCGTCAGGAAGCTGGCGCGCCCACGGCCGAGGCGGGGTTCGACATGGTCCAGCAGCAGGGCGAAGAAGGCGTCCTCCCAGCCGAGCGTCGGGTCGAGCCGAAGCCCCGCCGCCGCCGCCGCCCGCTGCAGCGCCGCGCCGTCGCCCGCCGCCGTCGCGGGATCGACGGTCGCCAGGATGTCGAGGCCCCGGCAATGCGCGCGGAAGGCCTCCGCCACGCTGATCCGCTCGAAGGGCAGGGACAGGTCGCAGGCCACCCCGCCATGCGCCACCACCGGCGGGCAGGCGGAGCGCACCAGCGCCTCCGTCTCCTCCATCAGCCCGTCCAGCGCCAGGCCGGGGCGGTACCATTCCAGCATGGTGAATTCCGGCGCGTGGCGGGGGCTCGCCTCGCCGTTGCGCCAGACGCGGGCGAGCTCGAAGACCGGGCCGGCGCCGGCCACCAGCAGCCGCTTCAGGGCGAGTTCCGGCGAGGTGCGGAGCCAGAGCGTCCGCGCCTCCCCCGCGCCCAGATGCGGGCGGTAGGCGGTGCGGAAGGCGCGCAGATGCACCTCCATCCCCGGCACCGGCACCAGGCAGGGCGTCTCCACCTCCGCATAGCCGCGGGCGGCGAGGAAGGCGCGCACATCGGCGGCCAGCCGGGCGCGACGGCGCAGGAAGGGCAGGCGCGCGGCCAGGCTCTCGGGGTGCCAGTTCGGCAGGGGGGCGGGCATGGACGCGACACCGATCAGGGGGTAGGCCCGGCCCGAGCCCCAGCACCAGGCCCAACGGAACCCCCGCCACCATGCCGGATGACAGCGCCCCGCGCATCCCGCCCGCGCGCCGCCCGGCCGAGCCCCCCGGCCGCGCGGCCGGCCGCGCGCCCGCCCGCGCGCTGCGCAGCGCCGCCGACCTGCTCGCCGCCGGCCTGCTGCCCGCCGCCCAGGCCGCGGCGGCCGAGGCGGTGGCCGCGCGCTACGCCATCGCCGTGACGCCGGCCGCCGCCGCGCTGATCGACCCCGCCGACCCGGCCGACCCGATCGCCCGCCAATACATCCCCGACGCCGCCGAGCTGGTCACCGCGCCATGGGAGATCGAGGACCCGACCGCCGACGCCCCCTTCACCCCGGTGCGCGGCATCGTCCACCGCTACCCCGACCGCGCGCTGCTCAAGCCGCTGCTCGCCTGCCCGGTCTATTGCCGCTTCTGCTTCCGGCGCGAGGTCGTCGGCCCCGATGGCGGCCTGCTGACCGAGGCGGAGCTGGAGGCGGCGCTGGCCTGGCTCGCCGCCGCGCCGGCGATCCGGGAGGTGATCCTGACCGGCGGCGACCCGCTGATGCTCAGCCCCCGGCGCCTGGCCTGGCTGGTGGAGCGGCTGTCGGCCATCCCGCATCTCGACCTGTTGCGCATCCACACCCGCGTGCCCGTCGCCGACCCGGCGCGCCTGACGCCCGACCTGGTCGCGGCGCTGGACACGCCCAAGGGCCTGTTCGTCTGCGTGCACGCCAACCACGCCCGCGAATTCACGGGCGAGGCCCCGGCCGCGCTGCGCCGCCTGATCCGCGCCGGCATCCCGCTGCTGGGCCAGAGCGTGCTGCTGCGCGGCGTGAACGACAGCGAGGCGGCGCTGGAAGCCCTGTTCCGGGCCATGCTGCGGCATCGCGTCAAGCCCTACTACCTGCACCAGCTGGACCCCGCCCCCGGCACCGCCCGCTTCGCCGTGCCGGAAGCCGAGGGGCTGGCGCTGCTGGCGCGCCTGCGCGGGCGGATCGGCGGCCATGGCCTGCCCGCCTATGTCAAGGAACGCCCCGCCGGCGGCGGCAAGGTGCCGGTGGCCGCTTCCGGCTGACAGGGTCTCAAAACCGGAGGGGGCTTCCGCGCCGGGCCCGGGTGTGCATCCTCTCCCGCAAGCCCGGCGCCCGACCACGCGCAGCCGGGCATGACAGGGAGACGCCCACCATGCCCACCCGCCGCCACCTTCTGGGGGCCGCGCTGGCCGCCGCGACGCTGCCCGCCCTGGCCCGGCCCGCGCTGTCCCAGGCTTGGCGCCCGAACCGCCCGATCCGCCTGATCGTGCCCTTCGCGCCGGGCGGGTCCAACGACATCGTCGGCCGCATCATCGCCGAGACCGCGGGTCAGGCGCTCGGCCAACCGATCGTGGTGGAGAACCGCGCCGGCGCGGGCAGCGTGATCGGCGCGGAACACGTCGCGCGCTCGGCCCCCGACGGGCACACGGTGCTGATCAACTCCAGCCAGTCCACCGTGCCGGCCATCGTCGCGCGCGTGCCCTACGACACGCTGGCCGACTTCGCGGGCGTGGCGGTGGCCGGCTTCTCGCCGCACGTGCTGGCGGTGACGCCCCGCCTGGCGGCGCAGAACGGGCAGGAATTGCTGGCGCTGCTGCGCGCCGCGCCCGGCCGCTACAACCTGGCCACCGCCGGCATCGGCAGCGGCGTGCACGTGGCGGCCGAGCTGTTCCGCAGCGTGACGGGGGTGCAGGCGGAGCTGGTGCACTACCGCGGCGGCGGACCTTCCGTGGCGGCGCTGGTCTCGGCCGAGGCGCATTTCGGCACGCCGACCATGGCCTCGGCCCTCGGCCAGGTGCGCGGCGGGGGCGTTCGCGCGCTGGCGGTGCTGGCCGTGGAGCGGAGCCCCGCCCTGCCCAACGTGCCGAGCGCCCCGGAAGCCGGCATCCCCGGCGTGATCCACGAGGAGTTCTTCCCCGTCCTGGCCCCCGCCGCGACGCCGGCGCCGGTGCTGGCGGCCCTCGGCGAGGCCTTCCGCGCCTCGATCCAGGCCAACGCGGCGCGGCTGAACGAACTGGCCGGGGTCTCGCCGCGCGTGGGGTTCGAGACACCGGCGCAGGTGATGCGCGTGGTGGCGGAGGGGGTGGAAAGCTACACGCGCATCCTGCGGGCGGCGGGGGTGCAGCCGGAGTAGAGGCTGCGGGTTGCGCGGGTGGTTTGCGGGGGCGCTGCCCCCGCGCCCCCGCCGGGGTGCGTGGCGCACCCCGGGCCCCGCCAGGTTTTGGCGCTAGCGGGCCTGCTGCGACGGTTTCGGCTGGAGAGATGGGCAGCATGACCTATATGGTCATGTGAGATGACCAGTCGCGGGAGCCCGCCATGCCCGACACCGAGACGATGACCGCCACCGAGTTCAAGGCGACCTGCCTAAAGGTGCTGGACCGCGTGCAATCCGGCGAGTTCAGCCGCGTCGAGGTGACGAAGCGCGGCAAGGTGGTGGCCATCCTGACGGCACCGCCCGCCCCGGCCGAGGCGGCCAAGGCCCTGCATGGCGCGCTGCGCGGCCGCGTGATCGTGCCGGAAGGCTTTGACCTGACGGCGCCGACCCTGGACGAACCCTCTGACGCGGAGCTTGGCATCCTGCACCGATGACCGCGGTGCTGCTGGACACCTGCGCGGCCATCTGGCTAGGCGAAGGGGCGCGCATGGCGCCGGCAGCGATGCAGGCCATCGAGGCGGCGGCCACGGGGGATGGCGTGCTGGTCTCCCCGGTGACGGGGTGGGAGATCGGGCTTCTGAGCCGAGGTCGCGCAGGCCGGCCGGGGCTGGTGTTCCTGCCGGACCCGCCGGGATGGCTGGCGGATTTGATGGCCCTGCCCGGCTTGCGCGAGGCACCGCTCGACATGCGGATCGCGACGGCGGCGAGCCTGCTGCCCGGCGAACTGCACAACGACCCGGCCGACCGACTGATCATCGCGACGGCGCGGGTGCTGGGGGTGCCGGTGGTGACCCGCGATGCGGCGCTTCTTGCGTATGGGCGGGCGGGGTTTGTGGGGGTGGTGGGGTGTTGAGAGATCAATGTTTTCCTTACCGGGAAGCGCTCAGAGCCTGACTCAAAAGCCTACCCTCTGGCCAGTCGACGGACGCCGAGTTGGATGGCAGCGAGCATGACGAAGCTTGCGAGGGTTGCGGCGAGGTTCTCGTAGTCCTTCGCCAGGC
>JAIYDD010000196.1 GCA_027487675.1 Acetobacteraceae bacterium | reverse complement strand
GTGAACGGGCTGCTGAAGACCACCTCCGTCGCCTCCGTCATCAGCATGGAGGAATTGCTGCGGCGGACGCAGATCCTGATCCAGGAACGCTTCCTGGTGCTGGAGCTCTTCATCGCGGCCGCCGTCTGGTACCTGGTGATGACCACGGCGTGGGAACTGGTGCAGCGCCGGCTGGAAGCGCGCTACGGCCGCGCCTATGCGGCCGACCACAGGCGGTGAGAGAGGCGGCCTGGGGAGGACCGGTTCCTGCTGCGCGGCTTTCGCGTCGCTGGACCGCTCCACCGGACGTGCAGGCGCGACCCGGCCGCCCGATCCGGCATGACTGGAGATCCGCAGGACGGATGCCGCCGATGTCTGCGGCACGGCGAGGACGCCACGTCCGTCCAAGCGGCGCCCGCGCGCGGCAGGTGTTGCGGGCGGCGGGCTTACGGGCTCGACGGGTCACGTAGCAAGACCTTGTTCCAACCTCTGCGCCAGGGCGCCGCCGTGGTCGTTGCGCCCCAAGCCCGCGCGTCAGAATTCGTAGCCGGCGAGTTCAATGTCGGTCGCGAAGAGCTGCGCGACGTGGCGGCGCGTCTCCTCGTCGTAGAATGAGCGATACTCGTTGTCGGCGCGTTGGGCATACAGCTTGGGGAGCCGCCGGAACGGCACGCCGATCTCGGCGAAGATCGCGGGCAGCAGCTCGCTCGCGCGCTCAAGCGGCACGATGTGGCGAACGAGCATGCCGCCTTTTCCGTCGCCCGCGAAAGCGCCGACATGCATCGACTTCGGAGCGCCCGCCACGAAACGCGCGAAGTCGCCGTCCACCTCGTTGAACAACGTCCTCCACCGGCTTTCCGGCGTGTTCTTGCCGTAGACGTAGCAACTCACCATCCGGTCCCAGGGATTTCGGATCGTGGTGAAGGACACGAGCGACGACCAGTCATCGCCCATCGCCTCGACCCGTTCCTTCTGCTTCCGGGCGCGATGATGGGGGTACCAACCGTCAGCGGTCGCGTGATTCACACGGATCTTGGAATGCCGGTTCAGCAGGTGCCGGATGGAATTGGAGCCGCACTTCGGGTTGGACAGGAAGAAGAACCGGCCCGGCTCGTAGCGCATCGGACAGCCTCCGCCATGCAGGCCCGGTCATCCTGTCGTCGCGCTGGCCTGCGCTGCCCCAGGGACGAGGCGCCAACGCGGTCGTGAGGGCCGACAGACCTTGGCGCGGATAACCGCATCTTTTCGCGGCTGCAAGCCTGCTGCATTTCCGCCCGGGCAATCGCTTGAATGCCTGCGGGAGTAGGGCGCGGGCGGAAGCCGGTTTCCTGGGGAGCCTCGTCGCATGAGGTGTTCCGATGGCTGCGGCGGCCCTGCTCGACCAGTTCTCGACGCGCGCCGACCCGCGTCGGCCAAGCGAGGCGCTGTGTGCGATGCTGGCTTGCGTGGATGACTCTTGGGGTCGAGGGGGCCTGCGCGACGACGCGCCCGACATCGTCGCCACCGACGGCAAGACCTCCCGCCAGGCCCACCGCGGCGATGGTCACCCGCTGCACTCGGCCAGCGCCTGGGCCACCTGCCAGCGCGTCGTGCTCGGCTGGCAGGCGGTCGGCAGCAAATCCAACGAAATCATGGCCATCCCGATCCTGCTCGGGCGACTGCAACTGGCCGGCGCACTGGTCACCCTTGACGCCACGGCCTGCCGGACCCGCATCGCCCGCACCATGCTCGACCGGTGCGCCCGATGATCTCCTCCCGCTCACGGACAGCCAGCGGAGCATGGCCGAAGAGGCCGAACTGTTCTTCCAGACGCCCGACCAGCCGTCCACCTTGCCCTTCGAGACGATCGGCGCCAGCGACGGCCGGATCGAGCCCCGCCGCCATCGGGTCACCCACGCCCCGGCCATCAGCATGGAGGAATTGCTGCGGCGGACGCGGATCCTGATCCAGGAACGCTTCCTGCTGCCGGAGCTCTTCATCGCCGCCGCCGTCCGGCACCTGGCGATGACCACGGCGTGCGAGCTGGCGCAGCGCCGGCGGGAAGCACGCCACGGGCGCCCCATGCGGCGGACCACAGGAGGTGAGCGGGCGCGACGGAAGCCGAGGACAGGGGGCAGACTGGCGCGACGGCTTGACGCCTGTCCTCGCCATGTTGCATCCACGGCCTGCGCGCCGTTGACGCAGCGATGCCGCGGCCGGGCTGCGCCGCGCTGACCGCACGAAAATTCCGGGAGCCCGTGGCCGTGGACAAGGTCATCGTCGGGACATTCCACAAGACCGGGACGCTGCTGATCCGCGAGATCCTCCGCACCGCCTGCGCGCGGCTTGGCTATGCGTATTGGCAGATCCAGAAGGATGCCGTGGCGGCGCCGGCCGGTTGGCAGGTGGGCCACCAGAACATCTCCGTCTTCCCGCAGGTCGCGCTCGAGGATCCGTATCGCGGCGCCGTCGTCATCCGCGACCCGCGGGACGTGGTGATCAGCGGCGCCCACTACCATTGCCGGGCGACCGAGGCCTGGCTGTTCCGCCCGGAGGAGAGGTGGGACGGACGCTGCTACCAGGAGGTCATCGCCGGCCTGCCGACGGACGAGGAACGCTTCCTGTTCGAGATGGCCAATATCGGCAAGTTCACCATCGACTGCATGCTCGACGTCGTCCGTCGCCGGCCCGAATTCCTCGTCGTGCGCTTCGAGGAGCTGACGACCGATCCCGGGATGCAGGCGTTCCGCGGGATGTTCGCGCATCTGGGCTTCCCGGAACAGGATCTGCCCACCCTTCTGCGGATCGCGGAGCGGCGCAGCCTGTTCAGCGGGAAGGTCAAGCCGTCGGTGCATGTGCGCAGCGGCCAGCCGGCCCAGTGGACGCGGGAATTCACGCCGCGGGTGATCGAGGAGTTCGAGCGTCTCTTCCCCGGCGCGGCGGAGGCCCTGGGCTACGAGCCATCCTCGCTGGCCGCGCTGCATCCGGCCTGACGTCGCGGTCCGGCACCCGCGGAGACGGCGCCCGGGACCATGCCCGGCGCGGGCCGAGGCGCTGATCACGGCACGGGCTTCTTCCCGTCGCGTCATCCGCGCCGCCGGGCGCGTTCCGCTCCCCCGGCGATCGCGCGGCAGGCGGACGGGCTGCGCGACGGCGGTGAAGGCAGGGCGCGTCAGGCCACGCGCGCCACCGGCGCCGCACGGGGCGCGTCCGGGGCGGGCTTGCCGGCCAGCCGGTTGAGAAGCGCCGCGACGGCCTGAATCTCGTCGCCGTCGAGCCGGCAGAGTTCCCTGGCGGCCCAGCTGGCCATGTCGGGCGCCGCATCCATCTCGGCACGCGACACCTCAGGCTCGACGTCGCTGAAACGACGACCGAGCACACTCTCCATCCAGGCGAAATCGCGCGCGACCCCGACGTCGCGGAAGTGCCGGGCGATGACGGCATCGGGCACGCGGAAGGGCGGGCCTGGCAGGTCGGAGATCAGCCGCGACAGCGACTCCGCCCGCGCCGCGTTGGGTACCCGTCCCTCGCCGAAGACCGGAACCGCGGCATTGGCCGCGAGGGCGAGGGCCGCCGCGAGACGCGACATGCCCGAATTCGCGCGCTTCACCTTGAGTGCGCCGTACAGGTCGGCGGGAGCCCCGATCACCGAAAGGAAGGTGGCCAGGCTGCAGTCCCGGATGAGTTCCTGCGAGGCATAGAGCTGGAACCGGACCGCCACGCCCTTCGTCTTGACGTAGGGCTGGAAGCGACGCCGGTATGTCGGAAGTATGCCGCGCGTGAAGGCGTCCAGCGTCTGGCCGATGCGCATCTGCTGCTGGAGCATGCTCACCGCGAAGGAGCGCGGGGGCCGGATGAAGGCGACGACGACGATCTGGTCGACGTGCGGCCTGCAGAACTCGATCATCGCGCGCACGCCGTCATAGCCGAGCACGCTGGCCGATTCGCCGGAGACGATCAGCTTGTCCTGCGTGGTGGACCTGAGGAAGGTGGCGAGTGCCGCCCGCATCTCCTGCGCAACCGCGGCCGCCTTGGCGGGGTCCGTGAATCCGGCGCGGCGAAGGCCGTTGTTCTCCGAGGGATTGTCCAGGAAGGCCAGCAGCAGGGGATTGGAATGGTTTGCCTGGAGGCCGAAATAGGCGAGGCCATGCGCGGGAAGCTGCTCGCGGTGCCGGAACAGGGTTTCCTGTATCGTTGTTGTCCCGGTCTTGTGCATCCCAACATGGATGAGTAGCTGCCGCATGCGCGGACTCTCCTGGGGACCGCCAATAGACAGGTGCAAGCAACGCTTCGACCGCGCATAGACGCCGGCGATATGACCGAGCGCCGCGCGAGTGGCAAGATGCCGCGGCCGGGCGCCCGGGC
>JAIYDD010000184.1 GCA_027487675.1 Acetobacteraceae bacterium | reverse complement strand
CTCGGCACCGGCCAGGACGAGCAGATCATCGACGCGCTGGCGGGCGAGTACCGCGAGCACTTCATGCTGCACTACAACTTCCCGCCCTACTCCGTGAACGAGACGGGCCGCATGGGCAGCCCCGGCCGGCGCGAGGTCGGCCACGGCAAGCTCGCCTGGCGCGCGATCCGCCCCGTGCTGCCGGCGAAGGACAAGTTCCCCTACACGATGCGCGTGGTCAGCGAGATCACGGAGAGCAACGGCTCCTCCTCCATGGCGACCGTCTGCGGCACCTCGCTCGCGCTGATGGATGCCGGCGCGCCGCTGAAGCGCCCGGTGGCCGGCATCGCCATGGGCCTGATCAAGGAAGACCGCGCCTTCGCCGTGCTGTCCGACATCCTCGGCGACGAGGACCATCTGGGCGACATGGACTTCAAGGTGGCGGGCACCGAGACCGGCATCACCAGCCTGCAGATGGACATCAAGATCACGTCCATCACCTTCGAGATCATGCAGATCGCCCTCGGCCAGGCGAAGGATGGGCGGCTGCACATCCTGGGCGAGATGGCCAAGGGCATCACCGGCGCCCGCGGCGACGTGGCCGCGACCGCGCCGCGCATCACCGTGATCAACATCAACAAGGACAAGATCCGCGACGTCATCGGCAGTGGCGGCAAGGTGATCCGCGAGATCACCGAGCAGACCGGCACCAAGATCGACATCGAGGATGACGGCACCATCAAGGTGGCCGCGACCAGCACGGAAGCCGCGCAGAAGGCGATCGACTGGATCCAGGGCATCGTGGCGGAGCCAGAGGTGGGCAAGATCTACAACGGCAAGGTGGTGAAGACCGCCGAGTTCGGCGCCTTCGTGAACTTCCTCGGCGCCAAGGACGGGCTGGTCCACATCTCCGAACTGGCCAATGAGCGCGTGAACCGCACCACCGACATCGTGAAGGACGGCGATGCGGTGAAGGTGAAGGTCATCGGCTTCGACGACCGCGGCAAGGTGAAGCTGTCCATGCGCGTGGTGGACCAGCAGACCGGCGCCGACATCACCGAGCAGGTCGGCGCCCGCCGCCCGCGCGAGGATGGCGAAGGCGGCGGCCGCGAGCGCGGGGGCGAGCGTGGCGGCGACCGGCGCGACCGCGACCGGCGCCCGCGCCGCGACGGCGGCCCAGGGGGCGGCAACGACCGCGACGCGGCGGAGTAATCCACCCCTCCCGCCCGGCCGGAGCCCCTTGCCGGGGCTCCGGCCGGGCCATATTCCAATTTGATGACCCTCCCGGGCCGAAAGCGGGGGGCGACAGGCAGTCACCGGAGCGTCACGCGTTGAAGGCGATCAACCCGATCCGAATGGGCGGCGTCGAGGTGCTGCCCCTGGTCGAGGGCGGCAAGGGCGTTGCGGTGTCCAACGGCGCCACCTGCGGCGGCTGGGCCACCGGCGGCGGCGTCGGCACCTTCTCCGCCGTGAACGCGGACAGCTACGAAGCCGACGGCACGATCATCCGCCAGACCTACAGGGGCCGCACCCGCCGGGAACGGCACGAGGAACTCGTCGCCTACGGCATCGCCGGCGGCATCGCCCAGGCGCGGGAAGCCCATGAGCGCGCCGGTGGCCAGGGCCGCATCCACATGAACATCCTGTGGGAGATGGGCGGCGCCGAACGCGTGGCGCGTGGCGTGCTGGAAGGCGCGCGCGGGCTCGTGCATGGCGTGACCTGCGGCGCCGGCATGCCCTATCGCCTGGCCGACATCGCCCGCGACTTCGGCGTGCACTACTACCCGATCATCTCCTCCGCCCGCGCCTTCGCCGCGCTGTGGAAGCGCGCCTACCACAAGACGCGCGACTGGCTGGGTGGCGTGGTCTACGAGGATCCCTGGCTGGCCGGCGGCCACAACGGCCTGTCCAACAGCGAAGACCCGAAGCGCCCCGAGGACCCGTTCCCCCGCGTCCTCAAGCTGCGCCAGCAGATGCGCGACTTCGGCCTGGGCGAGGTGCCGATCATCATGGCCGGCGGCGTCTGGTGGCTGGAGGAATGGGAGGACTGGATCGACAACCCCGATCTCGGCCCCGTCGCCTTCCAGTTCGGCACCCGCCCGCTGCTGACGCGGGAAAGCCCGATCTCGGATGCCTGGAAGCAGCGGCTGCTGACGCTGCAGGCGGGCGACGTGCTGCTGCAGCCCTTCTCGCCGACCGGCTTCTACTCCTCCGCCGTGCGCAACGACTTCCTGCGCGAGCTGGAGGACCGCAACGAGCGCCAGGTGGCCTACACGGCCGAGCCGGTGGGCGACCACGTCGCCGAATACGGCGTCGGCCCGCGCAAGCGCGTGGTCTACCTCACCGGCCACGACCTGGCCCGCGTGGTGCACTGGGAGGCGGAGGGCTTCACGGAAGCCATGCGCACGCCCGACAACACCCTGGTCTTCGTGACACCCGAGAAGTCGCGCGAGATCCTGAAGGACCAGATCGACTGCATGGGCTGCCTCTCGGCCTGCCGCTTCAGCAACTGGTCGCAGCACGAGCCGGAGTATTCCACCGGCAAGAAGGCCGACCCGCGCAGCTTCTGCATCCAGAAGACCCTGCAGGACATCGCCCATGACGGCGCGCTGGAACGCAACCTGATGTTCGCGGGCCACAACGCCTATCGCTTCGGGTCGGACCCCTTCTATTCGAACGGCTTCATCCCGACGGCGAAGCAGCTGGTCGAGCGGATCCTGACCGGCCGCTGAGCCCCGGCGGACCGGCGCCCAGCAGGGCCCCGGCACCCGCGGAAGACGGCACGGGACCTCGGCGCCCGGCCTCGCGCGGGGTCAAGCCCCCGCCCGCCGGCGCCGCGCAGCCGCCCATCGGTCCGCCCGGCGGTGCAGGCGCGGCCCCAGGCTGGCGCGGCCTTGAATTGACCCGCCACCCCATCCGGACCACCAGATCGCGCCGGCCGGACAGCGGCAGGATCGGCTGGCAGCCCCGGGCATCGCCCGGCGCGTCCGGCGTGCCGCGCGGGAGAAGGGTCCAGACATGCTGCCGCCCGGGGTCAACGCCCTGCTCAACGCGCATCGCCGGGCCTCGCAGCCGCACCTCGCGCCGCTTCCGGTCGCGAGCCCGGTGAAGGGCGCCGGCTGCCGCGCGCCGGATGCCGCCGATGCCGCGATCCTGTGCCGCGACCTGGCGCGGGAGCCGGAGGTCGCCGAGGTCCTCGACTTCGTCCGGACGACGGAATCGCGCTTCCGGGCGATCCGCCGGGCGATGTCCTACCTGAACCCGGACCACGCGACCGACCACAAGGATGCCCGCTATGCCGCCGGCTGGGCGGGCGCGGCGCTGCTGCCCATGGCGATGGCGCTGCTGGCGCTGAAGCGCGGCGGCATCGAGGGCGACATGCTGGAATGCGGCGTCTTCAAGGGCGGCACCACGGCCTGCATGAGCCATGTCTGCGCCCATCTCGGCATCCGCCTGCACGCGGCCGACAGTTTTGCGGGCCTGCCGCATGGCTCGGCGGACGGCTACTACGCCCGCGGCCAGTTCCTCGGGCGCTACGAGGAGGTGGTGGCGAATGTCGAGCGCTTCGGACGGCCGGAGGCGGTGGGCTACGTGAAGGGCTGGTTTGGCGAGAGCCTGCGCGGCTTCCGGCCGCGGCTCGCGCTGCTGTTCCTCGACACCGATCTCTACGACTCCTCCGCCGATGCGCTCGGCCGGGTCGCCGGCAACCTGTCGCCCGACGGGCTGATCTTCTCCGACGGGCTGGGCAGCGCGCGGGATTTCCGGAACGGGCGGCTGGTGCCCGGCTCCGACGAGGCGCGCGCCATCTTCGACCACCTGGAGCGCGCCGGCGTGCCGCAGAAGGCGGTCACCACCGGGCAGGATTTCCTCGGCCTGGTCGCGCCCGGCTGCGCGCCCGAGGAGGTGCTGGCCTACAGCCCGGCCTTCGCCAAGGCGCTGGTGGCGCTGCTGGGCAACGAGCCGTCCCGCGCCGCGACCTACGCCTTCCCCTCGCGCGACGCCGCGGACATCGCCGCCGAGATGCTGGCCGACAGCGCGCTGGCGGCGATCGAGCTGCGCGACGCGCTGGCCGACCACAAGGCCGCGCTGGCGGCGACGGAACGCCTGGTGGCGGAGCGCGACGCCGCGCTGCGGCAGCTCAGCGTCGCGGCGGAGACGGCACCCGTGGCGCCCGCGAAGCCGGAGGGCTGGGTCAGCGCGCTGCGCACGCGGCTCGGCCGCTGAGCGGCGTCGCGCCGCGCCCGCGGGCCGCATGCGCCGCGGCCGGGCGCGGTCCGCCCGGACGGCGTGGTGCCGGCGAGACGGCGCGTCACGCCGCGCGCAGATGTTCCTGCAGCCGCGGCATCAGCTCCACCAGGTTGCAGGGCCGGTGCCGGCTGTCGAGCTGCCAGAGCAGGATGTCGTCCCAGGCATCCTTGCAGGCCCCCGTGCTGCCCGGCAGCGCGAACAGGTAGGTGCCGCCCGCCACACCCCCGATCGCCCGCGACTGGATCGTGGAGGTGCCGATCTTCCGGTAGCTCAGCATCCGGAACAGCTCGCCGAAGCCGGTGATCTCCTTCTCCAGCACGCGGGCGAAGGCTTCCGGCGTCACGTCGCGGCCGGTGATGCCGGTGCCCCCCGTGGTGATCGCGCAATCCACCGAAGGGTCGGCGATCCAGCCGCGCAGGATCGCCTCGATCGCATCGGCCTCGTCGCGCACGATCCGGCGGTCGGCCAGCCGGTGCCCGGCTTCGGCGATGCGCGCGGCCAGCGTGTCGCCGCTGCGGTCGCTGGCCAGGTCGCGCGTGTCGGACACGGTCAGCACCGCGATGTTCACCGGCAGGAAGGTGCGGCTTTCGTCGAT